>NZ_CP018061.1:235000-550000 GCF_002813755.1 Enterococcus mundtii | reverse complement strand
CAATTCCGAGGCTAGCCCTAAAGCTATTTCGGAGAGAACCAGCTATCTCCAAGTTCGTTTGGAATTTCTCCGCTACCCACACCTCATCCCCGCACTTTTCAACGTACGTGGGTTCGGTCCTCCAGTGCGTTTTACCGCACCTTCAACCTGGACATGGGTAGATCACATGGTTTCGGGTCTACGACTACATACTCAAACGCCCTATTCAGACTCGCTTTCGCTACGGCTCCGTCTCTTCAACTTAACCTCGCATGCAATCGTAACTCGCCGGTTCATTCTACAAAAGGCACGCCATCACCCATTAACGGGCTTTGACTTGTTGTAGGCACACGGTTTCAGGTTCTATTTCACTCCCCTTCCGGGGTGCTTTTCACCTTTCCCTCACGGTACTGGTTCACTATCGGTCACTAGGGAGTATTTAGCCTTGGGAGATGGTCCTCCCGGATTCCGACGGAATTCCTCGTGTTCCGCCGTACTCAGGATCCTCCTAGGTGCCTTCCAAATTTCATCTACGGGGCTTTCACCCTCTTTGACTGACTTTTCCAAGTCATTCGACTATCTGAAAGAACTACCATATCGGAGTCCTACAACCCCAATGAGCAAGCTCATTGGTTTGGGCTTTTCCCGTTTCGCTCGCCGCTACTCAGGGAATCGAATTTTCTTTCTCTTCCTGCAGGTACTTAGATGTTTCAGTTCTCTGCGTCTACCTCGTATACGCTATGTATTCACGTATACGTAACATCCTATAAAAGATGCTGGGTTCCCCCATTCGGAAATCTCTGGATCATAGCTTACGTACAGCTCCCCAAAGCATATCGGTGTTAGTCCCGTCCTTCATCGGCTCCTAGTGCCAAGGCATCCACCGTGCGCCCTTATTCACTTAACCTTATCAACCTTACGGTTGGGTTTTGATCTTTCTTCTAGCGATAGAAGTCCAATCAAGAAAAATAAGCAATTGAACTTATTAAAAAACTCATTCAACGCGGTGTTCTCGGTTTGTATTACTTACATTTTTACTTCAATATCCAGTTTTCAATGAACAAAATTTTGAGAGTAGACCTCTCAAAACTGAACAAAGTATCGACAAACGTGTGTAGTCTCCGTAATATTCCTTAGAAAGGAGGTGATCCAGCCGCACCTTCCGATACGGCTACCTTGTTACGACTTCACCCCAATCATCTATCCCACCTTAGGCGGCTGGCTCCAAAAAGGTTACCTCACCGACTTCGGGTGTTACAAACTCTCGTGGTGTGACGGGCGGTGTGTACAAGGCCCGGGAACGTATTCACCGCGGCGTGCTGATCCGCGATTACTAGCGATTCCGGCTTCATGTAGGCGAGTTGCAGCCTACAATCCGAACTGAGAGAAGCTTTAAGAGATTAGCTTAGCCTCGCGACTTCGCGACTCGTTGTACTTCCCATTGTAGCACGTGTGTAGCCCAGGTCATAAGGGGCATGATGATTTGACGTCATCCCCACCTTCCTCCGGTTTGTCACCGGCAGTCTTGCTAGAGTGCCCAACTAAATGATGGCAACTAACAATAAGGGTTGCGCTCGTTGCGGGACTTAACCCAACATCTCACGACACGAGCTGACGACAACCATGCACCACCTGTCACTTTGCCCCCGAAGGGGAAGCTCTATCTCTAGAGTGGTCAAAGGATGTCAAGACCTGGTAAGGTTCTTCGCGTTGCTTCGAATTAAACCACATGCTCCACCGCTTGTGCGGGCCCCCGTCAATTCCTTTGAGTTTCAACCTTGCGGTCGTACTCCCCAGGCGGAGTGCTTAATGCGTTAGCTGCAGCACTGAAGGGCGGAAACCCTCCAACACTTAGCACTCATCGTTTACGGCGTGGACTACCAGGGTATCTAATCCTGTTTGCTCCCCACGCTTTCGAGCCTCAGCGTCAGTTACAGACCAGAGAGCCGCCTTCGCCACTGGTGTTCCTCCATATATCTACGCATTTCACCGCTACACATGGAATTCCACTCTCCTCTTCTGCACTCAAGTCTCCCAGTTTCCAATGACCCTCCCCGGTTGAGCCGGGGGCTTTCACATCAGACTTAAGAAACCGCCTGCGCTCGCTTTACGCCCAATAAATCCGGACAACGCTTGCCACCTACGTATTACCGCGGCTGCTGGCACGTAGTTAGCCGTGGCTTTCTGGTTAGATACCGTCAAGGGGTGAACAGTTACTCTCACCCTTGTTCTTCTCTAACAACAGAGTTTTACGATCCGAAAACCTTCTTCACTCACGCGGCGTTGCTCGGTCAGACTTTCGTCCATTGCCGAAGATTCCCTACTGCTGCCTCCCGTAGGAGTTTGGGCCGTGTCTCAGTCCCAATGTGGCCGATCACCCTCTCAGGTCGGCTATGCATCGTGGCCTTGGTGAGCCGTTACCTCACCAACTAGCTAATGCACCGCGGGTCCATCCATCAGCGGCACCGTAAAGCGCCTTTCAAAACGAAACCATGCGGTTTCGATTGTTATACGGTATTAGCACCTGTTTCCAAGTGTTATCCCCTTCTGATGGGCAGGTTACCCACGTGTTACTCACCCGTTCGCCACTCCTCTTTTCCCGGTGGAGCAAGCTCCGGTGGGAAAAGAGGCGTTCGACTTGCATGTATTAGGCACGCCGCCAGCGTTCGTCCTGAGCCAGGATCAAACTCTCATAATATGCTAGTTCCTCACAGCGAAAGCTGATGTGGAACTGTAGTTCGAAATTTACTTTCGAACATCATAATAGTTCATTTGTTAAGCTCAATTGTTTGCTAGCATATTGCTTGCTTGTTAAAAATGTTTGTTGTCTTGAATTGAATCAAGACGCCCTACACATTTGGTTTGTCTTACTTTGTTCAGTTTTCAAAGGTCTACGTGATAAATGAAACACAACTGTCTCAACTTATCGTTTGTGATTGCCGTAGCAACTTTTATATCTTAGCAAACTCTCGAATGATTGTCAACTATTTTTTAAAAGTTTTTCGAACTCGTTTTTCACGAGGTCGTTTTAGCAACTCACTTATCATAACTCGTTGTTTGTTATTTGTCAACACTTTATTTCGCTTTAAATTCTTACGTATAAGCATTTAATAAGGCGAGGAAATAATTCAACTCCGTTATATTAACATGGTTTTATCTAGTGGTCAATAGTTTTTTCGATGTTTTTCTGAATATTTTCAAAAGAACTTATTTTCGAATCAACGTTGTCTAATTTACCATGCTAACCACCTAGCGTCAATACTTATTTTTAAGTAGAAAAAAGACAAGGTTTCCAATTATTTTACGATCATTCGGATTATCCATGCATTTAATTGTTTATTTTATAAAATAAGTGAAAATTCAATTGAATCCTGAACATTCTCTTCTACTTTCCTTTCAAATAGACAAAAAAAGAAGTTTGAAAGATATTCAAACTTCTCTGAAAGTTTTGCTTGGCTCCAAAAATGATCTCCTATTTTATTCGTCGATTCTCAAGCAGTCAACGATACACCTACGAACGGCATCCATTTCTCTTTGGTAGAGGTACTTGAATCAATTTAAAAAATTGGTACACCATCTACTTCATAAATCCCTAGTACCGTACGCATTTGTCCTGGATCTTCCCAATGATAACCTTCGCCTAACTGTTCTTGTTGATTTTTTTGTTCCGTTTCAAAAACAAAAAGTGGAACATTTTCTTGATTGATATGGGTGTTCGTCAACTCCATCAAGTTGATTTTACTCACATCAATATGAACGATTTCTTTTAAGAAACTAAGTATGTTTGCTAAACCAGTCTTATCATTTGAGTGGTCTGCGCATGCGAACTCTAATTTATTCTCTCTTGAATGAACTAAAAATTTTTTAGATCCATCCTCCAAATGCAACATAATTGTACCAGCGACTCTTTTGTTTGCCAAAATTTCCACCTCGATCAACTTGTTTATGGCTTACAAGAGAATTTTAGCATATTTTCAGAAAAAATACACTTTTATTTCCTTGATTCTTTTTTATCTAATTGGATCAATGCTTCCTTGATCCATATAGGTAACTGTTTTTCAATCGTTGCAAACCCGATTTTTTTATTTTTATTAGTGAAGTATCGTTTTCTTCGGTATGGGATCGATGGTACTTTCTTTTCTAAGGTACGTAACGACAGACTGATTTTATTCGAATACTCATCAATATCAATGATTTGTACAGTCACCGGTTGCCCCACCTTCAATAATGTATGAATACTTTTCGTATAACCAGATTGCACTTCTGATACGTGGATCAACCCTTGTGTCTCTTCATCTAATGAAACGAACGCTCCATATGGTTGTATTCCAGTAATTTTCCCTTTGATTATTTCGCCTATTTTATAAGTCATATACTTCCCTCTCTTCGCATTTATCATTATACTGTAAATATTAAAAAAAAAGAAGTTCTGTTCTTGCATGTAGATATGGAGGTCTTATAGATGGAACAATTTGATGAAATAGTTTCAAGACTAAACACAGATAGCGTAAAATGGGATGCCATCTCACAAACTTATCGTAGGAATGATCTTTTACCTTTATGGGTAGCGGATATGGATTTTCCTGCACCTCATGGAGTAACAACAGCTTTTCAAAACTATCTGCAAAAAGGCATTTTTGGTTATTCAACCGTACCGGACAGTCTCTACCGATCAGTGATCGACTGGGAAGAAAGGCGCCATCATGTGACCCTAACTAAAGACCACATCCTTTTCACTAGTGGGGTCTTAGCTAGTCTCTCATTGGCGATTCAAGCATTTACAGCTCCAGGTGATGCAGTGTTGATTCATGATCCAGTTTATCCGCCATTTGGTGCAATTGTTGAAAGTAATGAGCGTCAATTGATTCGCAGTCCTTTAAATAAAACAGCCGATCATTTTGAAATGGACCTTCAAGATATGGAAGAAAAAATCGTCTCAAACAAGATAAAAGCAATGATTCTATGTAATCCGCATAATCCAGGTGGTCGTGTTTGGACCAAAGAAGAGCTCAAACAGTTAAGTGAACTCTGCTTAACATACGACGTCTTCTTATTTAGTGATGAGATCCATCAAGATATCGTCTTTTCCGGACATGACTTCACCTCGATGCAAACAATTGATCCTGCTCTTTCTCGATTATTGATCACATTCACTTCAGCAACTAAGACATTTAATCTAGCTGCAATAAAAAATTCAATGGTCTTCATTAAAGATCATGATTTAAAAAGTCGCTTTACGAAACAATTAGAAAAAAATCAACATCAAGGAATCAATACTTTCGGACTGCTAGGCACTCAAGCGGCTTACGAAACTGGTGAGGAATGGTTAAATGAGTTATTAGTTTATCTGGAAGAAAATGTCCTAGAAGTCATTACCTTCTTTACTAAGCATCTCCCTGATGTCAAAGTGATGAAACCAGAAGGAACGTACCTTATATGGCTTGATTTTTCTGCCTATACGGACGATGACCGGCTACTTGAAAAGAAGCTGATTGAAAAAGGCAGAGTCGTCTTGAATCCTGGGATCAGTTTTGGACCAAGCGGTCATTGCCATATGCGTTTGAATGTCGCTTGTCCAAGATCAGTATTAAAAGAAGGGCTTTTACGTATCCAACGTGCTTTCAGTTAGAAAATGAAAGAAGTCATTGGACAAAAAATGTTAGTCTTTCCTACTTTGTTACCATCCAAACCAAAAAAGCACCGAACAGCAAAAGTATTTTCTGCTTTTGCTGTTCGGTGCTTTTTAAGAGCTTAGTATGTTTAAAATTTTACTTTATTCAGAAATCTCAATCGTTTCGATCACTACATCATGTACTGGACGATCTTGTGGTCCACGTTGCGCATTTGCGATATCATCGACTGTATCCATTCCTTCAAGTACATGGCCAAACACTGTATGACGGAAATCAAGCCATGGTGTTCCACCATTTTTATACGCTTCAATGATTTCGTTAGGGAATCCTGCTCCTTCTAACTGACTAAGCATGTTTTCTGGCACATTTGTGTTGTTGACGATAAAGAACTGGCTGCCATTTGTATTTGGACCAGAGTTAGCCATTGATAGTGCGCCACGTAGATTGAACAATTCGCGGCTGAACTCATCTTCAAAACTTTCTCCGTAAATGCTTTCGCCTCCCATGCCTGTACCGGTTGGGTCGCCTCCTTGAATCATGAAATCAGGGATCACACGATGAAAAATCACACCATCATAGTACCCTTTTTTTGCTAATTCAACAAAGTTTTGGACTGTTTTAGGTGCTAACTCAGGAAATAGTTTTACTGTAATATCTCCGCGGTTCGTTTTTATAAGAGCTTTAGGCCCCTTTTCATTCATAAGATCAAGTTGTGGAAATGCCATTTTTTCTTCCTCCTAAAAAATTCTGTCTTCTTGTGTAATCATAACATATTCTATTGATATACGGTAAAGATGAGCCACAAGAAAATCAAAAAAACGATGTTGTAGAATGCAAAGACGAATAAATACTTTTTTCTCCATTCCGGATATTGCTTGATGACTAATTTGTAAGAGATCAAACTTGCCATTGAAGCAATCAATGTCCCTAATCCTCCCAAGTTCGTCCCAATGATCAAACCCTTGATATTTTCTGTATAACTTGATAATAGGAGCGCCGCAGGAACATTACTAATCAATTGACTTGCAAAAATGCTTGCACTAACTTCATGATGCGCCACACTTTTTTCAAAAAAGGCTTGGACAACATCTACTTGTTTGATATTCCCGATAAATATAAAAAGAAAAACAAACGTAAATAATAAGGAGTAATCGATTTGTTTAAAGAGGCGACGATTATTGCCTAGGATACTGACACTCACTAAGACCAATACGACATAATGAGGGATGATACCACTTACAGCTAGAAGGCATGTTAAAAATAGACCAAAATAAAAAATGAGTTGTGTTCGCTTTAACATTATCTCTTCTGTATTCGCCAGATCGATGGTATTATTTTTGATTCTTCCATAGATCAACATCACCAATAATATGGCAGCAGCTAGTGTATATGGAAGCATCAACTGTAAAAATTCGAGCAGTTTTAATTGTGACTGTGCGAATAAATAAAGATTTTGTGGATTACCGATCGGAGTGAACATACTTCCTAGATTACCCGCAATCGTCATCAAAGTTATGACGAGAGGAATCAATGTTCGCATGCCGATCCTTTCTACTATCAATAGACCAAATGGTACAAAGATGATCAGTGCCACATCATTCGTAATCAGCATACTACTGATAAACGTGAGAAACACTAAAATCAAAATGATCCCTCTCGTATTTTTTGTCTGGGTGATCAAATAATTGCCTAGATAATCGAAAAACTGTTGTTGCCGTATCCCTTCTACAATCAGCATCAAACAAAAAAGAAGAATCAATGTGTGAAAATCGATATAAGAAAAATAATTGAAGTTTGGCGGGATGATGAACATGGTACCTATTGCTAATAGAAAAGACAGCGTCAATACTCCGTCTTCTTTTGCATTGCTTGTTATTCTTTTAATCATAAAATTCTACCTCTTAGATTCAAACACTTCGTACTAGTAAAATAACTCTTTTTAGTTAATATTGAAAGTAAATAAACTATATGTTAGATCACTCCTTATATTTTAGTAACTGCTCGTTCCATCATTAAACTATTTGAGAAGAATTCTCAATTAAATTCTGTTATAGTGTCACCAAGGGAGGAATTTCAAATGGAAATTTACGATATTACAATTATTGGCGCAGGGCCGGTTGGCATGTTTGCAGCTTTTTATGCTGGTATGCGCCAAGCGAAAACCAATATTATTGATAGTTTGCCTCAACTTGGCGGACAGTTAACTACCTTATACCCTGAAAAATATATTTATGACATTCCTGGTTATCCAGCAATCAAAGCGGTTGATCTTGTTAATAATTTAAAGAAACAATTGACCACTTTTAATCATACATTTCATTTAAATGAAGAAGTTCTCTCACTTTCCAGAGAAGACGAGATCATCGAGATCACTACTACGAAAGGTATCCATTATTCAAAAGCTGTGATTCTGACGCTAGGAAGTGGTTCTTTCCAACCAAGAAAGCTGAATTTAGAACATGCTGACCTATACGAAAACCACGGGTTAGATTATTTCGTGAACGACTTGATGAAATATGCAGGAAAGAAAGTTGCCATTGCTGGCGGTGGGGATTCAGCAATCGACTGGGCACTGATGCTTGAACCTATTGCGAGCGAAGTTTATTTGATTCATCGTCGAGACGCATTTAGGGCTCATGAACATAGCGTAAATCAGTTGAATCAATCCTCTGTAAATGTATTAACGCCTTATTTGATTGAGCGTTTATCTGGTTCAAATGGAGAGTTGTCAGACATTCGTCTAAAAAAAGCTAAGACGGATGAAACGATTGATCTCATGGTTGATTCATTGATCGTCAATTATGGGTTCACTTCTAACTTAGAGCATTTGTCTTCTTGGGGACTTGAAAGTTCCAGAAATGCGATCACCGTCCACTCTGATATGTCAACTTCAATTCCTGGTGTTTATGCTGCTGGCGACATTTGTAGCTATGAAGGAAAAGTGAAATTGATTGCCACGGGATTCGGAGAGGCACCGACTGCTGTCAATAACGCGTTACATTTCATCAATCCAAAAGAACGTACGCAGCCTGGTCATAGTACAAGTCTTTATGATAAAACATTTGGACCAAAATAACTCAGCTGCTTTTTTATAGAAGAAATGATTCTTGCTTTTTGTACGTACTACGTTACCATTATAGATAGAAAGAAGAGACGGAGGAATCAAAAATGGTCATAAAAACAGAAACCTTAGAAGAAAAAGCGCGAGATCTCCTAAAAGAACGTGGGGTAACAATCGAGGATATCGCTGAATTAGTCATGTTTTTACAAAAAGACTATATCTCAGATTTAAGCTTGGAGGATTGTGCGGAAAGTATTAACGCAGTCTTGACAAAGCGTGAAGTCCATAACGCGATCATTACTGGCATCCAATTAGATATCTTGGCAGAACAAAAACAATTGATGAGCCCTCTTCAGCATATCATTGAAGATGATGAAGGATTATACGGAATAGATGAAATTTTAGCCTTGTCGATCGTCAACGTTTATGGAACGATTGGCTTTACCAATTATGGCTATATTGATAAAGTAAAACCTGGGATCTTGAAAAAGTTAAATAGTCACGATGGCAAAAATGTCCATACATTTTTAGATGATATCGTGGGAGCAATTGCCGCTTCTGCCGCAAGCCGTTTAGCCCACCAAGAACCGGAAAAACGGAGCCGTTTGACACAATAATCAAATAAAAATAAAAAATCATCCATAAAAATCGCAAAAGGATTTTTATGGATGATTTTTTGCTATATCCGAAAAAGCAATCAACGCGCTACCCGAAAGTGATTGTTTAATTGTTCCCCTTTTTCAATTCTCTTTTGCCAACAAGAACCATCAAAGCGAAAAATAATTCGATAAGCACAAAAAACAGAATGAAACAATGCATGAAGTATTGCTCAGGTAACACATTGATGATTGGATCAGTCTGAGGATCAAACAGCCAGTCATCATTATTGAAAAATGTTTCGTGAAAAAGAATAAAAAAACGATCAAAGCCAATCAACATGAAAAAGCCAAAAACAAATGGCAAGACCATGCCGATTTGAAAAGGACGGATCAGCCGCCACAAACGTTGGTCTCTTTTCAATTGACGAAGGAACAAACCGCTTGGGATCAATGTTAGTAGCAACACCCCATAATTAAGCATGAATAATAACTTGACTTCATAAAAATGATGTAAGCCACTCGCTGACATTGGAAAGTCAGGAAGTGCCAACACTTGCTCAAAAGGATTATTCAGATACCTCATCAATTGATCATAATTTTGGAGTAATGTTGGTTGATCCACGGTGGTGTAATCCAAGATACCTAGATGTCCGATATCAAATACATAAAGTGGACGAAAATTGATCGTTATTGCAATTGCTAAAGTGAGCAACGTCAGGAACAAACTAACCATCCCCGCATACTCCACCCATTGCCATCGTTTATTTTTCATTGTTTTAGAAACTCCATTCATCTAACGATTGCAAGACGAAGGTTGCTGGTGTTGGTAGTTGTGGGATGTCTTCTTCTTTCGTAAAACCTGACAATACTAGCAAGGTGTCAATGCCATTACGAATCCCTGCTTGGATGTCAGTTTCATAATTGTCCCCTACCATGATGACTTCTTCTTTGTTCAATCCTAAAAGTTCCACTGCTTTATCCATAATGATAGCTTCTGGCTTTCCAATATAGACCGGTGTGGTTTGTGTCGCTGTCTCTACAAAAGAAACAACCGAGCCAGCTCCAGGTAATAATCCTCTTTCTGTAGGGATATTTTTATCAGGATTCGTACCGATAAACGTTGCCCCTTTTTGGATTGCTAAGGTTGCGGTCACCACTTTTTCGTAAGTCAAGTGATTGTCTAGACCTACTACGACGTAATCAGGGTGTTCTTCTTCCCATACAAACCCTGCCTCTAAGATCAAATCTGTCAAGCCAGCTTCACCGATCACATACACTTTATTTCCTTTAGCGTCTGATTTCATGAAATCAATTGTCGCTAGAGATGCTGTATAGATCGTTTCTGGTGAGACATGGATATCAAACTCAGTGGCTAAACGTTGTGCCACTGTTCCCGGTGTTTTTGTCGTATTGTTGGTTACAAATAAAAAGGGCGTCCCATTTTCCTGTAACTGTTCGACGAATCGTTTTCCTGCCGGTATCGGCTCCGTTCCACGATAGATCGTTCCGTCTAAATCGATCAAATAGCCTTTATAATTCATAGGATCATTCTTCCCTTTGTCTAATAGTAAAATTCTTTTTAGAAGTTGATTTTGTTGGGCGTTCTGACGATTTTTCAGTTCCCTTTGGTGTTGCCTTAGTAGTTGCTGGTTTACGATTTTTGATCACAGGTTGTTTGCGTACTGATTCAACGGGCGCTTTTTTTTCATCAATATGCGCTTGATTGTTGCGATTCGGATTTTTTTTCTTTTTGCGTCGTTGGGTGTTTTTTTCTTTTTTTCCACCAATACGTTCAATGACAAAATATGCGCAACCAAAATTACAATATTCGTATAAATAATCTTCTAATGCATCAATTCGCTGATCTGGGTGAGCACGTCGATTCGTGGCATCAAAAAAGCCTTTCAAACGTAGCTGTTCGTAACCCCAGTCACCTACGATGTAATCGTATCTGGAAAGCACTTCGCTATATCTCTCACCAAGCTTCTCAGCATTGAAACCTTCCCGGTAATCCGTTACGATACGATAAGGTCTATCACCAATCAAAAGATTCGTTTCATCTGTCAATGTGACGATTTCTCCCTTGACTTTCTCTGGCTTCGTTTCCTCGATTATTTCTTCTAAAACTGCCGTCACTTCTTCGGTCACCGTTTGTTCTTGTGAGCGATCGACCGTTTCTTGACTCTCTTTTTTGTCACTGTTGTGTTGTTTATTTTGTTTCGTCGACATGCTTTCACCACCTATTTTTCTATTATACCTTCTTTTTCATTGGTTGGGTAGTGAGCATTTAAGTAGTCTCCCACTACTGTGCGAATAAATTCGGGAAATAAAAAATCGACCTGTCCGACAATTTCGATGGTTGGGAAAAAAGGAACAAACATCAGATGGTCCACCGTAGTAACGGTATAATTCTTTTTCTCTTCGATTGGTTGTTTTTGCCACAGAACTTCTCGGTTGACCGCATCATATGTGATCCCATTATAGAAAATCTCACCAAATATCTGACCACGAAATCCCATTCCTTTGATAGGAAAATTCCGTAAGAAGAGTCGACTTTTTTCGATTTCCAACACTAAGCGAATCATATCCGAGCCTTTCAGTGTAACGTTGATCAAATGCATCGGATGAGGTAATGCGCTATGGAGTTGATCTTGATCCACCAGCCCTTTAGGTACGCTATTCAAAAAAAGCCCACTATTTAGAAATGATGCTTCTGTGTTCCCTCTTTCTTTTACCGCTTCTAAAGCGATTTGGATAAAAGAATGTTCATCAAATAAATCAAGTGATAAGTCAAATGGCAGATCTGCCACTTTCTTTTGGGCTAAAAGACGATGTCCTTGTTCAAGATAACCGGCGATTTCTTTCTCATCCTCTACGAATGCAGTCATGGTATCTGTCGGAATCGCTTTGGCGTAGTGTCCGACGATTTTTTTATTTTCCAATGAAAGATGTACTTCCCCTACATATTGCCCAAATTTTCCGGCAGCGGCTAATTGTACCTCATTTACGACTTTCCCATCAATAAAAAGATGATGGGTATGTGATCCTAAAATCACATCGATTGCAGGGATTTCTTTTGCAATCTGTAAATCATCTTGGATCCCTAGATGACTCATTAAAATAAGGACGTCTACCTGGGGACGCAATTGTTCCACTAGTTCGGGCAAAAGGTCATAAGGTTGGCGGATATCCCAACCATTTGGATTATATGTCAAAGGAAATGGCGCAGTAAAAGCAATTAGACCGACTTTTGTTCGTTGCTTTGTTTCGATGATTTTATATGGCTTTGTCCACACTGGTGGTTGCAAAGTATTTTTATCGAATAAGTTGCTCAGTAGCACATCAAAATTCGCGTGATCATATAAATGATTCAACTCATTCTTGGAATTACCTACACCTTCATTATTCCCTATAGTTGCTGCATCATAGCCGATTTGATTCATTAGTTCAACATTGGCATGACCATTCGTTGCTTCTGACAAAGGATGCCAACGATCAACAAAATCCCCAAGATCAACCGTGAGAGTTGTCGTATTATTTTTTTTCTCATTTTCACGTTTTTTTTGCTCAAGGAATCTTCTGATCCGTGGCCAGTTTTCAAGATGAGAATGTAAGTCATTCGTGTGTAAAAGAACGATTTCTTCCACTGTTTGTTCCACCTCACTTTTTTTCATCATACCATAGGGTTTCCCTTTGTTCACATGGAAAGTTTTTGCACAAAAAAAAGGTACTTAGACTTTTTTACAAAATCTAAATACCTTAAACTTGCCTCTAATAAAAAAAGCCCTTTAGGCTTAATAAATCTAATCAATCAGACACATGGCGGCACCTGCTTAGTGCTGCTTCCTTCCGGATCTGACACGCTTCACAAGCCCACCATTGTCCTAGCCTTTCGGCAAGGAATAGTATACCGCATTTTATTATCCTTGGCTAGTCCTTTTTTAATTTCTTTTTCTTTGCTCGCAAATTTCTAAAAAACACAGATAAAAGTTCACCACATTCTTCTTCTAATATCCCGCCTTCCACATCGGCTTGATGGTTGAAACGTTCATCCTCAAGTAAATTCATCAATGTCCCTGCGGTTCCTCCTTTTGGATCATAGGCACCAAAGTAAACTTCTTTTACGCGAGAAAGAATCATGGCACCGCTACACATTGGGCACGGTTCTAACGTGACATATAATTGTGTTTCCTCTAAACGCCAACTTCCGATTGCCTTACATGCTTCTTGGATCGCAATCATCTCAGCATGTGTTGTTGCATTTTGTGTTGTTTCTCTCAAATTGTGTCCACGCCCAATAATCTGTCCTTGGTGAACCACGATGGCACCGATTGGTACTTCTGCTAACGCTTCTGCTTTTTTGGCTTCTTCAATAGCCACACGCATCCATTCTTCTTTTGTTCGCTGTTGTTCTGTTTCTTCCACTTGTACTCCTACCTTTTTTAGATTTACTTATCTTCTCTATCAAACATAGTATAACTGGCTTTTTGGTGAAGTACAAAGAGTTTTTCCTTATCGCCGTGTCCTATGGTAAACTAGTGAATGAGGTGAAGTAAATGAACACAGAAAAGTTACTAGGATTATACCCAAATGCACAAAAAAAGAATACTCCTTCTTCTGATGATCGAATTCTTTCACTAGTCGTAGAAGATTACTTCTTGTGGATCGATAAAAGTTCCTTGTCCGTTCAAGAAGAGAAACTTTTGAAAGCGTTATTTCAGAAAACAAACACCTTAGACAGACATCCTTGGTATCAATATTTATTTGAGGAAAAGGGATATGTATGTGAAGAAAGCTGCCGAATCATTCAGTTACATTTTGAAAAGAGATCCGATTTCTTACAAAAAGAATGGCGAGAAACAATTTCTGGATTATTTCCCGAAGCTCTTGATTTTTTTCTTTACACAGAGACAGATGCGTTGATCATCGAAAGAAAGCATGCCAATTATTTGAATACGGCAGATCTTAAAGGTATCTTTTTATCTCTTGATGTCGATTTTGATATGACGACACAAGCCTTTGTCGGTTCATTCCATTCAGCTGGACAAAATCTAACCGCTATGTTCAATGAAGAACGAAAAATTTTCCTGAATAAACGAACACAAATACAAGTAGCCGACCAAACGACTTCCATACAAGAAATTGCCTTATATTATTATACAAAAGAATTAGTTACATCCAGTCAGCTAACAAATGAATATCAAGAAATAATCCGTAGTTTTAAAATGGAAGACATCATTATCGAACTGTGGAAGAATTTTGGGAATATCAGTTCAGCGGCTAAGCAACTCTTCATGCATCGAAACACTCTCCAATATCGGATCGAAAAGTTTGACGAACAAACAGGCTTCAATTTAAAAAAAGCAGATGACTTACTCTTTTGTTACCTCCTTTTGTTACACATATAAAAAAAGGAACAAGCAGCAATAAACATCGCCTTGCTTGTTCCTTTTTTCGATCAATCCAAAGAGAATCGTTTTTAGATCATTTTCTCAACAAGTGACATCAGACGACCTTTCGCATCTTCTGTCGAGTCTTTGATAGAGTCACCGTAGACAGAAATTTTCTTTTTGCCAGATTTAATCTTTGCTAGCATGCCCATCAATGAATCTAAATCGCTATCTGATAAATGGTCGACGACATCTAATAACTTTTCATTCCCATCAAATTTGTCATACACGAATTTTTTTACTTTTGTTCGGTTACTTAGATGATGGATTTTTTCGATCACTTTGCCAGAAACAACTACAGCTGTTGCCACACTTGCTGCTGCTGCGACACTTAATCCAATCGTTACTTTTGTTGATGTTTTCATAATTATCAGCTCCTTTTTATCTACTACAATCATATCACAGTCAAATAGATAAGCGAACTAATTGCTATGAGCCCTGCCCGATGAATAGCAAAAAAAATTACAAAAAGCACATACTGTCTTGTTTTATTATTTGCTTTTGTACGACGCCTCATTTGGCATTTTCGGTTTCAAGCAACCTTAGTTTGATGCGGTGAACTACTCACCACTTAGCTAAACCTACCGGTTTTTAACGCTTGAAGTGGGAGCTTCTTGGGAATAGAGCATACTTGCAAGCGTATTTCTTTACTCACAGCGGTTTCTCTTATTTACCAAGCTATCCCCATAGTTCCTACGGTTTTTGATGATTGGATCTAAGCTAATCCCATAGAATGTAGTCTTAGACCTTCGGTCAGAATATTGATACTAGCATTGATATCTCGGTCATGATGAACATGACAAACAGGACAAGTCCATTCTCGAATTTCTAGAGATTTCTTGCCGTCTTTGTGTCCACAATTCGAACAGATTTGACTGGATGGGAACCACTTATCCACTTCGATAATTTTTCGACCGTACCAGTCAGCTTTGTATTGTAACCTAGTCACAAAACTAGACCATGAAACATCCGAAATACTTTTTGCTAGTTTATGATTACGCAACATACCTTTTGTATTTAAGTCTTCTATACAGATCATATCGTGATTTTTGATAATCTCTGTGCTCAACTTGTTTAGAAAGTCATTGCGTTGATTCATTACTTTTTCATGTAGTCGTGCTATTTTACGTTTTTGTTTTTGATAATTTCTAGCTTCAAACAGATTGATACCTTTTTGTTTAGCTAATAATGCACGTCTTGACAACTTACGTTGTTCACGTTTTAGTTTTTTTGACATTTTTGACGTGAATTTATTGTTATCAATCTTTTGACCATTAGAAAGGATTGCAAAATCAGTTATACCAAGGTCAATTCCAATAGCGGAATTAGTTTTAGGAAGCTCAGCTATTTCTTCTTTACACAATAAAGAAATATAATATTTACCGCTAGAATGACGTGATATTGTAGCGGATTTGATCAGACCTTTAGGTTGTCTATGGAGCGTAATTTTAACTAACGACTTCAACTTAGGAAGTTTGACAAATTGATTATCAATCAAAGCGATTGTTCCATTTTGATTGTTAGTCGTATAGCTTTGAACTGGATTTTTCTTGCTTTTGAAACGAGGAAATCCGGCGGACTTATCGCGAAAGAAGTTCTTATACGCCTTATCTAGGTTGAGTTGTGCATTTGCTAAAGCAAGACTATCCACTTCTTTCAAGAACGGAAAATCTTGCTTATATTTTGCAGGCGTTGGAAAACTCATTTTTTTAGAGGAATTTTTCCTAGTTTCTTTATAAGCTTTCATTCGGTCATCAAGCATTAGATTGTAGACCTTACGGACACAGCCAAAAGACTTAGCAAAGAAGGTTTCTTGTTCTTCTGTTGGATAGATTCTAAATTTATATGCTTTTAGTCGCTCCATAAAGCTCGCCTGCTTTCTATTTATGATTGTTTCCTTGATTTTGAATATATTTCTTAATCACATCAATTGGTGCTCCACCAGTTGTCAAAAGACAAAAACTTTTTGACCAGAACATTTCTTTCCAAAGAAATTGTTTGATTCTTGGATAATTGCGCTTTATCAAACGTGAACTAGCACTTTTATAGGCATTGATAAATTTTGTCAATTCTGTTTTTGGTTGAGCTTTGAACATAATATGAACGTGGTCTTTATCATGATTCCACTCAACTAAAGTGATATGATACGATTCTGAGATTCTTTCAAAAGTCGCTTTAGCGTAGTTAGATATTTCATTATCAATTACTTGTCTACGATATTTCGTTACTAAAACAAGGTGATAATAAAGAAGAAATACTGAATGGTTATTTGTGTCTAATTCCATGTTGTATCAACTCATTTCTTGTATAGACTGATTTTAACATGAGACAAAATAAAAAAGCAATACGCCTTAGTTGTCGGTCTTCGAGTTACCAACGGTAACCCTCATACCGAACGGCATTCATCACCCACCTATAGAGGATGGGCGACTTCTGCCTAATTCTGTTAAAAAAAGCACCTCCTTTTTGGAGATGCTTCATACGAACAACTAAAGTAAATCATCCATCCAAAGAAATGTAAGGTCAATTAACCGGAACGTATTGGATATTTGTTAGCATTTCAGGCAAATCATCTTCTAATTCTGCTAACTTATTCCAAATCAATGTCATTGTCTCAAAAAATTCCTTTGATGATTTATCTGAATTTAAACTTCCTAATGCGTTCAGCCAAAGAAGTTCTAATAAATACGCTTCTTTGATTCCCGTATGTTCTCTGACAAATTCTGAGAACGTTCGTTTGAACAACGAGGCCATGTCTAATTCGGATTTGATAACTACTCCTCTAATACTCTCATGAATCGAGAAAAACTCCTTCAATAAATGAACGACACTGAAAAAATCGTCAATAACGTATTCAGCTAAATATCGATCAAAACATATCGTGATCTCTTCGATAATTTTTTCTTTTAGTATACGGATTGATTTAAAATGTGCATAGATCGGGTAAGTAGAACAGCCACAAAAAGAAGCTAAACTTCTCGCTGTGATTGTCGATAACCCATTTTCTTCAGCATATACCATACTCTTAAATAGTAAATATTCTTTACTAAAATTCGTCACTCTTCCCACGAAACCATCCATCCTTTCCGATTATCTTATTCATATCCGGCAATGATTCTTTTTTTAATTTCCCATGACGATCCAGCGCATTCGCTAGTAGGAAAAACTTATGTAAACCATGAAGAAACAAGTTTTGATAAAAAAAAACGATAATAACATATTTCGGGGGTTAAAATATGTCTCTTTGTAATAGAAGCTTGATTTATCTAATGCTTCGCCAAAAATAAGATTTAAAAAATAACGATATCCTCAATTAAATAACATTGTATTCCCTTATCCAAGATTATTTAAATGATTCCAACTTGACAAAATAAGCAAAGAAATAAACAATAGAATAGATAACTGATTATCATTTCTTAAAATAACAAGTTATATAATCAAATTCTATTACTATGTGAGAATATCATACATTGAAAACACTTTCCACTCACATTTTATGTCACCACTAGTACACTAATTGTCAGAAAGGAGTCCATCATGTTAATCGATGCAAAAAAGAAAGAGTTATTAGTCCTCTATACGATCGCTCAAAAAAGTCAATGTACGTTAAAAGAACTTGCGGATGAACTGACTATACCTAAACGGACAATCAAAGAATTGATTCGAAAGTTGAATACTACGATTGAACAGCAATTGAGCATTTCTACTTTTATTTTCTCTACACACAAAGGAGAAATAACTATATCCGATGAATACCAAGAAATAAAAATGATGATTTATCACAAGCTCAAACTTTTTTATTTAAGAGAATCCAATCGTTTCAACTACTTATTGCTTATGGTCAATTATCCCAAAGCGTATGTTCCGAAAAAATATTTATTGGAGCAATTATACATATCCCACTCTTACTTAGAAAAATTAACACACCAATTGAATGAAACACTTCAAGATTTTGAAATCGAGATTGTTTCATCTCAGGGCTGTTATTTGTTCAAAGGAAACGAATTATTTATCCGACTCTATTTGTTTTTTATTCTATCTGATGCTTTTCAAGGGTTGGAATGGCCTTTTGACAAATTCAAATTGAGCCAACTAAAAAGAGAGCGGCGATTATCCAAAAAATTGCTCGTTTCAAAGCATTCATTGAAATATCAAGAAAACCTGTATTTGCTGATTGCTATCTTTACGCTTCGTACACAACAATCATCATTGATCACCTCTGAATCTAGTGAGGTCTATGCTATTTTAGAATTGCTACAACAGGTACAAGATGTCTCCGGTAGTTTTAAACATCATTTGTTTCATCTTTTACCTCATGAAATCGCCATTGATGAACTATTGCATTTTAATTTTTTGATTTATTGCTTTTTTCCTAATCTCATTTCAAGCCAGCAGAAGAGTTTGATTGGTTATACTTTGACGAATAAACGTAATCATCTATGTATGAAAATCACCTCACTAACAAAAGAGCTAGCTCAAACCTTTCCAGTGATTGCATCATCTGAAAAAAGGTTTTTCTACAATTACTATCTTATGCTTTCTTTAATTTCTATTTTGATATTGGGAAATACAACTCCTTTTTTCTACTCGTTGCATTTTCCTAAACCAGCACTTGAGATTGATGAATCGAATGAACAAATACAACAAATACAACAAATTATCTCTGAAGTTTTTCATGACCATCCAAAAAAAACATTGATTATTTATTATTTGAGTAGCTTGATCTATAACCTCTTGCAGTCGGAAACAAATGAAAAATTATTGATCTATGTACAAATGAATAAAACGCTGACAGGGAATTATCATATCCAAAATCGATTACGACAAGTATTTGACGAAAAAATGATTCGCTTGACAGAAAATCCAGAACAAGCAGATTTGATCGTCACCGATTGGTTTGATAAATTTCATCAAACGAGTAAAATTTTTTACCTTGATCCTAGTAAAGAAAAAGATTTGTGGGTAGATTTAGTCACAAAAATTCAACAACTCTATGTCAATAAAATGATTTGATTTAAAGAAAAGATAGGAGAAGCAAGCGTGTCTCCGTCTGAACTTTTAAATTAATACTAATTTTTCCAAAATAAAAAGTGAGTGGATCAGTCCAATCGACTGTCCCTCACTTCTATTGGTTTGTTCTAGTCTCGACGGTTGCCGCCAAAAAGCAAAATCAAACGTAGTAATTGTAAGAAAGTAGATAGCGCTGCAGCAACATAGGTCAAAGCCGCCGCAAATAGCACATGTTTCGCCATTGGTACCTCTTCTTCTGTCAGTAAGCCACCTTCACTTAAAATTTGGATCGCTCGTCTTGACGCGTTGAATTCTACTGGTAGCGTAACAAGTTGAAACAATAGTGCCAATGAAAAAGCGAAGATACCAATATTGATCAACGTCGTATTCCAACTAAATAATACACCTACCATGATCAACGGAAACGAAATCATCGAGCCAAAATTTGCGACAGGCACTAATGAAGCTCTGATTTTCAACGGCGCATAACCAACAGCATCTTGCACTGCGTGTCCGCATTCATGGGCAGCTACCCCAATTGCAGCGACTGAGGTAGATTGTGCAGTAGCTTGCGATAAACTCAACATCTTGTTCCCTGAATTATAATTGTCCGTCAAATCACCAGCGATTTGTTGGACGCCAACGTTATTGATTTGCTGACTTTGTAAAATGAACTGGGCGGCTTGTGTACCAGTCACATTATTTTTGCTTCTGATTTTGTCGTATTTACGAAAAGTACTATTGACGTAAGCAGAAGCGATTCCGGAAATAGCTAATCCAGCAATAACTAAAAGAAACGTTGGATCAAAGCCATAAAAACCATATCCATACATAATCGTTTCACCCTTTCCTCATTGCTTTTATTTTACCATTGTTCGAGTAGAATAATTGTGAAAAGAGATTGAATATTTTAATTCTTTTTGACAAATTCTGATTTCAGCTTCATCGGACCAAACCCTTCGATTTTACAATCGATATTGTGGTCTCCTTCAACTAAACGGATATTCTTCACCTTCGTTCCTTGTTTGATAGGTGAGGAAGCTCCTTTTACTTTTAAATCCTTGATAACGGTCACACTGTCGCCATCTGTTAAACGATTGCCGTTTGCATCAAGTACTACTAGGCCTTCTGCTTCTGTTTCTTCTGATGGTGTCCATTCGTTTCCACATTCAGGACAAATCAATAATCCCCGATCTTCATAAGCATATTCTGAACCACATACTGGGCAATTTGGTACTGTCATGTTGTTTCTCCTTTTTGTTCGTTATTGAGCAATATTATAACGGAAAAATAACAGTTTGAAAAGAGCAACTTATTATCAGAGCTCCTAGACTACCTACGCTGATTCAATCTCACTGACCTTGATTGCACATATCCCTGATAAAAAAGACAAGCAACTTCGATGAGTAAAAGGTTAAGGCAGAAGTAACCTGATCTCCGAAGAGGTCACTTCTGCTTAGACCATTTATTCGTGCAAAGGGAATAGATAAAAGAGAAAGTTACGTTTGCTTAAAATTTTCGATTTACTACTTGGAGTACACTTTTAACGTGTATAATTGGTGCAAGCTTCTTGTATTTCCATGTAGATCTCTGCCACTTCTTGCAGGTCTTTTGCATTTGCGCCACTTGCCAAAGGATGGCCGCCACCATGATGTCGTTTGGCGATCTCGTTGATGACTGGTCCTTTTGAACGTAAACGTACACGATAATAGCCCTCTGGTTGCTCGACAAAAATCGCCCAAGCTAACACTTCGTCAATGACACCTGGTAAAGAGACGACAGCTGCTGTCTCTGAATCGACGATGCCATACTTGCCTAACAATGCTTGTGACAATATCACTTTTCCGGCACCTTTTTCGTCAACTTCGATCGTTTGATAGACACAACCGGATAGTTTCGCTACTTTCATGGTGATTTGTTCGATTTCACGATTCAATTTGCTTGCGTCGAAAGAATACTTTCTTAACTCTGCTGCTAGTTCTAATGTGCGTCCTGTTGTTGAAGGATATAAGAACCTTCCAGTATCACCAACGATTCCTGCATACAATAAACGAGCAGAGTCGCTGTTCATTTTCAGCTCATCAGGGAACAGCAAAGCAAACTCAGCGATCATTTCACTACAGCTGCTAGCTTTCGTATCTACCCAAAGTAAATCACCATATGGTTCATCATTCGGATGATGATCGATTTTGATCACTTGATCCCCTAAGGAATAGCGCTTATCATCAATACGTGGCGCATTCGCTGTGTCGGTCACGATGACTAATGCCCCTTGATAAAAGGCATCGTCGATTTCTTGCATTTCTGTTAAATAACGTAAGCCCTCAACGTCTTTTCCAACTTGACGAATTTCTTTTTCTGGAAAACTATTACGTAATAATTCGGCTAATCCCACTTGTGAACCTAAAGCATCTGGATCAGGCCTTTGATGTCGGTGGATCACGATTTTTTGATATTTTTTGATTTCATTCAAAATCTCTTCTTGTATGGTCATTTTCTTTCCTACTCTCTACGAACGTTCCATCACTTGGCAGACGACAATGGCTTTAGCCACGATCGTGTTTTCTATAAATACTTCTACATCAAGTTTAGCGGATCTTCTACCAATTTCTAAAACTCTTGGACGAATGTCTAACTCACTTTCGATCTGGATCAGACGAAGGTAATGTAGATTCATTTGCTCCAACAAGATATTCCTGCGCTGATTCATGATCATTGTTTTTTGAGCAACATCTGAAATGATTTCACTTAACACCCCAAAAGAAATCGTTCCAACACCTGTTACCATTTGTGGCGAAACCTCAAATTTGAACTTAGGCGTCGTCAATCGATTGCCTTCACGATCTGTATCGATCGTTTGGATCGCCCCTGAAATCTGATCAGAAATCGTATCAGCGATTTGCGGTTGACGTTGCACCAATTGCATCGCCTTCATGACATCTTGCCGTGTGATCAATCCTTCTAACGTCAAATCATCGGAAACGACTGGCATGACTTCTAAACCATCCCAAATCATTTGATGTCCGACAGAAGCGACGCTCATCGTTTTCTTGACACTGATGGGATCTTTGGTCATGACCCGATCAATGACTTGTGTCGGTGCTTTACCTACGACATCTTTCGCCGTAATGATCCCCATCAAACGCATGTGATGATTCACCACTGGGAAACGAGAATGTTGGGTTTCTTCTGAAATCCGTTGATAATCAGCCACCGTATCCGACTGTAACAAATAATGTGTTTTTTGGGCAGTCAAATAAATATCACCGACGAGCATGATATCTTTTTTGATCAGTTGGTCACTAAGCGCTCGGTTGATCATCGTCGCTACGGTAAAGGTATCATAGGTCGTACGTAAAATCGGCATAGCTAATTCATCCGCTAATTTGGCAATCTCAGGCGTCGTATCAAAACCACCCGTGATCAACACTGCTGCGCCATCCTCAAGTGCTAATTTTTGCACTTCTGTACGGTTACCAACGATCATCAATGAACCTGGAGTGATATAGCGTTCCATTGCGTGTTCGGTCATCGCACCTATGACAAATTTATTCAAGACTTTATCTAGACCGACTGCTCCGCCTAAAACATCGCCTTCAATGATCCGCACGACTTCGCCAAATGTCAATCGTTCGATATTTTTCTTCAATTTACGTTCGATCCGAATCGTTCCTACTCGTTGGATCGTTGACACTAATCCTACATTTTCAGCGTCTTTAATTGCTCGATAGGCCGTTCCTTCACTGACATTCAATTCTTTGGCAATACTACGGACAGATATTCGATTCCCCACTGGTAGGCTTTCGATATATTCTAAAATCAAATCATGTTTTGTCGCCATCTCTTTCCCCTACACTTCCAGCGTTTCCGAAACGCTCATTATTTTTCCTTCGGTATCTGCTAATAAATCGATGAATACTTGCGGATCTTGTTCAATGACAGGAAAGGTATTGTAATGGATCGGCACGACTTTCTTCGCTTTGATTCGCTTCGCCGCACGAGCCGCATCCTCAGGCCCCATTGTATAATTGTCGCCAATCGGTAAAAAGGCTACATCGATCATAAACTGTTCACCTAAGAGCGCTAAATCGCTAAAATCTGCGGTATCACCCGCATGATAAATCGTCTTCCCGTCTGCTTGGATCAGAATACCACTAGGCTCTCCCATATAACGCGAAACACCATCGATTTCAATACTTGAACTATGCTGTGCATGGACAAATTTGACTGTGCCAAAAGGAAACTCCCTTTTGCCACCGATATTCATCCCAAAAGAGTTCGCTCCTTGCTGCTGTGCATAATCAGCGATTTCGACAATACTGATGATGGTCGCCTTATTGTTCTTCGCAATCGGCAACATGTCTCCAATATGATCAGCATGTCCGTGGGTGATCAATATCCAGTCCGTCTGGACTTCATCCACTTTTAAATCAGTCATAGGATTCCCAGTAATAAATGGATCTATCAGCACTTGTTGGCCATTTTTCATTTCCAGAGAAATACAAGAATGTCCATGATAAGTAATCTTCATCTTTTCACTCCTCAACATTTTAGTCACTGACTCTTTCGTTTTCATTTCGATCATTCACACAATTAGTAGTACAGTATATCCTATTCAATTGTAACAGATAATACAGGTTGTACCAAGTATCAAGTGAGCGTGTACGTACGACTGAATCCCCAGATAAAAGAATGTTTCGTCTATGATTGACAGTTTCTGTTTATTGTTTGATCACTGTGAATAAAACCAGAATGACTACGAATCCGTAATGATGCTCAAAATAAAAAATACCAATAGTAGAAATTAAGGCTCTAGTTTCTACTATTGGTATTTTTATTTAAGTTGAAATGCCTTATACGGCTTATAAGATTGAACAAATCCACAACACTTTTTTAGATAGAGGAGTGATAAAAAATAAAAAAAACGAAGTTTGCTAACTATTTTGAAAATTTCTTCTTTTCCAGTTTAGTGATGGAGAAATTTTTTTAAGATATTCTCAGCATTTAGCAGACCGTAATCTTTCATGTCTATCACTTCAATAACCTTTGTAGGATACTCTTTTATGATAGTTTCTCTCATAGAAGACAGCTCTGGAGATAATAGAATAACATCGGCAGCCTTTGCATACTGATCCAACTTAGAAATGCTATGCATGTCAACATGCACAAGTAAATGTTGTTTTTTTGCGAAGTTGTTCATCTTTGTTACTAACAAATTGCTATAAAGCGTACTATCTGTACTCATTGAAGTTACGCCAAAAATGATGATCTGTTTCTCTTTCATTTGATTATTTCCCAAACCAAGTTCTTTTTCCATTATAGACACTTCCACCTTTCCATCGTATATATTCAATGATCTCGCTCCTATAAAAGAAAAGCTATACCAAACATATCCATCATCTGAACATCTTTTGATACAGCTTTTCATTTTTTATCTTTTGCCGCGACGTTGTGTCGCTTCCATGATGACTGGTAAAATCACTGGACGGCGTTTGGTTTGTTCAAACAAATAGCGACCTAATTGATCACGTATTTCTTGTTTCAGTTTGCTCCATTCGAAATCATCGCTTTCTAAATGTTTCCCTACAATGGTTTCGATCATGTTGCTACTTTCATTGATCAAATCACGACTTGCTTTGACATAAACAAATCCTCGTGAAGTGATTTGCGGTTTTGAGACGATTTTCTTTTCACGACGACTGATTGTCACTACTGCAACAAAAATACCGTCTTCAGATAAGATTTTACGGTCGCGTAAAACAATGTTCCCAATATCACCAACGCCTAGTCCGTCGATCATGACATTTTCAGCACTTATCGTACCTGCCACACTCATCCGCTTGTTTTTATATTCTAAAACATCTCCACGTCCAGTGATATAGATATTTTTGTAGGGGATACCAACTGCATGGGCTAAGTCTGCGTGGGCAGCTAATTCACGGTATTCTCCTTGAACTGGGATGAAATATTTAGGTTTCATGAAATTCAACATCAATTGTAAGTCATTAGGATTTGCATGACCGGAAACCCGCAGGTTGTCAGAGATTTGTTTGACTATTCCACCTGCTCGGTAAATGATATCTTCTGTCTTAGCAACCATCGTTTCCATCGCAATACTTGGTGTCGTTGTGATATAAACAAGATCGCCTTCTTTGATCTTGATATGACGGTGCGCACCATTCGCCATTTTTTGTAAAGACTTGATTGGTTCACCCATACGGCCTGTTTCTAAAATAATCAGTTCTTCAGGCTCATAGTTTTTCATATCTTTTAATGTGACCAATAGGTCCTCACTTGGTAATTGAAGTTTTTCTAAGCGCATAGCTGTTCGGATGATCCGTTCAAAGTCTTGACCAGTCAACACGACCTTACGTCCTGCTTTGGCAGCGGCGTCTAAGATTTGTTGGACACGTTGAAGATTACTTGCAACACAAGCAACGATGATCCGTCCTTCCCAATATTTGATGGTATCAAATACTTCATCAGCGATTTGGAACTCAGAAGCAACAGGGGTCGCGTTTTCTGCATTTGCTGACTCACTCAGTAAAGCTAACACGCCTTCTTTCCCAATCTCTGCTAAACGAGCGTAATCCGTTTGGTACATTGGGATCGCCATTTGGTCAAATTTGAAATCACCCGTATAAACGATATTTCCTTCTTGGGTTTTTAAATTGATCCCAACTGAATCTGGGATCGTATGGGTAGTGCGGAAGAAGCTAACGATCGTTTCACCGAAATCGATCTCTGTATGCTCATCTACCACATGAAAATCCTTGAATCCTTTTGCAGCATCATTGCGATTGACATTCAATTTTACCAATTCGATCGTCAACTCTGTTCCGAACACAGGTACAGAAATCTTTGACAATAAATAAGGCAACGCCCCAATCGCATCTGCGTGACCATGTGTCAGAAAAATACCTGCTACACGATCGACATTATCTTCTAAATACGTAAAATCAGGAATCACAACGTCAATCCCTAATAATTCGTTTTCAGGATACTTCAGACCACAGTCTAAAATAAAAATAGCTTCCCCTACTTCTGCAATGTACAAATTTTTTCCGTTTTCGCGTACACCGCCTAAAGGGATAATCTTAATGGTACTCACAAATTTCACCTCTTCTTATGACATCTTCATTTAACGATGTCGATTCTCTATTTTATTTAAACGATCCATTTTCTGAGTGCCTAGTTTTCGGATGATTTCACTAAGTACTAAAATCCATCTTAATTTTACAGGCGTTTAGGATCTTTTTTTGACACAAAAAAATCGGGATTGCTTCAGTTGCTCGATCAACTGCTCCACATCATTATACAACAAATCAAACAAATCGCTAGCATGTACGATTGTTTCTGTCTCCATGTTTTTCCCAGACCATTTTTTCTTCTTTCATTTTAGAAGATACTTCGTCTATTTTACCATAAATTACTCAATAACTATAGAATGTTTTTCATTTCCTACTCCATTTGACTTGTTTTTAGGCTTCAACTCTCTCTGGTCGTGGTCTCTTTTTAAGGTAGGCTTAAGCTACTCCCTTTATTCTATTTTTTGTACTCATTTCGAAAGGAGATCGAACCAATGAATTTTTTCAAACGAGCATTAAAAAGTACAAAAGTAAAATGGGGGCGTTCTTTACTATTATTAGCAGTTTTTACAGCAATCCTTGTCTTCGTTCTTGCTGGACTAACCATACGTAGTGCGGCTCAACAAGCCGCAGAGCAAGCTCAAAAAGATGTCGGCGCGACCGTCACTTTAAGTGCGAATCGTGAAGCGGCTTTTCAAAAACAAACGGAGGCAACTGATACTGAATCCGGTGGGCGACCAGATCCTGGAAGTTTCTCCCTCACACCTGTTTCAGTCAGCGATGCAGAAAAGATCGCAGCACTAGATAATGTAGCAAGTTTTTCCTTCGAAAGCTCTGCATCAGCTTTAGCCAATAGCGGGATCACTGCCATTTCAAGCTCTGATACCTCAGAAACATCAGAAGAAACTGATACTACGACTGATGCTGCACCAAACGGTGAAAACATGGGTGGAGCTATGGGGGGTGGCAAACCGCAAATGATCCAAGCAGACTTTCAAATCAGCGGGGTATCCGATACAGCCCAAACCAGTAGCTTTACGGATGGCACAGCAAAAATCATCGAAGGAGAAGGAATCACTGATAGCGACAAAGATACGAACAATGTCGTGATGGACTCTACTTTAGCTAGCGCAAATGACTTATCCGTAGGGGATACTTTCGTTATTACTAGCACTGAAGATGAAGAAACAACTTATGAAATGACGATTAAAGGAATCTATGAGTCGAGTGAAACAAGTAGTAGCATGGGAATGAATTTCAATTTCATGAATCCAGCGAACACTTTGTATACTTATTATACGTTTGCTAATACATTGAATGGTTCTTCAGAAGATGACACAATCGACTCTGCGGTTTATACGCTGACCGATCCCAATAAAATGGCAGATTTTATCACTAAAGCAGAAAACCTGATCGATACATCAACGTTCAGTCTTCAATCAAACGATACGATGTTCCAAGCAATGCTTGAACCACTTAACAACGTGGCCAGTTTTTCACAAAATGTCGTTTTACTCGTTGCGGTGGCTGGAATCATTATTTTGACTTTGATCATCATGATCACGATCCGGGAACGCCGCCATGAATTAGGAGTATTGCTTTCATTAGGCGAATCCAGAAGCAAAATCGTCCTTCAATTGTTTACAGAAGTGGCCATATGTATGATCGTCGCGTTAGGTGTGGCTTCATTCAGTGGAAATGTCGTTGCAAATGCTGTCGGTCAACAGTTGCTTGATCAACAAACTGAAACGTCAACCGACTCACCTGCCGAGCAACAAGGAGAGCAGATGCCTGGTGGTGGCAATCGTGGACCTGGTGGTGGCAATCGTGGACCTGGTGGACAACCCGGTGGAACTAGTAATCCATTTACCGTTTCGGAACAAGTAAGCGACCTTGAAATCACCGTTCAACCAGCTCAACTCGGCCTTCTAGCAGCTGTTGCATTCGGGATCAGCTTACTCTCCGTTTTTCTAGCATCCATTGGCATACTACGATTAAATCCACGAAAAATTTTATTAAACTAAAGGAGGAATTAGATGTTACGTACAGAAAACTTGGGCTTCTGGTATCAGAATCCAACAGAAGCACTTTATAAAAACGTGAATTTATCCTTTGAAAAAGGGAAAATGTACGCCATATTAGGGGCAAGTGGTTCAGGAAAAACGACCTTCCTTTCGTTGATCTCAGGACTCGATACACCAAAAGAAGGGACTGTGTATTATGAAGAGCGCGCTTTAGCTAAAATAGGACTACGAAATTATCGTAAAAATGATGTATCCATTATTTTTCAAGCGTACAACTTATTGCCTTACCTTTCCGCTCTTGATAACGTCATTACCGCCATGGAAATTTCAAATACTCCTCAAAAAAATTATCGCCAAGTAGCACTTGATCGCTTGGCACGCGTTGGGATAAATGAAACTCTTGCAAAACAACAAGTCACTAAATTATCTGGGGGACAACAACAACGCGTAGCGATCGTCCGAGCGATTTGTTGCGAACATCAGTTGATCATCGCGGATGAACCAACAGGAAACCTCGATGAAACGACTTCACAAGAAATCGTTCAACTCTTCCAAGAAATCGCCCATGAGCAAGATCGCTGTATCATCATTGTGACACACGAATTAGAAGTGGCTAAAAAATGTGATGAAGTTTTTGAATTAAAAAACAAAACATTCGCGTCCATTGACATTGGATAACCGCTAAAAAAAACGTCCACCTTATTGGTAGGACGCTTTTTTTTTAGAATTTACAAGTAGACTATTTATGGTCTTTTTTTGAAAATTTTTCTTTTACATCTTCAAAGCCTTCTTTGATTTCATCGCCGATATTACGAGCTTTACTCTTGATATCCGCACCTGCAGATTGGGCTTTACCTTTTGTTTCTTTACTTTTATCACCTGTTGCTTTTCCATAGGCTTCTTTGCCTTCACCTGCAACTTTGTCTTTCAAATCTTTAGAGCGTCCTTCTAAATCTGCCATAATATTTCCTCCTCTAAAATTTGTCTTTCTAACCACTTTTAGAGTAACACCAATTATAAAAACAAACAAACAGTATGCTTATCCTAACATTCAGCTCGTTGCAATCATTTGCTCAAATGTTCCCCAAACTTTCACTTGTTTTTCTTGGACCATGATCGTTCCATTAGCAATCACCGTATCAATTTCTAAGGTTTCTTTATCAAGTAAACAAAGATCCGCGTCTTTCCCGACAGCGATTCTTCCCTTTTGGTCCAGTTTCAGGACTCTTGCAGGATTGGACGTCACAGCTCGTAAGGCAATCTCTAAGGGGATGTCTTCTTTTTGAACGGCTTCTTTGATGCCAACCAGTAAGGATTTCGCACTACCGACGCCCATACCGATAAAATGGTTCTCTTGGTCAAAATATGGAAGACTACCTTGTCCATCGGAGGTCAAGGTGAAGTTATCAAGAGAGACTTGTGCTTCCAATAACTGCTTCAATGCTTTACTGAAACGAACTTCACCATCGGTCTTTTCCCAAAAATCAGGATCTTCACTTGCAGTGAAATCGATCGTTCCACCTTTTTTTGCAAATTCGATACATGCAGCTAATAATTCAGTTGTCCGATTCGCATGCGTCGGATAAAACTGAGTAATAGGGATTTCTGTTTCTTCAACCACACGATTCAATAATTCCAATTTTCGACTTCCGCCACCTAAATGGACATTCACTATTCCTGCTTTACCTGATAACATGCCCCCAACACGAGCATCCGCCACTGCCCGAGCAAACTCGTCGAATGTTGGTTGAGAAGAGCGATGATCAGAGACAGCGATTTCTCCGATCCCAATGATCTTATCAATAGTAAGAAAATCTTTGATCAATGAATCAGTCACCGTTTTGACCGGCAACCGATAAGAACCAACATAAACATACGTAGTCAATCCTTCTGCCTCTAGCCCTCTTGCTTTACTGATCAAAGCAGTCATATCTCGACCTTCGCCATCTGTCCCGATACAACCTACGACTGTTGTCACTCCTGCTGTCGTTAGTTGACTAAGTGTGACTTCTGGTGTGCGATTATGATAGCCGCCTTCGCCGCCGCCACCTAAAATATGGAAATGGGCATCAATAAAACCTGGGGTCAAGAGTTTTCCTTCTCCTGAAATTTCTTCCACGATCAATTCTTCGTAACCGCCAGATAGTTGATCTTCCAAGGCAATGATTTTATTTCCTGCCACTAATACATCCTTCTTACCAAGATATTCTGGTGCATAGACATCGATTTGTCGAATGAGTTTCATCCGTGATCCTCCTCTTTATAAAATAGTCTGTATCTTTTCATACACACAAAGGGTTGTTTGAAAAGCAATCTAGCGATCCTACGTCGCTCTTTTGGAAATAAGCGAGAAAGTCCCAAAATATGAAGATACTTTCGGATTTTCTCGCTTATTATCTCAGCGTTACATATGGGTAGCACCGTTTCTTTGATTGCTATCAATCAGTTCTTATTTGTTTTATTGAAGGCCGATCGCGATCGCAATCATAATGAAGATTGTTCCTAAAACAAAGAAGAATCCTTGCATTTTGATTTGGAATCGTGCCCATTTTGCCCATTCGATCCGTGCCACACCTAAGACGCCGATCAAGCTAGCAGAAACTGGCGTGAACGCATCCATGAATCCTGAACCTAATTGATAAGCCAATACGGCAACTTGACGAGAGACACCAACTAAATCAGCTAACGGTGCCATGATTGGCATCGTCAATGCCGCTTGTCCAGAATTTGAAGTGACGACTAGATTGAACAAACTTTGGAACACATACATCGCCCATGCACCAATAACTGCCGGTACACCAGTCAGCGCTGTTCCTATACCATGCAAAATTGTATTAAGCGCAGAAGGTACAGAAGCATCTGATCCACCTAATACAAGCAAGATTCCTTTTGCCATCCCAACAACGATTGCTGTTCCAGCTAGATCTGCTGCCCCAGATTGGAAAGAAGAGGCAATATCATTGACCGTCATACCGTCTAATTTGAATAAAACAGCAATGATCCCTGCGACTAGTCCCATTACAAAAAATTGAGAGGCGATTTCTGGGATATAATAGCCTTTTTGAGTAACTCCCCAAACGATCCAAACTAAAACGATCAACATTTCCGCTAAAATCAATTTATGGCCTAATGTAAATGGTTTTTGTTCATCGGATGTTTTCTTCAAATGGTTACGGAAGTATTCGTCAGATTTATACGTTAATGAACTTTCCGGATTCTTCCGAACTTTTTCTCCATAGATCATTAAGTAACCAGCCGATAACGCAGTCACGACGACCCACATGATCAATCGGAAGGTGGCGCCTGATAAGACTGGAATACCTGCGATCCCTTGAGCAACGGCGACACTGAACGGACTCATCCATGACGTGGCATTCCCGACTTGTGACGCCACATAGGTGACTGTAACGGCGACGATCGAATCATAGCCTAAGGCAATCACAAAAGGTACCATGACCATTGAGAATGGAATGACTTCTTCAGCCATACCGAACGTTGCGCCTCCAAATGAAAAAGCAAAGAATAAGAGCGGTAAAGCTAAACGTTCTAGACCACGTGTCTTATTGATAAAAGCATAAATACCTGCATCAATGGCACCTGTTCGCATGATGATCCCAAATGCCCCACCCACGACTAAAATAAGTGCAGCAATCCCGACTGCTGAACCATATTTATCGCCTGATACTAGACCTTCAAAAACAAAGTTCAAAAAGCCAAACCCACCGAAATCATCGGTTCCCCATAGTTTTGCTGTTTTATGCAATTTCTTTGAGGTATCATAGATGTCTTCACCATATTCATCGTATAAAACATCATCTGTCAGTGAGATTTCATCTAGTTTCTCTTGGGTCAAGTTTTTTTCACCAGCTGCCAAGACTTCTTCTAATCCTTCTTCAGGAACAGCTAGCTTTTCTCTTTCCTTTGGATCATTTTGTAATTCTTCCAGTTGATCAAATACAAAAGACTTATCTAATTCATAAGCATAACGAAACGAATCTTGGCGTAATACTGTTCTGGTACTAGTTTCTCCATTTGCATCTTTGTATTCTATATCTTGCGTACTGAATCTCCCCGCTGGTACGATAAATGTTAATAACCAGGCAAGTACAACTACACCAAAAATAATGACATACGTATGCGGTGTCGTCATTTTGGTAAAGTCTCGTTTTTTCTTTACTGAAGAATTTTTTCTCTTCAAAACTCGTTCTTCCTTTCTTGCTACGTTTTTGTCAATAATGAATAAGCAAATAGATTATACAGTAAAATGTTCTATACCACATGAATAAACAATTAAAAAAATCTATTGATTTTAGTTATCTTCAAGACACATTTTAATAAAAAAGCTGTTCTCAAAGCCATAGCACCTATAAAAATGGATTAAAATTCTTTTTTTATTTTTACAATGTAGCTATTTCCGATCATTTATTTTCATTTCTATTTACGTATAAACAAAGATTTTTTAAGAGATTAACAAATATTTATACATTTCCATCCATACTCCTTTCCTATTTGAACCGATGTTTTTAATTGAATTTCTGCCTCTCTCTTACTCTCTTTTTATTTTCATTAGGTATCTTCATTGCAATATTCATAACAAATGTACTATAATTGGAGTGTAAAGAGTTTTGGGGAAGACTCTTTCATCAACGTGTATAAAGAGACAAGAAAGAATCATCACGATTCTTTCTTGTCTCTTTTTCGGGCTCTTATCCTTCTCTCTTTAGTCATTCTCCAACAAATAATAAACTGAAAAATAAACGATTTGCTGTAATAAAATTAAGGTGGCTAACGAAGCTGTGCCACATATAGCTGGCTCAAACTTAGGAACCGTAAGGACGGCATCGTCTATCGTTGCATAGTTATCTAATACTAGATCTGCATATTCATATAAGCGCAAACCACTACTATGTCTTGACTTGATACTTCGGGATAAATCAAAACCTGTGATTACGATCAATAGGTGACCTTGTTCTTTGACCCATTCCGCCAGTTCAATGATTGCAGGATTTCTCCCTTCATTTGATAAGAGAAGAAAAATATCCTCGGGTTGCGCATTGATTTGTTCAATGATTGCTTGGCCCGTTCCTTCCAGTGACTCATAAATTCCCGCTGCAGGGTGTTCAATCAACTGAGTTGGCAAGATTTTTGGAGATTGTTGCCAAAATTCATAGGCAATACCTTGCAAGGTACGGCTAGCAAAAATATGTAAGCATCCTCCTCGATGAATCTGTGTAGCGATCCAACGTCCCGCTTGTTCCATCAAGGGTTCCTCGATCCTTAATTTTCTTTCAAGTTGTTGACAATAATCAAAATAGGGTAAGCTCATTCTTTTCTCCTCTTCTTCTGCTATTTCAGAATAGAGACAACTATCAAAAAGAAAAATACAAAAAGATGAGACGAAGCAATTGCTCAGTCTCATCTTTACCTTAACCACTTATTCATTACACTCCAGCGAAAGATCTGATGTAGCAGCATCTTGATGTTCTTCGGCTTCAGTGTAAAAGATAGGAACGATGTATCGCTAAAAGCAAGTCTTTCAAACGGATTAAACAAACTGCTTGCTTGAATATACATCTTTTTTGACATAGTAAATAAATCGCCTTGCTTCCTCCGCTTTTTCTATTCATAAGGTAGAAAATCTTCCTTAAATCAGGTACAATAAATGCGGTCGGTGCGCTGCATCGACTATGGCAAAATGATCGGTCAGGGTGTATACGTGTGACTGGTCATTCCTTGATAGTTAGTTGCCGCTAACTATCAAGGAGCCTTTTTTTTAGTTATTTCTATCTGCATCTATTGTAAGGAAAGTGCGAAACAAGTGCAAGTATCAAAATATCAGCGGTCAGACCTTGTCCGTCTTTCTGAGACATCCTTTGAGCGGTTCGGAGAAGCCGCATGTTTGCCTTTTTTGACGACATGAAATTTTTTGAGTAGATACGGGATATAGGCAAAAAGGTACAGCAAAAGAAAAGCTGCCGCAAAAAGAAATGCCTGTTGATCTCCCCACAAAAGAACGATGATCAAACTACCGATCGCCACTGTTGCTAAGTACCAAATAAAAATCAAAAAGGTTTCTTTTATTCTGACCATATAAAACATCGTAAACAAACTAATAAATAATACTGGCAGTAAAAACAGCCAATTATTTCCCTCCATCAACCATTTCAATCCATCAAGAAACGTTTGTGCAATGTTGATTAGAATCCCCATGTAAGCAATACACCTCATTTACTATTCTTTTCTCAAGATTTTATTTCTCTAATTGTTAAGTTTTTAGTCCAGAGAATGACTTAGATCAATGAGGTATTGTTTCAGCTGCTCGCTGATTTCAGGATGACCTAAACCGTATTCGATACTTGTTTTTAGATAACCAAATTTATCACCGACATCATATCTAGAGCCTTTGAATTCTCTCGCATATACGGGTTGCTTTTTATTTAATTCATCAATGGCATCCGTCAATTGAACCTCATTTCCAGCTCCAGGTTTTTGTGTTTCTAATAATTCAAAAATTTCTGGTGTCAATAAGTAGCGTCCAATAATCGCTAAATCACTCGGAGCTTCTTCAGGTGTTGGTTTTTCGACGAATCGTTTCACTTCATACAAGCCTTCAGATTCTTTTGTTTCTGGATCGATGATCCCATATTTTGACGTGTCTTCATGAGGAACTTTCATGACTGCTACAGTCGAACCTTTTGTTTTCTCGTAATCTAAGATCAATTGTTTTGTCAGTGGAATCTCATCTTCCATCAAATCGTCCCCAAGCATAACGATGAATGGTTCATCTCCAATAAAAGTTTTCGCTTGTAATACCGCATGACCTAGTCCTAAAGGATGGGACTGACGGATAAAGTGGAGATTGACATTCGTTGTTTCTTCGACTAATTTTAGCAAGTCGATTTTATTTTTTTCTTGTAGATTCAATTCTAATTCGATATTCGAATCAAAATGGTCTTCAATCGGTCGTTTTTCTTTTCCGGTAACGATCAAAATATCTTCGATCCCCGAAGCTAAAGCTTCCTCTACGATAAATTGGATCGTTGGTTTATCAACGATCGGCAACATTTCTTTTGCCATTGCCTTTGTAGCAGGTAAAAAACGTGTACCTAGACCTGCTGCAGGAATGACTGCTTTTCTTACGATTTTATTCTCCATATGCGTATTTATATACTCCATTCTGTTGATTTACTGAAATTCGTTTTCCATCTTGCCATCACGCAACATGATTTCTTTTGCTGCTTGTTTAATATCTTTCCCTTGATAAAGGACCTGATAGATTGTTTGAGTGATGGGCATCTCTACACCTAGTTGCTCAGCCAGCTCAACCGCCGCTTTTGTTGTCGATACACCCTCCACGATCATCCCCATATTTTCCAGGATTTGATCTAATTTTTGTCCTTCACCCAGCATATGCCCCGCACGCCAATTACGTGAATGAACACTTGTACAAGTGACAATCAAATCACCGACACCACTCAATCCAATAAAGGTCAAAGGATTCGCGCCCATTGCTACACCGAGACGACTGATTTCAGCTAAACCTCTTGTCATGATCGCCGCTTTCGCATTGTCACCAAAACCAAGACCGTGGATCGCGCCGGCACCGATTGCAATGATATTCTTCAATGCTGCTCCTGTTTCCACACCGATCACATCATTATTTGTATAGATTCGGAAATAATCGTTCATAAATAATTCTTGCACATAAGTAGCTGCTTTTTGGTCAATACTTGCAGCAGTGATCGTTGTGATATCGTGGACCGCCACTTCTTCTGCGTGACTAGGGCCTGATAAAACAACGATGGATTGTCGTTTTTCTTCTGGGATTTCTTCGGCAATCACTTCTGATATCCGTTTATGCGTGTCTTGCTCTAATCCTTTACTGGCATGGATGATCACTGGTTTTGTCGTTAAATGTTGTAGCAATTCTTGTGCTACAGCACGGATTGCTTTCGTCGGTACGACAAATAATACTGCATCTACCTCTTTGACAGCTTCAGCCAATTCGGTAAAGCCGATGATCGATTCTGGTAAATGTAATTCAGGTAAATAGTGTTTATTCGTATGATACGTATTGATTTCTGTGATTTGTTCTGGAACATTCCCCCAGATACGGACGTCATGTCCATTTTCTGCTAAGGTTTGAGCTAAAGCAGTTCCCCAAGAACCAGGGCCTAATACTGCAATTTTTTGTTTCATGGAAATTCCTCCAAAATTCATAGTTAATTTCTATTATAGTATACATTAACAAAATACAGGACTTATTTTCATTGTTTTTAGCTTTTGTTTAAAAAGAGCTTGGGATAGAAGTGTTTAGCTGCGAGAAATAAGGCGCTATCCAACAAAATTGTTTTCAAATTTTTTTTGAATAGTGCCTTGTTTCCGAAGTGGTTACTTTTGTTCCCACCGTTTATTCGGTTTTAGGGGGTGCAAGAGGACAAATGTCCTAGAAGCATTTAATTCAGCGATTTATTCCTTGATTTAACTTAAATGGAAATTATAATGTTGCAATACCATACAAGATGTTTTTTTGGTCTATTCCAATGATATAGTCTATTTATCAACAGTCGAACTAAAGGAGGTGCATCTTATGTGGTCAGTTACTCCACCAATGTAAGTGCAAGTTTCAAGAATAAACAAAATCCTCAAGAATAAAAAAACGAAAATCGTCGTTCAACAAGCGATTTTCGTTTTTTTATTTATTTTTCTAAAAAATCAGCTACCTCTGCCCATCTCTTCTATTTATCGTAATTCTTTCTCGATGATTTTTTTATACATAGCGATATCGTAACCAAATAATTCTTTCCTTATGTTAAACAATTCACAAAAATCAAAATTAAAGGATACCCTCATTTTGAAGCAATCAATTTGGGATAGTTTCTCATGGCTGATATTATATAAAATCACATCACGTTTATTATAGTTGCTGGGAATGGTTTCCGGATTGAATTGTTGAATGTCCAGGGTGTTTCCAAATTCTTGTTCTAACATTTCCTGTGCCCATAAGAAGTCCGTACAGACACCTGTCAGTAAAAAGACTCTTTTTTCATTTTTACTCCGATAAGTCAAAAAATAAATTTTTGTTGCTAAATACCGAAAATGATCATCTGAAAATGCTAGGTTCAATCCTGAAAAATCATTCCAGTCCATAAAGATCTGCTTGATTTTCTCAAAGAAAGCTTGAGGAATCTCTGCCATATCTGTCCCTTCCACAACATGTTCTTCAGGAATCAGCTGTTGAAAATTAAAATGACATTTCCGCAAAAACATCAAAGTTAGTACTTCGATGGTTCGTTGATTATTAGAAAAGTTAGGAATATTACGTTCCATCTTGTCGATCAGATACTCATACTTGATCTCTGGGAATTCTTTAGTAAAAGCGATATAGCATTGATAATTCTTTTCATGTGCATTTATTTCATAAAAATTTTGGTTTAAAAAATTGAATACGATCGTACAATAGTTTAAGTTTCGTTCATCTGGGCTTAAAAACATTTGTTTCAAAAAGGCGACAAGACGATCTTCTATCTGATGATAAATAGGTGTGCATTTATACATCTCTAACTTTTTTATATCTAGATTGTCTTTCAACTTCATTTTTCGATCAAACATCAGTTGAAGTAAAATCTGTGCGTATTCTTTTGAGAAATCTGAAAATAAACATTTTTGTTCTTTTTCAATTTGTTGAAACAAATGATTTATTTTGTACTGACTCGTTTTTGACACCTTAACTACTTGAATACCGCTCTTCATTTGAAAAAGTGCAATTAAAAACCGTAAGCGATACTCATCTTCTACCTTCTTATCATTGAGGTCGATGCCATAAGAGGCGACATAGGACATCACCTCTTTTTTTAGTTGATATGCTTTGGAGGAAGAGATATATTCTTGCTTGGCAAAACCTAGGGGATTCGAAAAATCGGTTTTAAAGAAATACATACACGCTTTGATAAATGGTGAATATTGATAGACTTTCTTCATATACGTTCGTTTATTTCTTTTATACTTATTTCTGATCAAATACCCTGTTGGATTTGATTCAATCAACGGATCAGTCTCATCGAATTGTAGATTGATTGCTTTTATGTCTCCTTTTATCGTTGAAACAGAAACATTCAATTGTTGAGACATCTCCAGCGAAGTCAAACTTGATTTTTCCCATAATAGATTAATAATAGTAACTTTTCGAAAAATTTCTTTCTCTAAATATTTTCTAAACACTATTACTCCCCCACCCACCTGTTAAATTAAATGGATAATATCATTAAAAAATCAAGTTGAAGTAAAAGTTTCATAAAATTTAAAAAAATTTATTTTTTTGTAAAAAAAGAGGAAGAACGTGGCATCACTTCTGTTCTCCCCCTTTTACTTATTATAAACTAGCTTAGCTCTTCTCTTGTTCAACCAACTTCCTTTTGATTTTACCTATATAAATACACAGACCTAGAATAATCACTAATAAGACACACCCAGTTATCATCATCCATTTGTACTTTGCAAAAAAACTAGGCTGACTTTTTATCAATATATCTGTTTGGTTTAATTTTTTGCTTATGTTGTTTTTTACTGTGAATTTCCTTGTTAACTTCCAGTGATGTTCCCCTTCATCCGCTTCAAATGTCGCAACATACACTCCCGGTAATAATGCTTTACCGTCTAGTGGTATCCTATAGTTCAATACCGTATTTGGAGCAATCGAGCCTTCCGGCTGGTTTGCTTGATACATAACTTCTTGATCATCTTCTTTCGTAATGATTGCTTTGATGTTGGTTAGCCGGATTAATTTGGGTTTAGGATTTTGGATTTTCTCTGTAAAAACATTTCGCGTATTCACTTGTTCTGCTTGCGCATCTAAAAGTTTTAATGTTGATGGAATTTGCTCCGGATCACTTGATTGCAAAACTAAACCGATTTCTCTCGCAAAATTATTTTGAATATTGCCTTCTTTGTTTGCTTCATTATTCTGAACTACCCGGATCGCTCCAATGGTAATCCCAGATAGATTCTTTTCAGGCATTTTGATTTTCACTTGTAATTCATGCGTTTGCTTTGGAGAAATTTTGATTTTATTTTCTGATATTTTTACTAGATCTTCTATATTGACTTGCGCGTTATTTGCTAAACCCTTGACCGATTTATCATACTCAATGACCCCGATACTGTTCGTATTTCCTTGATATAAAGTTGTGTCTAGCATGATCGTCTGATCCGAGATATTTTCGATTTTAAGATGCAACGTCTGTTCTTGTTTTGGTTCCATTTGTAAATCAAAATAGGAGACCTGTTTATTTATTTGATTGTCCGGCAATTGCGTGGACACCAAAAATGGAATATTCTGAGAAGCTGAGTTTTCATCACTAAACACAGGTACGTCACATAGATGAGACAAAACAAGTAAAAATAAAAACATGGCTATATTTTTTTTGATTTTCACTGGGCAGTTCCTTTCTGTCAAGGGCAGTTCTTACAATGTATCAGAAAACGTCCAAGTCAATTGCGCATGATAGGTATCCGCTTCTTTTTTTGCTGCAGCAGGAATACTTAATTTGTATTGATTGATTGGCAATGTTGAAATTCCTAATCCCTCTCCTGGACTCGCTTTGAATACTTCCACATCCACATCTGGAGTAATCACATAGTCTTGGGTGTTGATTACACCGCCTGTGGGTAGATCACCACCAATGTTTGTCACATTTCCTGTATTGATCGATAATTCTGCCCCTGCTAACTCAGCTTGATTGACTGAGGACGTAAATTGGGCAATTTGTTTTACTTTTAGTTTCCAACCTTTTGTTAGATCACCACGATTATCTGTGACTTGGATATCCGTAGTTGTTGGGTTAGATGCCTGATTACCATCTACTGTAGCGATTTGTTCGATGGATTGATCATATTTGATATTAGCAGTACCAAAATTCAGATTGGTTGGTAACTTGTTGGTTGCTAGGTTCAAATCTTCTCCATTTCCACCAGTTGGTGCTTGTAAAGTCACTGTGCCATCAGTTGTTGTATCGGCACTCACCGATGTTATACCTAAACTTGCTCCTACTAAGATACTCATACCTGCCATGACATATTTTTTTGTGATTACCATTATCTTATGCTCCTTTTCATTGTATAAAATATTTTATAGCTAGCCGACTTTGTTGCCACTTCAATTGTGATCAGTCTGCACGTCGTTCCTTTTCGCTTTCAGAAATGATCCATTGTGAGTTGTCTCTATCAACGATTGGCACAACGTTCTATGAATGAGCGCACAACTTAATCCTGATTCTTTTTTTGATCTCTCGTTTTCTGACTCCTCAGATTGAACACCCTCATGCTATCATTATCCATCGTCCGTTAGAGACTAATGGCTAGGGTGTTTCTGAAAGTGTCCAAGTGATTTTTGCCTGATAAGAATCAGCTATTTTCGGACTGTCACTTGGCAACTCCAACTTAAACTCGGTGAGTGGCAAAACGATCTGTCCCCGACTATTCCCTTTATCCACTCGAAATACTTCTTTTTCTTGCCCAACAGGAATATCAATTGTTTGATTACTTCCAGTACTTATCACTGCTCCCCCACTACTATTAGTTGCTGTCCCTGTTTCAAATTGGATGATTGACCCTGTTAATTGAAAGCCACTACTTATTCCAGTCAAGACATGGTCCTGAGTGACTTTTACTTTATAGCCGTCTCCATTGTTACTTCGTTTGTCAGTGATATCGATTTTCCCTGTGGCATTTGTAGCAATCAATTGATTGGTTGTATATTGGATTGGGACATGGCCAAAATCAAGTATGGACGGATAGATTGATTGATCATTGAAAAGGCTCTCCTCAACCGTCACATTCATACTTTTCGATTTATGCTTATACGTATAGGTGAGAACATACTGTCCTTCTTCTTCTGTCAATTTTTGTGGATCAATATCAATCATATTCGCTCCTTCGATTTTTTGTGCAGTGACACTGACGTTTGTCTCGAAAAACGAAAGAGATGAATTGCTGCTACTATCTGATTCAATGATACAATCTAATCCATCATATTCATTCCATGTATCTTTGGCATAGATCGTAGGCAAGGAATGAAGCTGAATATCAAATACATTGACTGTCGCCACAGACTCCGCATCATCACAAGTAAAAGTAATTTGATAGGTCCCTATTTTCTCTCCATCCGCTTCGCCTTGAATCGTGACATCATTGATTGTTTGTGGCTGTCCTAGCGCATTTGTTGCACTCACAAAGTTATATGGTGGTATCCAAACTTCACCCAATAATAGATCGATATCCTTGGTAATTACTTGTGCTTTACTCGTGAATGGACCACTAGCTATTTTTCTTACATTTTTAGACTGGAAATATTTTGGAAACATGGAATTATTGGACGTCACATTCAAGGTATTTTGAGCAATATCAATCGAAGTTAAATTAAAACTTGTCGTAATTGGTCCGGTATAGCCGATATCGGGAAGTGGGTCTGTGCCATTTAGCTTCCAAGTACCAATCCCACTATTTGAAGCGATCGTGAATGGTGCACTGCTATAATATGAACCTAAAGCACAGCCTTTGGAATTAGCAATCGAAAAATTGCTGGTTGCTGCGATTGACAGAGATTGACCGATTGCAATAGTTGCTGTTGGATTATTTGATTGTGCGCTAAAAGTGGTATGATCTTCTATGTTCAAGACAGTGCTGCTATTATTACCTACTACTGGATAGCTGTTACTCGTATTATTGAATGCTACATTTGCTCCATTTCGTATATTTAATTCTTTTACTTCACACACTTCTTGCGTATCTGATGAGGCTGTAATATTCTCATACAGATTCGCTGTCCCATAAGGCAGATAAATGAATTGTTGTCCAGAAGATGTGACATTTGTATAGTTGATCGTGACTCCTGAGAATTCGGACCAGAAAAACGAATATGGATGTTGATTGATTAGTGTGACATCAGAAATAGAGCAAGTCGTATACGCTAATGCAACGCCAACCAGTTGAAGATTAATATCAATCGTGTGGTTATTGCCATAAATATTTTTTGGCGAATTGATATTAAAAGATGCCGTTAACTTGATATCTCCAGTTAAATAAATGTCTGTAATAGTGGGGTCCAATAAAGCGGTACGAAAATCATTGAAGTTATCCACACTAGCTATGCCTGAAGCTGCTGTAGGGACAGCTAAAACGGATTGGAAATCACTTTGCACAGTACTATTGGATGGTTCACTTATTTCTTCTGAAGAACCCATTTCCTTTGTCGTAGTACTTTCACTCGGCGCATTTTCACTACTCTCAGTTGCCGAATCAGCAGACGCATGATACGGTAGACTGATGGCTACTTTATAAAAAAAGAAAACGATACTTACTATACACATAACTACCTTTATTTTTTTTGCCAGCTTCATCTTTATCATCCTAAAAAACATCCCTTTTTTGTACAACTAGATAATTTGATCCCACCGATAGTATTAGGGTGATCATTCTTCCTTTCATGGTTCCCTGCTCAGGTGGATCATGGCTTTTCCATCAAAAGCTCAGCTTGAAAACAACCATTTACCTTATATTTATTTCTCATATATCAACCTCCTTTACCAAGTAATCACCAATCTATGTCTATATTATGCTTGATAAACTATGGAAAAAAATCCATAGATTTACCCTTCTCAGTGTAAAAATTTAATAAACATTTTATCTGTACGTTATGATTTCAATTCATTCATGTTACTTGATAAAATAAAAAAGGCCTCTTAAAAGAGGACTTGGAATTTTTATAATAGTTGTTATAATATATGTTTTTTCCATGTTCTGTTATACAAACATAAAAAATAATTGAATTTTTATCATGCGTTTGCCCAATTGCTAAGATTCTCGTTAGACATGCACGAAAATCTTAACAATACTGAGCAAATCACTTATTCGTTGATTGATTCAGCATCAACGATTGCTTCATTAATAAAGACGGGTATGGATTGTTTAGCCAATCAATTCCCAAGGTCCCCATTGTTCAGTTCCAGGCTCATTGCCTCGTGTCCACCATTTTGCACGATATGTGTTGCCTTTGTGTGTCACGATATCACCTAGATCATAAATTGTATCTGCATCCCATGCTTCTACTGCTGGTGCATCCGCCGTTGTCACAACTAATGCTTTGCTTTCTTCTGAAATGTTGCCCGCTTCGTCAAATGCTTTCACTGTATAAGAATACTCTGTGTTAGCTGTTAATCCTGCGTCACTGAATGTATTTGTTGCTGTTTCTCCTACTTGCTCACCGTCACGGTAAACATAGTAACCTACTACACCCACGTTGTCTGTTGATTGTGTCCATGATAAAGAGACACTCTTGTCACTAATTGATGAAACCGCAATGTTCAATGGTACTGATGGAGCTTCTAAGTCAGCTGGTGGCTCTTCTAATGTAGAAATCACTAATGCTTTACTTTCTTCTGAAACGTTACCAGCTGCATCGAATGCTTTCACTGTATAAGTGTATTCTGTGCTGGCAGTCAATTTTGTGTCTGTATAAGCATTGTTTGTTGCTCTACCAATTTGTTCGCCATCACGATAAATGTAATAACCTGCTACACCACGATCATCTGTTGAATTTGTCCAAGATAGTGCGACAGTTGAATGTGTTGCTGTTCCTGCTAGATTGGTTGGTTGTGATGGTTTTTCTGTATCAGGTGTTTTTTCTTGGAATAAATCCTGATAAGACTTCGCAAATGATTCATTGTACTCTACTCCAGCAGAGTTTCTTCCTTCATCCCAGTTGATGCTCCAAGTCATCAAACCTTTCAATGGTGTTTGATCTTTTTCCATTTGTTCAAATACGTCATAGACTTTCGATGGCTCTTTTACGAAACCATTTGCTGCTGCATCAATGTTTGCTGGAATACCTAAAGCTAAACGATTCGCTGGAATTTGGATAAAACCACCGCTTCCTTCATTGAAAGCTTTTGAAATCCCATATAAGAATTCAAATTTTTTGCTGTCATTGTTTTGAGCGATCCATTCAGTTCCAACACTGATACCGTCACCTGCTTGGTTGTATAACTGTGGTGCAATAAAATCATATTCTTGTTCTAAAGCAGTAATGTATGGCACATATTTACCTTGTGTTCTTAAGTACGGAAACTCTGGCGCCATGGAGATAATAAAATGTTTTTGCTCTTTCTCAAAATGTGCACGGACGATTTTCAACGCATCTGGGATCACTGTTTTATTGTCGCCTGCATCTACTGCGGTTTGTTCTAAATCAATATCTAAGCCATCAAATCCATAAACTTCAACCAAACGGATGATTTCATCTGCAAAGGCTTGTTCTTCTCCTTTATGTAATTCAATATGTGAGTCTGCACCCCCAAGTGAAATGAGTACCACACGATCTTCAGCATTCAAAGTTGCTACTTTTTGTCTAAATTCAGTATCAGACATATTGTAAGGTTTGAATGTTGGGATACCTTCCCCTTTCATGAATGACACAGCAATCACATTATAAAAAGGATTTACTTTTGCCAAATCAGTATCTGCCGGACGGCCCCCTTGGTAACCAGCACCTTGTTCAGGCACCCAATTATGATAATAACCTACTGAAACTTGGCGATTTGAGATATCTGGCATCGTATCTGCTGCGTCTGCTGCAAACACATCTGTTCCGCCTCCAATCAAACAACCTAAAAGACCAACTGAGAATAATAAACTTTTTTTATTCATTTTTTCCCTCCTAAATTTGTATTACAGACCAGATTAAAACATATCTTATTCTTCAAAATTTTTTTTGTCTGGTATTGCAACAAAATAATTTTCAAACAAAAAAAATCGCACTTTTTTAGCAAAATGGCGCATATATGAAAACATAACATCCACATAACTACATTATGCTATTATAGCCATGTACAAAAAACAGCTTCTGGAGGAAATGAACATGACAGAACATGCTGCTCTAATTCGAAAATTAAGAAAAGATCGTGGATTGACGCAAGAACAATTAACTGTAGGTATCTCCCAAAGAGGAACATTAGCAGCTTTCGAATCACGCGGAACAAAAATTGGTTTTGAACTATTAGTAAATTATCTTGATCGGATGAATATCACACTTGAAGAATATCAATTTTTATTGAATAGTAATTCATTGTCAAATAAACAAAAATTAACGAATTATTTGATTACTTCAAAAACCATTACATCTGCTCAAGAGCAAGAATTGCTTAATGAATTTGAAAAAACAGGAAACATTTATTATCGTTTGATCTATGCCCAAAGAAAATTGATTTCAAATTATCTGTATAGCACATCTTTTACCGCATCAATGAAAGAAGAAATCAGTGTCATTAAGAAGTATCTTGAAAAGATTGATACTTGGGGCCATTTTGAATTGACTATTTTTTCAAATTGTTTGTTTATTTTTGATGATGAATATATTGCCTATTCGTTCCAAAACAGTGTCACAAAGATGAAAGCTTACATAGATAATACCTATTATTCTGAGCTTCTTTCTAATTTTATTTTGAACGGTGTCCGTCTTTCTTTTAACCGTGAATCAATCACATTACGCAAATTATTTCTAGCTCAATTAAAAAAAATCGCTACGACACATAAGCAAACACTCGACCTTGCACATTACAAAGTATTTACTGCTTTAGATAAATTAGCTGATGGACAAAAAACAGCTTTAAAAGAAGTGGAAACGGGTATTGCATTTTTTGAATGGTTAGATCTTTCTACGAGTAAAGACTATATGATCAATCTAAAAGAAAAATTGTGCGCAGAGATATGTGATTTACCGCACAATGAGCACCACACAAAAGTTGTTGTTAAAAGTACGTGCGATCGCCTCTCTTCACAACGCCAAGCGAATACTGCCTAAAAAACCGTGTATCTCCTCATCCCCAAATGAGAAGATGCATGGTTTTTAACTATCTCCCTGTAACGAAGAGTAATGTTGCCTCCTTCATTTATCTGATTCGTTCTCTACATTTACTCCACCACTTCCAATAAATTCTTTCGTTTCTTGTTCTATTCCCGTGCATAAGCGATTTCTTCAGTTGCAGTTGTTTTTACCAGCGACCATTTCCCTATAATCAAAAACACGACTAAATAGAACTATTCCTAAAAAAAAACATTTTCGTGCTGAACGATTTTTTTTTGTTGCAATAACATACATAATTTTCACCTTAATAATATGTCAGTTATGATACCGATTGTAAGTTACATAAAGAAAAATTATTGGAGGAATCATCATGAAAAAAAGTACATTAATTGGTTTAGGATTCATTTTAGCTGGTATTGGGGCAAGCACTCTTACTTCTGTCGATGTTGCTGCTCATGGTTACGTTTCTGAACCAGCAAGTCGTGGATACCAAGGGAGCCTTGACAAAAATACAAACTGGAATGCTGCATTCAAAAAATACGGAGCTGTTATCAATGAGCCACAATCCCTTGAAGCACCAAAAGGCTTTCCAGCTGCTGGACCTGAAGATGGACAAATCGCTTCTGCAAATGGTGCGGTAGGTGATTTCCTATTAGATCAACAATCATCCTCACTGTGGACAAAACAACAATTGACAACCGGTGCAAATGATTTTACTTGGACATTCACTGCCAATCATGCAACAACGAAATGGCATTACTACATGACAAAAGCCGGTTGGGATCAAAATGATGCGTTGACAAGAGACGACTTGGAATTCATTGGTGAAGTAGGCAATGATGGACAACTAGCTTCTACTAATCCAACACATTCGATCAACATTCCCAATGACCGTTTAGGCTATCATGTAATCTTAGCTGTTTGGGATGTCGCTGATACTAAAAATGGGTTCTATAATGTCATCGATGTCGATGTCAAAGGCGAAACAGTTTTAGCTTACTTACAAAAATAAAAAATATTAATGACCGCAAGTCGCGAGGCAGAAATGTTTAGCCTCGAAAAAAAAGCACCATCCACGAGAGTTGTTCATCAATTTTTTGTGGATGGTGCTTTTTTGTAGTTTTTTTTTTGCGATTTATGCGATTTTAGAAGGTGCAAGAGCGGCAATGTACTACGCACTATTGTGTATTTTCTTAAGTTTTACTAAAATGTGCGGATTATGAAAAGGCTTGTTCTCTTTTCATTCTAAATTTCATAAGCTACAATATGAGAGTACCTAGTTATATCATCGTTAGATTTCTCGCTGCAAGATATTTTTGTTGCTTTAAGGATATCTATTTATCATAAATCGGTTTTTTGCCGATAGACGTGCGAACAATATTGGGTAACTTGTTTTTAGGAGGAAATTTTATGATTCAGTTATTGCGCTATGCGAAAGACTATCGAAAACAAATCATCCTAGGTCCTGTATTTAAATTTTTAGAAGCAGTCTTTGAATTGATTTTACCTTTATTGATGGCTTCGCTGATCGATAATGGGCTAAAAATGAACAATCGTGAAGTGATCATCAACATGGGTATCTGGATGATCGTCATGTCGGTGATTGGATTGATCTGTGCCATTATTTGTCAATATTATTCATCCATTGCCTCTCAAGGGTTTGGAACAGAACTTAGAAACCAACTCATCAAAAAAATCAACTCTTTCTCCCATAGTGAATTAAATCATTTTGGGACGGATACATTGATCACGCGCATGACCAATGATATCAATCAGCTACAACTTGCACTCGCAATGGTTATCCGTTTATTGATCCGAGCACCTTTTTTAAGTATTGGATCAGTAGTGATGGCTTTTGTGATCGACTGGCAAGTCGGGCTATTCTTCTTAGCTTTATTACCAATTTTTTCAATCATTTTATACTTTATTATCCGTAAGACGATCCCCCTCTATCAAAAAGTCCAAGAAAAGTTGGATGGTCTAAATGAGACTGTTAGCCAAAATTTAAGCGGGGTTCGTGTGATCCGAGCATTTTCACGTACTAATAAAGAAATCGAAACGTTTGATGAAAACACGGATGTCTTAGCAAAAAATTATTTACGTGTTTCCAATATCTCCGCTTTGCTCTCTCCGGCAACGACATTGATCATGAATGTCGGGATCATTTGTCTATTGACTGTTGGCGGGGTCAAGGTAAATATCGGTTCCTTACAACAAGGACAAGTTTTAGCATTGATCAATTACATGAACCAAATGTTATTAGCCTTGATCGTTGTTTCCAATCTTGTCGTGATCTTTACTCGTGCAGAAGCTTCTGCTCAGCGGGTCAAAGAAGTCTTAGATACCGAAAATACCATTACAGATGCTGAGACTCCTAGTGAACCAGTCATGGATTCTGAAACAATTCTACAATTTAAAGACGTAGATTTTCGTTATACGCCAGAATCTGGTCTGTCATTACAAGGAATCAATTTCACTTTGAAACGCCAAACTGTCTTAGGGATCATTGGTCCGACCGGAAGTGGGAAGACGACATTGACACAATTGATCCCACGTTTTTATGATGTTAGTGAAGGCTCTGTGTTATTTGACGAACAAGATGTTCGTGACTGGTCATTAGATACATTACGAAGTCAGATTTCGCAAGTACCACAAACGGCTGTCTTATTCACCGGTACCATTCGGGAAAATCTTCAGTGGGGAAAACCTGACGCGACAGACGCAGAGTGTTGGGAAGCTTTGGCAATTGCCCAAGCGGAAGATTTTGTTCGCCAATTACCCAAAGGATTAGATACAAGAGTCATGGAGAACGGGAAAAACTTTTCCGGAGGTCAAAAACAACGGTTGACGATTGCTCGTGCATTGATCGCCAAACCTGCCTTATTGATCTTAGATGACTCCTTGAGTGCCCTTGATTATCAAACGGATCTAAACTTGCGCCAAGCACTACAAACTTCCCTTAATACAACGGTCATCATTATTTCTCAACGCATCCGTTCGATTCAACAAGCAGAGCATATCCTCGTCATGGATCAAGGAAAAATCGTGGCCCAGGGTACACATGATACATTGCTTAGTCAATCTTCTGAGTATCGTGAAATCGTGGCATCACAGGAGGAGGAATAAAATGAAAACAAAAAAACTATCGTGGCAAACGCTCAAACGTTTTGTTCCTTATCTGACGGCCCATCCACGTGAAATTTGGTTAGCTGTCTTGTTGGGAATCGTCAATGGTGTTGCTACCGTCGTGATGACCTTACAGATCGGTCAAAGTATCGATCAAATGGTTGGTGTGGGGCAAGTCAACTTTACTCGATTAGTCCAACTTCTGGTGATGTTTGGCGGGATCGTTTTACTTAATGTCATCAGTCAATGGTTGATCCAAGTATTAAGTAACCGATTGGCTTACCTCTCTGTTGCTAATCTACGAAAAGATGCTTTTGCTCGTTTAAATCTTTTACCGTTAAGATACTATGATCAAAATTCACACGGGAATATCGTCAGCCGTTTCACAAATGATATGGACAATATCTCCATTGCGATATCAGCGGCGTTCAATCAATTATTTTCTGGAGTGGCGATCATTATCCTCTCACTGATCTTCATGCTCAGCTTGAGTCCATTATTGACACTTGTCGTCATTTGTTCGACACCAATCATTTTCTTAGTCAGCTGGTTAGTGGCACGCGCTTCTCAAAATGATTTTGATAACCAGCAAAAAATCATTGGGAATATTTCAGGTTTTGTTACAGAACGTATCGGTAATCAAAAAATCATCAAAGCGTTCCAACAAGAAGAAGTCAATCAACAGCAATTCAGTGCCTTGAATGCTGATTTATATGAGAAAGGGCAGCGCGCGCAATTCTCTTCTTCATTAACGAACCCATCTTCTCGTTTTGTCGATCACTTAGCCTATCTCTCCATTGGTTTGATTGGTGGTTTACTTGCCTTACGAAGTGATTCAACGATTACTGTCGGGATCATTTCAAGTTTTACGATCTATTCAAGTCAGTTTTCGAAACCTTTTATTGAATTATCAGGGATCACGACACAGATCCAAACCGCATTTTCTGGTTTAGAACGAGCATTTGAATTGATCGATCAACCGGAAGAAACGCCAGATGAACCTTTTGCGTATCAACTTGATCCTCAAACGATCAAAGGCGAGGTCGCTTTCAAACATGTTTCTTTCTCTTATGAACCACAACAACGGTTGATCGAGAATTTCAGCTTTGTTGCCAAGCCAGGTCAAACAGTGGCAATCGTTGGTAAAACGGGAGCTGGTAAATCCACATTAGTGAATCTATTGATGCGTTTTTATGATGTCAATTCCGGGACGATCACGATCGACGATTATGATATTACCCAAATCGCCCGTGATTCCCTACGCAAGAGCTTTGGCATGGTTTTACAAGATACGTGGTTATTCGACAGTACGTTACGAGAAAATTTACGTTACGGAAAACCAGACGCCAGTGATGAAGAAATCAATGAGGCCCTAAAATCAGCCTATATGTATGAATTTGTCCAACGCTTGCCACAAAAACTAGATACACGCATTGGTGGACAGGGATTAAAAATCTCCGATGGGCAACGTCAATTACTGACGATTGCTCGTACGATGATCAGTAATCCACCTATGTTGATACTTGATGAAGCAACAAGTTCAGTGGATACATTGACAGAAAAGAAAATCCAAAATGCCTTCCTAAAAATGATGGAAGGAAAAACTAGTTTTGTGATTGCCCATCGCTTGTCCACGATCAAAAATGCCGATCAGATCCTCGTTATGGATCAAGGGGCAATCGTTGAAATGGGGACACATGATGAATTATTGAAAATCGAAGATGGTAACTATCGTCAACTTTATCAAGCGCAATTTACTGGATCGGTTGAAAAATAGTGAACATCGAATCAGATGATTTTTCTGATCTATGCAAAAAACAAGCAGTCTTCTGGGATGGGAAGACTGCTTGTTTTTTATTTTGTATGCGTCGTTAAACTCCGCAAAATTCTTTTATATGGCATGGCGCGCCCAATCACGTAGATCATCGTCGATTGGATCGGCAACCAGATAATGGCTTTTAATAAACGTGGTCCCCAGAATACCCAGTTCATCGGTACTTGATACATGATGACCAACCATAATGGTGTCAGAATCAAGCTAACGAACACTGTCACACTGAGCGTGGCTAAGATTGCATTTTTCCAAGTGATCTCTTTGCGATAGAAAAAGAACCCATAAATCGCTCCTTCAATAAAAGCATTCAACGTGAAGCCGATGAAAAAGACAGATTTAGGAAATAATGCCATACCCACAATATCAGCTAACACAGAACCGATCCCTGTCCAAAATGGGCCAAATAAAATACCCATAATTACTTGGGGAATGAACGTTACACTGATTTTGAGTAATGGTGTTTCAAATGAAACTAAGCGAGACAACGTGACCATCAATGCGATCAGCAGTCCCATGATCGTAATCATACGAGCATCTAAACGATTTTTCTTCATTTCTAGCATCTCCTTTAAGAGCTGCTACATGTTTCATGCAGCGAATGCGAAAATAAAACCGCGAACTTACGTCCTTCGTCCTAGAGGCAACATCCCATCCTCTAAGCACTTAACGCTTTATTTTCTACTCTGTTAATAGTGGGAACTTATCCCAGACAAACTATAGCATAGAAAAGGAAGAACTGTAAATAAAAAAGCTAATATTCTACGCGAAAACGATTGCTTAGTTCGTGATGTAACAGACATTCGCCTTGATCAACTGTCTCTATCTTCATAAAACCCGAATTTTAGATCTTATTAGGAAAAGGGATCTTACTTCCTTCTTCATGAATGACTTGTCGAAATTCCAAAAATCCGGCTTCAAGCCCACGTAACAAAACTTCTGCTGTCCCAATATTTGTTGCTAAAGGAATATCATACACATCAGCCAAGCGGATCAACGCAGTGACATCAGGTTCATGAGGTTGAGCTGCTAAAGGATCACGAAGGAAAATCACTAGATCCAATTCATCTTCTGAGATCATCGCGCCAATTTGTTGGTCGCCGCCTAAAGGTCCTGAATTGAACCGATGGACCGATAATCCTGTGGCTTCTGCAATCCGCTGACCAGTTGTCCCTGTCGCGAATAGTTCATGTTGTTCAAGTATGATTTTATAAGCTGTTGTAAATTTGATCATCAACTCTTTTTTACGATCATGTGCAATCAATGCTATTTTCATCTGTCATCGCTCCTTTTTTACCAGTGTAACAAATTTCTTTGTGGTTTGATATTTTACAACTCCCTATACAAACATATCAAGGACTTCTAGTACATCCACCCATGTTAGAATATCACATTGTTCAATTTTTATTATGTTTCTAGCGGTGTAGTCAATTGAACGCAACTGATGTGTAACAACTTGTCCAGAAATGATTTGTGGTTCTTTGATCTTAATATATGTATCAAATTTTCTTTCAGTTGATGTGATTGGGCAAATCAAACAAAAACCAGTGTATTGGTTGAAGTTATTCTTACTTACTACCAAACCTGGTCTTCGCTTCTTTATTTCCTTTCCTCTAGCTGGATCAAAATCCAGCCATACAATATCTTTTTGCTTTGGATAATCCATTTATAGTTCCTCCCCCTCAAGGTTCATCTCATCCCACTCTTTATCTTCTTGGGTGATTGAATCTCTAAAGCCTGCCCATGCCTCTGGAGTCTTGAAAATATCTTCTTTTTTGGGCTTTAATACATATGTTTCACCTATTTTAATAATCGTATATATTTTTCCAACTTCTGGAGAAATATCTTTGGGAAAAATCGCTCCTACAGAATTTCCAATCTTTCTAATAGTCGTTTCCATTATTATCATCTCCCAGCTTATGTTAAATTGAGTTTAACTTAATTTAACATGAAAATCAAATTTTGTTTTCTTGGTTGCCTCCTTTTTTATATCTCTTAATATCTACAAAGTATTATACGCTCTAAGATAGTGAATACACGGTAAATCTTTGATAACTCGAGCAGTAAAAACAAAAAAATAAATTGCCATATTGCTGGAGTTTGCTCTCATTATTGAAGGATCTGCTTCATGAACATCATTTATTCTATTTTGTAGGTGATGAGGTTGTTTCAGAAGTGTTCAGCTCCGAGAAATAAGCCGAGAAACCCGAAAATTGTTTTTCAAATTTTTGGGTTTCTCGGCTTATTTCCGAAGGAGTTACTTCTGGAACACCGTTTATTCGCTTTTAAGGATAGAAACAAAAATGAATTTTATTTTTGTCTCACTTTCCACGCACTTTCCAATTATTTTGTACACATTGACGAAAGATGCCACGAATTCTTGTTCATTGTGACATTGAATATAGATAGCGCTTTCAACTATACTAAACACATCAAATAAAAGAAAAAAGAAAGCGTGGTTTGTACGATGGTAGAAATGGCTCTGAAAAATGTATACAAGAAATATGACAATGCAGAAAACTATTCTGTTACTGACTTTAACTTGGCAATCAAAGATCGCGAATTTATCGTATTCGTTGGTCCTTCCGGTTGTGGGAAATCAACAACTCTACGAATGATCGCTGGTCTTGAAGATATTTCCGAAGGAGAATTGAATATCGGCGGTAAAGTAATGAACGATGTTGCTCCTAAAGACCGTGATATCGCGATGGTATTCCAAAACTATGCCTTATACCCTCACATGACGGTATTTGACAATATGGCGTTTGGTTTGAAATTGCGTAAATACGATAAAGCAGACATCCAACAACGTGTGGAAAATGCTGCGGAGATCCTTGGTTTGACTGAATACTTAAAACGTAAACCTGCTGCTCTTTCAGGAGGTCAACGTCAGCGTGTCGCTTTAGGTCGTGCCATCGTACGTGATGCGAAAGTCTTCTTAATGGATGAGCCATTGTCAAACTTGGATGCCAAACTACGTGTAGCCATGCGTGCCGAAATCGCGAAGTTGCATCAACGCTTAGAAACAACAACCATTTACGTTACCCATGACCAAACAGAAGCGATGACGATGGCAGACCGCATCGTCATCATGAAAGATGGATTTATCCAACAAATCGGTTCACCGAAAGAAGTTTATGACACACCAGTCAACATGTTCGTTGCTGGTTTCATTGGTTCACCTGCCATGAACTTTTTCAATGTAAAATTAAGCCAAGGCGTTATCTCAGATGGTCATGGACTAAAATTGAGAATCCCTGAAGGTAAAAATAAAGTGCTAGTTGAAAAAGGTTATGAAGGCAAAGAACTTGTCTTTGGTATCCGTCCAGAAGATATCCATAGTGAACAAGTTGTCTTGGATGCCTCACCAGAAACTGTTGTCAATTCAGAAGTCGTTGTATCTGAATTACTTGGTGCAGAAACCATGCTTTATACTCGCACTGGAACAACTGAGTTCATTTCAAAAGTTGACGCGCGTGACTTCCATAAACCAGGAGAAATGATCGACCTTGCCTTCAATATCAACAAAGGCCATTTCTTTGATAAAGATACAGAAGATGTCATCACGATCCCATAAACGAAACAGAACTTGATAACCAAAAAAAGACCCATCGATCGTTCGATCTTGGGTCTTTTTTTGGTTATTTTTCAGTCTTTATCTGTGGCATTGCTAAACGACTTTTTTAATCGTTCCTTGTACGATCTCTTTCTTTTGCTGTTTCTTGGCAGCAGTGAAAACTGGCACATCAAAGAATTTACTCAATGTTCCGGCAATGAAGTAAGCGATATTGTAATCCACCAAACTATGGATCAAGCCACCGATCCCCATCAAGATGAATACGGTATAGAAGTAGCCTTCTGCATAGTATGTTTCCGGCATATTCCCAATGAAGAAGAATACACTCACCACTAGCATTTCGATGATCGAGTGGATCACGCCGATCAATAAGTTAAACCCTTGAAAACGCCAGTTCATTAATGTGAATTGCCCGTCTTTTAAGACGATCCCTGGTTTTTTTTGTAAATACCATGCACCGATTAGAGCAAATACCAAATGAGACAATGCACGAAGCGCAATAATCACAGGTGTCGTCAAGAAGAAACCAAATGTTGTACCTAGCGCCACTGCAACAGCTACACCGGGTGAAAAAAACATTGCGATAAATAATGGCACATGTGAAGCTAGTGTAAATGAAGCAGGCGGAATTACGATCTTAGGCATGATCATCGGAATAAGAACGCCCATCCCGATCAATAAAGCGGAAATTGTCAATTTTCTTACAGAATTTGTTTTCATTTTTTTACTCCCTTGATGTGTCTTGACACATTTATTTTGACCTATTGTACCGCTAACTTTCTAATGTGTCAAGACACATAAAGAGAAACAGGACATCTGAAATGCCACCCTCTCTAAAATCGAATAATTTGATCTTGGACCATATGTCCTAAAATAGTCAGGCACCACTTGAAGAATACCCAAAATGGTTTTCTCAAGTGATGCCTTCATGCTTAGAGCGAAAAGACTTTTTCAGCCTTCTATTCCTCATTTTATTTTTTTAGATGTTCCATGGCATTGCTCAAAGCAGCAAATTCTCCTAAAGAAAGTGTTTCTCCTCGTCTTTTCGGATCGATTCCTGCCTCCGTTAGACTTTCAGTTAACCAACTTTTTGTTTCTTCGTCTTTCCCATAGGCATGTTGCAAGTTATTCCATAAAGTTTTTCTACGCTGTTGAAACGCAGCCTTTGTCAGACGGAAAAAGGCTTTTTCGTCCGTTACGGAAACTGCTGGTGTTGCGCGTCTTGTCAATTTCAAGATGGCTGAATCCACGTTTGGTTGTGGTACAAATACTGTTTTTGGCACAATAAACGCCAAACTTGCTTCCATATAATATTGCACAGCAATCGATAAAGAGCCATATGCTTTTGTTCCGGGTTTAGCTGAAATACGATCAGCTACTTCTTTTTGCATCATCACGATCATTTCGTCAACCACTACGTCTGATTCAAGAAAGTGCATCATGATTGGTGTCGTAATATAATAAGGCAAATTAGCCACCACTTTCAATGGTAACTGCTCGTTGAATTGAGTATTGACTGCCTCTGCCAAATCAGTTTTCAAAATATCTTGGTGGATGACTGTTACATTCGAATATGGTGAAAGGGTATCTGCCAAGACAGGAATCAATCGATCGTCGATTTCAAATGCGACTACTTGTTTGGCATGACGCGCGATTTGCTCTGTTAATGCACCAATTCCTGGTCCTACTTCAATGACATTAGTCTGCTGATCGATTTGACCAGTTTCAATGATTTTCCGAAGGATATTCGGCTCTGTCAAAAAGTTTTGTCCTAAGCTCTTTTTAAAGGAGAAGCCGTGCTTCAATAAAATTTCTTTTGTTCTAGTGGGTGTTGCAATATCCCGATATTCACTCATAATGATCCTCCACTTTTTTCATTGCCTGCTTAAACTCAGCTAACGTAATTCGGAACATGTTCAACCGTTTTTCCAATTGTTTTCCGTTTGTATAGCCAATGCGTAATTCATCGCCTAGCATCTCACGCTTTTCTTTTGCTTGTGGTCCGGCAATCAATCCATACGCAACAAGCATTTGTCTAGTGATCTCTGGTACTTGGGTCTCATCATCGACTGGCGTAACGACCTTTTTCAACGCTTCTAATATCGCTTCGTCACTCGCATGTTCGACTCCTAAGCTTCCCTTTTTTTTCGGTACGGCTTGGTTCCTTGGCAAAAATGCATGTTTTGCTTGTGGTACCACTTCCATGATTGTTTTACGAATCTTCTCACCTGAGAAATCTGGGTCCGTAAAAATAATGATTCCCCTAGTTTCCTGTGCATGTTCGATCTGCATCAAGATTTCTTCATTGATCGCTGAACCAATCGTTTCTATCGTGTCGGCTTCAACCACTTCTTGTAGCCTTCTCGTATCGTCTTTCCCTTCGACAACAATGATTTCTTGGATCTTTAACTTAGTCATGCTCTGATAATCCAAATAAACGATGGGCATTTTTCCATGTTTGTGCCGCTACTTCTTCCATTGGCAGTTGACGAAGTTCAGCGATCTTTTCGACTGTGTAACGAGTATACCCTGGTTCATTTCTTTTTCCTCGATAGGGCATTGGCGCTAAATATGGAGCATCTGTTTCCACTAATAGACGATCTAATGGAACGTTTGTCGCTGCTTCTTGCACATCTAACGCCTTTTTGAAAGTGACGACACCACTGAAAGAAATGTGCATCCCTAAATCAAGGAAACGTTGTGCCCATTCATAATCACCACTAAAGCTGTGCATGATCCCACCAATGTCGCGAATGTCCTCTTCTTTTAAAACCTTATAAGTATCTTCCAATGCTTCTCTCGTATGGATACTAATTGGTAAGTTCATCTCTTTTGCGATGGCGATCTGTCTTCTAAAAATTTTATCTTGGACTTCTTTTGGATCTTCCATCCAATAATAATCCAGTCCGATTTCCCCTAAAGCAACCACTTTTGGTAAAGTCAATTGTTCTTGAAGTTTATTTTCGATTTCTTTCGTATAGCTACCAGCTTCGGTAGGATGCCAACCAATGATGCTATAAATGTTTGGGTAATCTTGACTAAGCATCAAGGACTTTTCGATCGTCGGTGTATCAAAGCCTACGACGGCCATTTTAGTCACACCTAGTTCTTCTGCACGCTGGATCGTTTCAGGAATGTCATCATTGAATTGTTCCGCGTTCAAATGAGTATGAGAATCAAATATCATCTTTATCTCTCCTTTTCATTCATTACTTTAGCATATAAGCAGGCGTTAAAGAAGTCTCAAAGACTAAAAAACATGAGATATCGTACAAAGAAAGACAAGAAATGACTTGATTCACTTCTTGTCTTTTCATTATAAGTTAGTTACTTTCAGTTTGTCTTTTTTTGTAGTAGAACACAGGTATACCTAACAATGTGACTAAGATTCCGATCAATGCCAAATTCGTTTGTGTGATCAGTGTCATCCCTAAAATAAAGATGGCTCCTAAAATCGCAATGATCGGTATCACAGGATACAATGGTACTTTATATGGACGAGGCATCTCTGGTGCTTTCTTTCTTAAAATAAATACGCCAATAAAAATCAATAAGCTAAATAGCCACATGACAAAAATCAACATATCCGTCAGAAAATCAAACGACCCTAAACTCATCATGATACAGGCGATCGCTAATTGGAACAACGCAGGGACATAAGGGACGGTAAAGTTTTTTGAAAGCTTTGTCAACTGTTTGCTGAACGGTAATTCATTTTCTAATGCCATGGCATATGGCACACGAATCCCAGTCAACGTATAACCATTCAATGCGCCGTAGACAGAGATCAAAATACCGATCGTAACGATTTTCCCTCCTAGTTCACCGAAGATGACTGCTGACGCATCAGATGAAGCATTCAAGTTCCCAGCAATTTGATCAATCGGTAATGTTTTTAAAAAGACGAAGTTGATCAATAGATAAACGAATGTCACAAAACTCAATCCTAAAATAATCGCTTTTGGTAGATCCTTTTCTGGACGTTTCATTTCTCCAGCCATGGCTCCGACACCTAACCAGCCATCGTAAGCGAAAAGCGTCGCCAACAAAGCACCACTAAGTCCTTCTGCCCATGAAACACCTTGTCCGGCTTCTACTGGAAATAATTGAACAGTACCCTGTCCTGGTGTCAGAAGCCCCCAAATAATGATCACTGCAATTGGGATCAACTTGACTACCAATGTAATCGATTGAACGTACGCACCAACTTTGGTCCCTAACAGATTCAATCCAGTGATAGAAAGTGCTGTAATAATAGCAATCACTAATAAATAATCAGGAGATAGCTGTAAGAGATTGATCAGCTGTGTTGCAAAGATGATCGATAATGCCGCAATGTTGGCTGGAAAGTAAATCAAACTTTGTGCCCAGCCTAACAAAAAACTTGGTAACTTACCGTAAGCTGCTTCAATATACTTGACCGCTCCACCTGTTTCAGGAATGGCAGTGGCTAATTCAGCGACTGTTAGCCCCGCACAGATCGTTAAGAATCCCCCTAACAACCACGCGAGTAACGTCAAACTTGTTGATTGTGTACTTGCCACTACCGCTGCTGTTTTAAAAAAGACGCCGGCGCCGATCACAGTTCCCATTACTGTGGATAATGCACCAAACAAATTGATCTCGCGTTTTAATTTCCCCTTCATCCTCTTCCTCATTTCGTATTTCTTTTTTAGTTTTTTCAGTATACCCGAGAACTTTTCATTTTACCATTCTTTTCAGAAATTTGTAGTGAAAATATCCCTCTAAAGACGGATGTATTCTTGTCTTACTTCTTATAGAATGAAGCTACTTGAAATGTCAGGAGGTACCCTATGGATTTTCAATCGATCGATCCAAAACTAGCATCTTATCTAAAAGATAAAGGTACTACTTTCTTTCCACAAAAAGAACAAAAACAATCCAAGCTACATTGGTTATTGTTGATTTTATTTGGCTGGCTAACAATTGCGACATTGACACAGCAATTGCTATTGATGGCTGGTTTTCTTCTCATTGCCGCCTTGATCAAAGGGCCTGGGATGTTGTTGTGGGGAATCGTCTATTCCTTTCTCGTCGGCTTGTTTCCGCCCATTGCTTTTTTACTATCGATCATCTTTTTACTATTGAATGTTCAAACGATCGTCAAAAATTGGCGCGTCACGATGGTCGGGATTTTTTTCTACGGCTATCCTTTAGCTATGAACGCCTTGCGCCACTTGACTGATTGGGATACAAGATGGTTCTTTGCGATCAGCTTGCTCCTAGGGCTGGTGATCCTTCACTCGCTATTGACCAAGATTTATGCACGTTACGGCAATAGCCGCCTGATTGCTTGGTATATTCTATGTATTCCATTTTCAATCGTCGCAGCATTATTGCCAACGAAAGTCAAACAACGGCTAAAACTAAAAAAAGTCGGACGATGATTATCATCGCTCGACTTTTTTATTTATCTATAAAGCTATTTTATTGATGAACCGATCCTGTGAATTTCATTTTTTTTAAAAACTGTTCATACATATCTTGACTCATACCTAAAGTATCAAGTAAATAACCATTCTCGGTTCCCCAATTACTTAAACCTCTGTAGTAGAACTCACGATGGACATCTTTGATCACGAAAGGCATGATATTGTGCCTCAAGCATTCTTTGAACATAATCAAACGTCCCGTACGTCCGTTGCCATCTGCAAATGGGTGGATGCGTTCATATTTCACATGAAAATCTGCAATTTCAACTAAGCTTTGTTTTTTTGAGTTCTCATAGTGAGCAAGTAATTCCGTCATTTTTTCAGTTACTTCCTCGGGTGCTGTGGTTTCAACCTCATCATAACCAAAACCAATCATATTTTGAACAAGTTTAAATTCTCCGACAGGTGTTAGCGGATTGTTTTCATCAGTTGTTCCTCGTTTCAAAATTCGATGTAGTTCTTTGATAAAATCATTCGATAACGGTTCTTCGATATGATCGATCACGTAATCGAAACCTTTGAAATGATTTTCTGTTTCTTTGATATCATCTAGTTTCGTTGCCTCGCCACTTTCAGCAGGAGGGAGAATATTATTTTCAAATATTAAGGCGGTTTGCTTCTCAGAAATTCTCGACCCTTCTATTCGATTGGAGTTATACGCCATTTCTACTTGCGTCAAATGGTAAATTCCGCCATGCAGATTTGCTTTTTTTTCCAGTACAAATCGGGTAACTAAATCTAACTCAGCCACATTCATCTTTCGTCTCCTTCCAATAGATAGCATAGTTATCCTATTTCTTATCAAGCGCTAGCTAAGCCAATGACCTGCTCATTCGGCTTGGATCGTTTACTTACTCACTTTTCTTTCTTATTGTAACATGAATGAATGGTTTAATACTGCAGTTCCAAAAAATTTGTCACTCAATCAAAGTTATAAAAAAGCCGAGGAGATTCGTCCTTTCGTACCCCCTAAAAACAAATAAACGGTGTTCGCACAACCTCGTTAGTTTTATTTTTATAGATCCACGAAAAGTAAGCCTATCAAAAAAGAACTATTCTAAGCTTATTTGCTTAGAATAGTTCTTACAGTCATTGATTAGCCAACTTCAGAACCGTTTGGCATACCTTTTGGTGCTTCGATCACTTGTAGTGAACCATCAGCTGCTTCTGCTGAAAGGATCATTCCTTGACTGATCAGCCCGCGCATTTTGCGTGGTTTCAAGTTAGCAACGATCACTAATTTTTTGCCGATCAATTCACTTGGATCAGGATAAAATTCGGCAATACCAGACAAGATTTGACGGTCTTGGTCATCTCCTGCATCTAGACGGAATTGCAATAATTTATCTGCCCCTTCGACTTTTTGGCAATTGATGACTTCTGCTACTTTTAATTCGACTTTTTCAAATACATCGAACTTGATTTGTTTTTCTTTGGTCGAAACAAGCTCTGTTTCTTCTGGGTCCCATTTGACAGAGTCCTCATTTGTTTGAGTACCTTCTGACATTTTTGCTTGGATATACGCAATTTCTTCTTCCAGCTCTAGGCGTGGGAAAATCGGTGTACCTTTTGCAACGACTTTTGTCCCAGATGGGAATTCACCGAAGTGTAATCCTTCAAGGTTCATCGTCTCGGCATCCAACCCTAATTGATTGAAGATTTTAGTTGGTGTTTCTGTCATGATCGGTTGCAAGAGGATCGCAGTGATACGTAGCGATTCAGCTAAGTGGATCATCACGCTCTCTAACTCTTTTTTCTTCTCTTCGTCTTTTGCTAAGACCCAAGGTTCTGTTTCATCGATATATTTGTTGGCACGAGAAATCAATACCCAGATTTCAGCTAATGCAGTGTTGAATTCCATTTTTTCCATTGCATCATGATAACGACCTACCACATTCGCAGCCGTTGTTGATAACTCACTGTCAAACGGTGTCACTAATGACGCATAGTCAGGAACCATGCCATCACAATATTTATTGATCATTGCAATCGTTCGATTCAAGAGATTCCCTAAGTCGTTCGCCAAATCGTAGTTCACACGTGACACAAAGTCTTCTGGTGTAAATACGCCATCTGAACCAAATGGTACTGCACGCAATAAGTAATAACGCAAAGCATCTAAGCCATAGCGTTCAACAAGCATTTCTGGATAAACGACATTACCTTTCGATTTAGACATCTTGCCGTCTTTCATCAATAACCAGCCATGTCCAAAGACTTTCTTCGGCAATGGGATATCTAATGCCATCAACATGATCGGCCAATAGATCGTATGGAACCGAACGATTTCTTTTCCAACCATATGGACATCTGCAGGCCAATATTTCTGGAATAATTGATCGTCCTCTGAACCGTAACCCAGTGCGGTGATGTAGTTCGACAACGCATCGATCCAGACATACACTACATGTTTCGGATCATTTTTGACATTGATTCCCCAGCTGAACGTCGTCCGTGAAACTGCTAGATCTTCTAAACCAGGTTTGATGAAGTTATTGATCATCTCATTTTTACGTGATTCAGGTTGGATAAACTCTGGGTGTTCTTCGTAGTATTCCAACAAGCGATCTGCATACTTACTCATACGGAAGAAATAAGACTCTTCCTTGACTAGCTCAACTTCATGACCACTTGGCGCTTTCCCGCCGATCACTTTGCCGTCTTCATCTTTGTATACTTCTGCAAGTTGAGTTTCTGTAAAGAATTCCTCATCTGAGACAGAATACCAACCTTCATATTCACCTAAGTAAATATCGCCTTGTTCAAGCAAACGATCAAAGATTTTTTGAACTGCTGCTTTATGATAATCATCAGTTGTGCGAATGAATTTATCGTAGCTGATATCTAATGTTTTCCACAGTTTTTTGACATCTGCAGCCATTTTGTCTACATATTCCTGTGGCTCTACGCCTAATTCTTCTGCTTTTTTCTCGATTTTCTGTCCGTGTTCATCTACCCCAGTTAGATAAAACACATCAAAGCCCATCAAACGTTTATAACGTGCAACAGCATCACATGCAATCGTTGTATAAGAATTGCCAATGTGCAGTTTGCCACTTGGATAATAGATGGGCGTAGTGATATAAAAAGTTTCCTTTTCTGCCATGGGGTACTTCCTCCTTTATCGCATGGTGCGAATTCGTTTCCTTGCTAGTATACCATAAAATGAATACGCTGTTAGCTTTTTTTGATAACTCCCGAAATGTAAAGATGTCCTTTCCCTTCAAGAAAACATTTATAAAGAACCTACGTTATCGTGATGATCCACTTCATTCTCTACCCACACTCTCACTCCTTGTTCTTCAGGATCATCTACTCTCTCATTTTTACTTTACAAACATGCTATAATAAGCAATATCATATAAGAAAAGGTTTTGAGACTAATGACAAAAAAACACAAACGAATGATTATCAGCATTGCTTTACTTTCTCTCATCCATTTATTATTTAGTTTTTACTATTTACATCTGTATGGTTATTTCAATTTGCATGGACAATTAAATACGTTTCTTTTGCTCACTTTGATCCTTCGAGTGATCCTAGCAGGGTATATCGTCCTCTGTGGCTTTTTCGCGATTCGAGAAGAAAAACAGAAGCTTCTCCCTTTTTATTTGCTTTTCTTCCTATTTAATCTACTCTTACCGTTTCTTTTTCAACTCTGAGTTCGATTTATTTGTCTAGAAATCTTTGGTTTTCAGGAAGATTCTGCTACAATAAAGTAAAAAGTACCTTAACATCACAGGAGGTGAGAAAGTGGAACATTTTCATTCAAAAGAAGAAGAAAAAACATATTATGAACAAGAGGCCTCTGAAACTGATTTCTTATCTTGGTACCAAGACCAAGAACGTCCTGAATATGAAAAACCTTCCTTGACAGTCGATATCGTTTTACTCTGCTACAACAAAGAAGAAGATCAATTAAAAGTTTTACTTATCCAACGTAAAAGCCATCCTTACCGAAATTCTTGGGCACTTCCCGGAGGATTCGTCCAAAAAAACGAATCCACAGGTGCCAGCGTCTTGCGAGAAACAAAAGAAGAAACAGGCGTCATCATATCCGAAGAAAACATTGAACAACTGCATACCTTCAGTACACCGAATCGTGATCCTCGTGGCTGGGTCGTGACAGTCAGCTATCTCGCCTTTATCGGTGAAGAACCTTTGATCGCTGGAGATGATGCCAAAGAAGTGCAGTGGTTTTCACTTGAACGCAATGCAAACAAACTGCATCTATCGAGTGGGGATGTAGCAATCACTCTGGACTTGACGACGAGCGAGTCTTCTGGCAAAGACACATTAGCCTTTGACCATAGCGAGATCATTGTCAAAGCCTTCAACCGTGTCGTCAATAAAATGGAACATGAACCGCAAGTGCTTCAAGTTCTAGGAAAAGACTTCACGATCACTGAAGCACGCAAAGTATTCGCTAAATTCTTAGGGATCGATTTTAAAATGATCGATCATTCCAATTTCAAAAAAGCCATGTTACAATACTTCGATGAAATCGGTGAACGTCCTGTCGGTATCGGACGCCCCTCAAAGATCTATCAATTAAAACCTGGACATACAGAATAAAAAGAGGTGAAGGGCATGAATGCTCTTCTCCTCTTTTTTGGTTTGTCATAATTAGTGAGCTTCTCTGAAAGAAATTCCTAGAAACAAAAACAATAGATGTTTTTTATTAGCAAGGCGAACCCTGGCGCCCCTACCAGTTTTTTTATTCAAAAAGGACTTGCTTCCCGATTTCAACTAATTCCAGACTCTTTTTGTTTGTGGAAGGATTTGTTTGTTCTTTCATATCGATCAATACTAACTTTTTGCTATACCATTGCGATTTATATTGGAGCTTTGCTAATAGCTTGTGCCAGTCTTGGATAGAAAAATCACCTTCCGGACAATCTGCTGAAATCGATTCGACAAACAAATAATCATAATGACGGATCACCGTTCCTGAAATTTGTTCCAAATAGTCTTCTCGTTGAAATTTTTGTTTTAAATAAAGGTCTTTGATTTTCCTTTTTTGCTTTTGATAATTTTTTACTCTTTCAACGTGTGTTCGTCGATGCTGTGCTGATCGCCCTTTGATCACAAGCTTTCTCTTTGCCCGCAGGAGCTGTTGATCCACTTGTTTGAATTTAGGGATCGTGATGTCAAGCGGTGTGGACATCTCCACTAGACGATCTGGATCATAGGCTATCCCGATCCATTTGTTTGACGCTCTCATCGTCTTTTGGGGAACTTCACAGAGCAAGGAGACATAAAAGATCTCGTTGTATCGAGAAGAGATCGTCGCTGAACGAATCGTTCCTTCAATCGGACGATGTGCATGGATGCGAATTTTCTCTTTTAGCTTTGGCAATTTGAGGTATGTTTCTTCTAAATAGATTGTTCCTTTTTGATTATTCGTCGTATACGACTGCCAAATACTTTTTTTATTTTTTAGTTTGGGGAAGCTTGCGCGTCCTTTAAAATAATTACGAAATGCACGATCCAAGTTTAATTGGGCATTCGCTAAGGCTAAACTATCGACTTCCTTTAAAAACGGATATTGCTTTTTTAAAGAAGCTGGTGTCAGCGTATAATCGATCTCTTGTGTTTCTAAATAATACGCCTGTCTGGCTTTTAATAAATGATTGTAAGTGAAACGCACACAACCAAATGTTTGGATCAACCACTGTTTTTGTGAATCAGTGGGATAGATTCGAAATTTAAAGGCTTTTAGCATCGGCTTCTCCCCCTAGTTTGCGACTAGCAAGGCTTCTTTCTGCCGTTTTAATTTTTTCGCATAATAAGCAACTTCTTGTTCTGTTGCATATACAAAATGTTCAGGAGCAATTTCGCGTAACGTACGGATTTGTCCATCGTCTGGTTCAGGTTGATACTTGATCCGGCGACGTTGGCGTTCATGATCAGGGTCAGGCAATGGGATCGCTGATAGTAAGCTTTCCGTATATGGATGCACTCCATGATTATAGATTTCTTCACTGGTTCCCATCTCAAGCAACAAGCCATTGTGCATCACACCAATACGGTCACTGATATGTTTCACCATGGATAGATCGTGCGCGATAAACAAGTAAGTCAATCCTTGCTCTTTTTGTAAATCTTGTAAAAGATTGACCACTTGGGCTTGGATCGATACGTCTAAGGCAGAGATTGGTTCATCACAAATGATAAACTTCGGATTGACTGCTAATGCTCGTGCAATCCCGATCCGTTGGCGTTGTCCCCCTGAAAATTCATGAGGATAGCGTGTGCCATGGCTGGGATTTAAGCCAACTGTTTTTAGTAACTCGTTGACTTTTTCTGCACGTTCTTCGGGTGATTTAGCTAGTCCGTTGACATCGATTCCTTCTGCAATGATATCTCGTACTTTCATTCTGGGATTTAATGAAGCATATGGATCTTGGAAAATCATTTGGACTTCATGACGAAACTTCGTCATGGCTTCTTTTCCTTTTAATTTCGTCACATCTTGCCCATCAAATAAAATCTCGCCACCCGTTGGTTCATTCAAACGGATGATCGTTCGGCCTGTGGTTGACTTTCCACTACCAGATTCGCCAACTAAGCCGAATGTTTCTCCTTCATAGATGTGAAAACTGATATCATTCACCGCATGGACTTCATTTTTCTTTCCTACATTAAAATACTGTTTTAAGCCTTTAACCTCGAGCAGTTTTTTGTTCATTGTTCAATCCCCCTTGGCCATGTGCTTTTTGCTTTTCTTGAAAAATCGCCCAGCGCCGTTGAATCTCTTCTGGCGGTGTCACTTTTGGCGCTTGTGGGGCTAATAGCCAAGTAGCTGCTTGGTGTGTTGGTGATAGTTCGAAAAACGGTGGTGCTTGTTCCGCATCGATTTTCAATGCAAATTCATTTCGTGGATAGAAGGCATCTCCTTTTGGCGGATTCAATAAATCCGGTGGAGAACCTGGGATTGCATATAAGCGGTCATTGCCACTTTCCAATGTAGGCATAGAGCCAAGTAAGCCCCACGTATACGGATGCTGTGGATTGTAGAAAATCTCTTCAGATGTCCCCACTTCAATGATTTTTCCACCGTACATCACTGCTACTCGATCAGCAACATTCGCTACGACACCAAGATCATGGGTGATAAAAATGATCGACGTGTCGATTTTTGATTGGATTTTTTTCAACAACTCTAAAATCTGTGCTTGGATCGTCACATCTAAGGCTGTCGTTGGTTCATCTGCAATCAAGATTTCTGGGTAACATATCAACGCGATCGCGATCACGATCCGTTGCCGTTGTCCCCCTGAAAATTGATGAGGATAGCTATGGATGCGTTTCTCAGCCTCCGGGATCCCTACAAGATTCAATAATTCTAAAGCGGCTTTTTGCCCCTCTTTTTTCGATACTTTATTATGCTTACGTAAAGATTCTGCTACTTGTTTACCAATCGTCATCGTTGGATCTAATGAAGTCATCGGATCTTGGAAGATCATCGCAATTTCTTTCCCACGAATCTTTTGCATTTCTTTTTCTGTTTTATCAACAATGTTTTGTCCTTTGAATAAGATCTCACCAGAATCGATCGATGCGTTACTCGATAGTAAACGCATGATACTTCTAGTCGTTACAGATTTCCCACTACCGGATTCGCCAACGATTGCCAATGTTTCACCTTTGTTCAAATGAAAATCGACGCCTCGGATTGCTTGGACTTTTCCAGCATAGGTATCAAAGGAGATTTGTAAGTTCTTTACTTCAAGAATTTTCGTCATCGTACTCACTCTTTCATTTTAGGATCAAAGGCATCACGTAAGCCATCTGCTAATAAGTTGAAACCAATCATGATCACCGATAAAGTTGCTGCCGGAATCCATAATAGGTACGGCAAGTATAAGAATGTTTTGTATCCATCACTCAACATCGTTCCCAGTGAAGCAGAAGGTGGTGTCAAGCCTAGGCCGATGAAACTTAAGAAAGCTTCGAAGAAAATCGCTGATGGGATACTGAACATCATTTGGATGATGATCACACTCGAAATGTTTGGCAAGATATGCTTGAAGGCGATCTTCCATTTGGATTCACCTAATGTCATTCCTGCTAACACATACTCTTGGTCTTTTAATTTCAATGTTTGCGCCCTGACGATCCGAGCCATCGGAATCCAGTTCGTGATCGCCATCGCTGCCACGATCGAGAAGATCCCTGGTTCAAAGACGACCAACATCAAAATCATCACGACTAAGTTAGGAATACCAGATAAGACCTCTAAGAAACGTTGCATCGCATTGTCCACACGACCACCTAATAAACCAGAGATCAAACCATAGGCAACACCGATCGTTACATCTAGTAACGCAGCGATGAAGGCAATCAGTAGAGAGATACGTGTTCCCATGAACAAACGACTTAACACATCACGACCTAGACCATCTGTTCCTAAAAAGTAGTTCACATCTGCAGGAACATTGGCTTGCGCATATTTATCGACTAACTCACCAGCAACCATTGCTTTTCCGTTTAGTCCGTCGATATTGATACCAGGAATACGTGGTGGTAAGTTGATGTAATCGACATTTTGAGCGGTTGGATCATGGGGTGAAACGAAAATCGTGATGATCGAGATAAAGATGATCACGATCAGTAATCCCATGGAAATAACTGCCGCTTTGTTTTTCTTCAATCGACGCCAAGAATCCTGGATAAAATTCAGTGAAGGAGCTTCGATTTTTTCACGTTCTTCTTCTGTGTTTTTTTGTAACGGTAAAAATTCATCTGCAGGAATTTCTGCAATTGTTTCGTAGCGTTTTGGTATCAGTTCCATCTAGCTTCGACTCCCTTCAGAAACTCGGATTCTCGGATCAACTAGTCCGTACAATAGATCCACGACTAAAATAACTAAGATTAACATAAATGAATACAAAATCGTAACAGCCATGATCGTTGGATAGTCATTTGTTGTGATCGACTTAACGAATTGCTCACCGATCCCCGGAATAGCAAAGATATTTTCAACAACTAATGAACCGGTCATCAAAGCCACTGCTAATGGGCCTAACAAGGTCATCAACGGGATCAAACTATTACGTAGACCATGTTTAAAGGCAATTTCCCAACGACTCAAACCTTTTGCTCGAGCCAATTCGACATAATCACTATGCAAGACTTCGACCATTTCTGTTCGGATGAATCTGGCAGAGTCAGCTAATGGCGACATGGCTAGTGCAATCGTTGGTAAGATCGTATACATGAACCCATCCCATTTTGCGATCGGCAATACACGAAATTGGATGGCAAAAATGTATTGTAACAATACAGCAAAAACAAAGTTAGGGATAGAACGTCCTAAGATCGCGACTAATGTAGAAGACGTATCGACCCATGTATTTTGTTTCATTGCTGAGATTGTTCCTAGGATCGTTCCAAAGAAAGTTCCGAAAATGATTGCTTGTAGACCAAGCTGTAATGAAGGTCCTACTCGTCCTGCTAATAAGTTAGCAACTGGTTGGTTTTTGAATTGGAAAGAGATACCAAAATCTCCTTGGATCAAATTAGAAAGATAGATCCCATATTGAACGATGACTGGTTTATCCAAACCAACTTGTTTGTTCAACATCTCAATTGTTTCAGGACTTAAACGTTCCTGGTTTGTGTAAGGTGTACCAGGCAATAATTGCATCAAAAAGAATGTGATGGTTGCAATCAACCATAGTGTGATCACCATAAAGAAGACGCGTTTTAATACATATTTTATATAACTATTCACGAATGTTTCCCCCTAGCTTTTGACTTCTGATCAATGTTTCGCTACATTATTTAATGAACCAATGATAAAGGAGCAAAATAATGAAAAAAAAATATCGTCCTTATTTGTTTGCCGGTTTAGTGATCGTCCTCGTGTTACTTAAAAATGTTTTGACTGATCAGTTGACCCTTCTTCAATTATCCAATGATTTATTTTTATGTGCGTTGCCGTTTTTGATTATCGGCGGATTTTTATGGGTGTTCTCCTCAGGTTTCTTTGATCACTTTCAACGTTCGTTTCACTTAGCACGAACAAGAAACCGGAAGGAAAAACCAGAATTTACTTCCCTATCTTCGGTCAGCTACGGTATGTATACCTTTTGGCTGATCATCGCTGGAATTTTGCTTGTGTTTTCGATTGTCTTTGCGCTCATCTCACTTGTCTAAATGAACGGCCAAAAGAATAACTAGGATCAGAAAATTGAGAGGTCTGGGATTTGTCAAACATCCCAGACGCTCTTTTTTCTTTTTAGGACAGATTATTCTTCAATATATGTCCATTTGTAATCCCATGATGCGCCAGCAGCATGATGAACGATACCTTTGACTTTTGGATTAACTAAATGACCTTCAGCTTTTTGATAAACTGGAGCGACACCCATATCTTCAGCGATGATTTTATTCGCTTCTTGTAAGTCAGCCCAACGCGCTTGTTCGTCGCCAGCATCTTTAGAAGCAGATGCTTCAACAGCTTTGTCATAGTCTGCATTTGACCATTGACCACGGTTGTAAGAATTGCCTGTTACAAATAAGTCAGTAAAGCTACTTGGGTCAGCATAGTCTGCGCCCCAACCACCTAATACTGTATCAAAATCACCAGATGATGAACGATCCAAACGAACTGAGAATGGTACTGGTGTAGGTTTTACTTTCACACCGTCAAGGTTTTCTTGGATAGAGTTTTGGATATATTCGATCACTTTTTTCGTTGAGTCATCATCTGATGCCATCAATTCAAATTCTAATGAGTCGATTCCTAATTCACTCTTCGCTTTTTCCCAATATTCTTTTGCTTTGTCTTGATCATATGATACTAATTCGCCGGCTTCTGCTGCGAAATCTTCATTTGTTTCAGGGTTCTTAGTCATGTCTGCAGGAATCAAACCTGTTGAAACAACTGAACCATCACCCATAACTTGTTTCACTAATGCTTCACGATTGATTGAATAAGAAATGGCTTTTCTTAAGTTCACATTTTTGAATGGTGAATCATCTTCTCTTTGATTGAACTCGATATAACTTGTACGTGCTTCTTTGACTGACGTATAAGCTGGATCATTCGCATTTTGTTGTGCTAACTCGCCTGATAAGATGACATCATCTGCTTGTCCATCTTTGAATAGATTCAATGCAGTAGAAGATTCTTTTACGACACTGACTTTGATTTCTGATAATTTAACTGCATCTTTATCCCAGTACTCTTCGTTTTTCTTGTACGTCCATTCAGTATCAGTACCTGGTCCATCAAAATCAGCTAAAGTAAATGGTCCATTGTATACTGCGTTGTCACTTGATGATGCGTACGCATCTCCATGTTCTTCAACCACTGCTTGACTTTGTGGGAAGAATGAAGGGAAAGCAAGTAAGTATTGGAAGTATGGTGTTTGTTTGGCTAATTTGATTTCCAATTCATAATCACCAACTGCTTTGATGCCTAATTCTGATTTGTCTTTGTCGCCTGCTGTGATTGCTTCAGCATTTTCAACTGGTGCAAAAAGATACGCATATTCTGATGCCGTCGCTGGATCTACCGTACGTTGCCAACCGTAAACATAATCAGCTGCTGTGACAGGCTCCCCATTTGACCATTTTGCGTCTTCACGCAATTTGACTTTATAAGTCAATCCATCTTCACTAACTTCAGCCAATTCACTCGCACCGGCTGGTTGAGGTTTACTATCTTCATCTAAACGATAGATTCCTTCATACACATTATTTAGTGCAGTAAAACTGATTGTATCTGTTGCAACCGATAAGTCGGCCGACGGCATTTCTTGAGGTACTACTAAGTTGAAGACGCCTCCTCCATCTGCTGATCCACTGCTTGAAGAACCACTACCACTTGTATCTGCACTGCTGCCACCATAACAACCAGCAAGTACAAGCCCACATAAGGCCACAACACCAAAAGTTAAATTCTTTTTCATCTTCCGTACCCCTTTATCGAAATTTTCAGAATAATTAGTATTTTCTGAGTTGTTTATGAGTTTAATGAATAATTATTAAAATTGCAACAGTTTTTTTCGCTTTTTCTAAAAAATAATGACTTTTCCATGAACGTTTTATTATTTTTTTCTGAAAAAATGAGATAAATCAAGGATTTTTATCTAATCCTCTTTCGAATAAAATAATCATAAAAAAATGGTCGTTATAGGAACGTTCGATATGAATGTTCGGTTTTTGCCACAAAAAAGAGCCTCCACACTAGGGGAGGCTCGCATGTTTTATTCGATTTAAAAAAAATCATTTTGGTGCTTCATTCATTGGTTTATTTCTCCAAGTCGTTTTGCCAGGATGATATCTGGTTGATTGATCCCATTTGCATCAGGAATCGCTCCAACGACTTGATAGCCCATTTTTTCATAAAATGTATAAGGATGCTTGTTGAAGGTTTCGATTGATTTCAGTTTATCTAACGGATGATCAAAAAGATCCGTATGACTAAGACTTGTGTCTCCATCCGTATCATCTGTTCCTAAATAAACCATCACACCACCTTTAGAGGCGATTTCTTTCTCAACATAATCAACTAAGCGGCTACCGATATACTGCTTTCGATAAGAAGTTTCTACTACTAGAGGGTGAATTTCCCAACCAGTCATTCCATACTGCGGAATCGCACCGATAAAACCAACCAAACGATCTTGTTCAACCGCTGAGACGGCGATTCGATCCGTCGCTAGTAGTTGCTCGACTTCTTTCATTGGTTGTTCACCGTAATCCTTCGGCCAAGTCAAACGCAAAAGGTCAGCTAACTGATCCTTCAATCCGATATTTCTACGATCAAATTCACTGATGATCATCCTATTCCCCTCCATTCCAATTTCAGCCTATTCTATCAGCCAAACGAGAAAAAGAGAAGGAAAGAAAACTTAACTTTAAGAATATTTATTTTGCTACAGTTTTTTCTTTTTTCATTTGTTTGCTACGCAATTGCCCACAAGCTGCATCAATATCTGTCCCATGCTCTTTGCGAATCACACAATTGATGCCGTTCTTTTTCAACACATCATAAAATTTCAATACATCCGCTTTTGGACTTCTTGAATATTGATCATGTTCACTTACTGGGTTGTAAGGAATCAAATTGACATAAGTTAATTTTTTCTTGTCTTTCAACAGATCAGCCAGTTGTTGCGCGTGTTCTGGACGATCATTTACTTGATTCAGCATGATGTATTCAAACGTGATCCGGCGATTGGTTTTCTCCAAGTACTCATCCACTGCTTCCATCAATTTTTCAATTGGGAAACGGCGATTGATACGCATCATAGACGTACGGACTTCATTATTTGGTGCATGTAATGATATCGCTAAGTTGACTTGTAATCCATTTTCAGCGAATTCTTTGATTTTGTTTGCCAACCCACTGGTTGACACCGTGATGTGACGAGCACCGATTGCTAAACCTTTGGCATCATTGATGATATGCAAGAAATCCATCACATTGTCGTAATTGTCGAACGGTTCACCGATCCCCATCACCACGACATGGGATACTCGTTCCCCCAGTTGACGTTCATCAAAGTAATGTTGGACCATCATGATCTGCGCTACGATCTCACCGGCTGTTAAGTCTCGGTTTTTCGTTAATAAACCACTGGCACAAAAAGTACAGCCAATGTTACATCCGACTTGTGTAGTTACACACACAGATAAGCCATATTCTTGTCTCATCAACACCGTTTCGATCATATTTTTATCTGGCAACTCAAACAAGTATTTGACTGTCCCATCACTTGCCTCTTGCACGATCACTTGTTTCAATGGATTGATCTCAAAGTTTTCTGATAGTTTTTCAATTAAACTTTTTGAAAGATTTGTCATTTCTTCAAAGCTTGTGACGCGCTTTTGATAGAGCCATTCCCATACTTGTGAGGCACGGAATTTCTTTTCACCATGTTCTAAAAACCAAGCAGTCAATTCTTTATTTGTTAAGCCATAAATGGATTGTTTTTCCACGATTATTCCCTCTTTTTTTCAAAGTATCGCTACATACTATAACTGATTCCCTATATTAATGCAATAGTTCACAAAAGAAACTAAATAATCGTTAAAAACTTGTACTAAATCTTATTTAGGTCATGCATGAGTATCATGCAACTCATCGTATTCTTCTACTGATTTTTCTGGATCTAAAATCATCCATTTAATAAAGATAAGCCCTAAAATCAACAAGGTTGCTGGAATGATCAAGAAAAAACTGAATAGACGTGGGGAACCATAACCAATAGCAGAAATGATCAACCCGACTGTTTTTTTAGAATCTACTGCTTTTGAAAGCAATAAATATAAGGTTAAAGTGAAGCCGATCACGCAAATCATACTTAGGATCGACCAAAAAATAATTCCATAAAAATTCCCCCATAGACGTGTCACATAGACGAGAGGAACCAGACCTGACTGCTCTGCTACTCGGTTAAAGAAACCAAAAAGATAAATCACTGTTTGAACGATATTCAATATAAAAATAGTTTTGATCATTTTTTGATGCATCTTGTTTTCTCCTTTCTAGTAGTAATAACCATCATAAATGTAAGGATCATAGTTATAAGAATCCCGGATAAAAGAATCACGAATATACCATAAGCTAGAAAGAATGAATACGACGAAAACAAGATATAAAAGGATGATCAAAATTTGAATAATAAACATCGCTATGCCAGCTCGACTCCAAGTTTTTTGGACTTGTTTGAATGTTTCAACATCCGTATAGTTTCCATCTCTCCATGCCCACTCATTGCCTTTAAATCCGCAAATAAACACCCAAACAAGATTGAATAGTGGAATCAAACACAGTAATGGAAGATACGTTTTGTTCCCGATTCCCCAAATGATATTTAGAGAGAATGCTCCCCAGTTCCATTTTTTGATTTCTTGCGGTACTTCCTGATTGCCCCTTTGAAACTCAGAATTTGCCAAGCCGACTTGGGGTTCATCAAGCGTTGCTTTTTGTGTTTGGCTCGTTGATTGTATTGGTTCTTTGATCGGTTCTTTGATCGGTTCTTCGATTGGTTCTTCGACTAGTTCTTTCACTGGTTCTTCGTTCGGCTCGCTGATTGGTTCTTCGACTAGTTCTTTCACTGGTTCTTCGTTCGGTTCGCTGATTGGATCTTCGACTAGTTCTTTCACTGGTTCTTCGTTCGGTTCGCTGATTGGTTCTTCCTGTAGCGTATTTACAGGTTTTTCGGGCACTTCATTCATTGTTTCTGTCAATTGTTCGTTCGTCATTTTTTCGGAAGCTTCATTTGATACTTGTTCAACCTTTTTGGTTTTCTCATCGTTCATTCAGTGAATCTCCTTTCATCTAAAAAACTATTGTGACTTTAAGCTTATCATTTTTTTAACATGAATAATTTTATAAAAATCGTTTTGTTACTGCCTGTTTTTTTCCATGAAAGATATTTTTTTGGACTAAACGCAAAATAAAAGCAAAAAATCCATTCGATAAGAACAGATTTCTTGCTTTCATTTTATATTTCCTGATTTTCAGATAATGGTTGCTCCATTGACTCTTCCACTTGCTCAATAAAAACTTTTCGAGGCTTACTGCCTTCTGAAGGGCCTACGACGCCGTGGGCCTCTAATTCATCGACTAAACGAGCTGCCCGATTGTAGCCGATTCTAAAACGACGTTGCAACAGAGAAATACTAGCGGTTTGCATTTCGATAACTAATGCTTTTGCCTCTTCAAATAGTTCATCTTGTGGTTGTTCAGCTGAACCAGCTGATTCAACTTCATCCGTTGGCATCATTTTTTCTTCGTAATTGGCTTCTTGTTGATCGGTGACAAAGTTAACCACACGTTCCACTTCATGGTCTGAAATGAAGGCGCCTTGAACACGGATCGGTTTGTTCTCACCCATTGGTAAGAAGAGCATGTCCCCTCGTCCTAAGAGCTTTTCCGCCCCATTAGAATCAATGATCGTTCGTGAGTCTGTTCCGCTGGAAACAGCAAACGCCATTCGTGAAGGCACATTGGCTTTGATGATCCCGGTGATAACATCCACACTTGGGCGTTGTGTCGCTAAGATCATATGGATACCTGCGGCACGAGCCATTTGCGCTAAACGGATGATTGCATCTTCGACTTCGTTGCTTGCAACCATCATTAGATCCGCCAATTCATCAACAATGACGACGATAAATGGTAAGGTCGGATGTTTGGTTCCATTTTCCAGATTTTTTTGTTGGACAAATTCATTGTACCCAGAGATATTTCTCACACCAGTTGCAGCAAACTTCTCATAACGTTCTTCCATTTCCTGAACGACTTTTTGCAACGCTTGTGCTGCTTTTCTAGGATTGGTCACAACGGGTGTCAATAAATGCGGAATACCATTATACATATTCAACTCAACCATTTTCGGGTCGATCATCATTAGTTTGACTTCATGAGGTTTTGCTCGCATCAAAATACTTGTAATGATCCCATTTATGGCTACAGACTTCCCACTACCAGTCGAACCAGCAACCAGCAAGTGAGGCATTTTCGATAGATCAGCCGTTTGGACACGACCCGAAACATCTCGTCCTAGAGGGACTTCCAATAGCTTGTCTGGATGATCCGGTTGGGCTTCGATGATCTCTCTAAACGAAACCATACTGATCTTGCTGTTCGGCACTTCGATCCCGATCAATGATTTCCCAGGGATCGGTGCTTCCATACGAACATCTTTTGCGGCTAAAGCTAAGGCAATATCATCCGTTAAACTAACGATTTTACTTACTTTTACTCCAACAGCTGGTTGGATCTCAAACTTCGTCACAGATGGTCCTAAACTCGCTTTGACGACTTTCGCATCGACACCAAAACTTTGGAAAGTTTGTTCTAACACGCCAATGTTCTTTTCGATTTTCTTGTACTCATCACTTTGATCCACGGTTTGCGCAGAGTCTAATAAATCGATTGAAGGTAGTTCGTATGCTTGATTTTCTTCTTCTGCTTCGATCTCAAATTCTAATGCAGTGCCATCATCTTCAAATAACTCATCTTCGGACGACTCTTGTGCTTGGGTCATTTCATCCTGTTTAGGAGGTTCCATAACAGGAGGTTGGACATTTCCTTGGAAACTGTCAATCGGCACAAAACTCAATTGTTCAGGTTCACTTTCTTCATAAATAGGAGAAGTTTCCTTTTGGACTTGATTCTTTTGACGAGTGGCTCGCTTTTGTTCCATTTCCGCAGCTTCAGCTTCGGCTGCTTCTTTCGCAGCAAGACGTTTCGCTTCCTTCGCTTCTGCTCGTTGCTTTTGCCGCTCTTCTTTCGCAGCTTGTTTACGTGCCTGCTTTTCTGGATCGCCTTCTAACAGTTCTTGGAATCTATCTCCCATCACTTGTAAGGCATTCAATAATTGATGACTCTCAACATTACTAAATAATACTGCTCCGCCAAGAATCAATAAAACAGCTACGAAATAACTTCCCGGTTGAGCAATCAAAAAGAATGTCAGATTATAAATAAATGCGCCTAACATACCGCCACCGACATTCGTGGTGATTTGGCTTTGACGAATATCTGCCGATAGTAGATCCCAAGTCGTTCCAATGATATTGGGTTCTCCGCTGTCCAATTTTCCAAAAAGATTGGCATGTAAAAAGAGTAAGATACCTAAATAAAACAGACCGACTCCCAGCCAACGACGACTCTTACCCATCGTGAATTCTCTATTTTTGACCATGATCCAAAATCCTAAAACTGCTAATAATACACAGAGGATCTGATACGTATTTCCAGCGACTATGCGAAAGCCATTCGCCACTAAAATGCCTAAAAAGCCTAATTTCAAAAAGCCAAAGACGGCAAATAGTATAAAAGCAAAGCCAACACCGATCGCAATCATTTGCTCCTGCTGCTGTTTCTGTTTTTTTGTTTTTCTTTTCTTTTTAGCAGGACGTTTTTTCTTTGCCATGATTTATCCCTCTTTTCATCAAGTTCCATTATACAAAAAAAAGCAAGCGAACAAAAGTTTTGTTTGCTCGATTGCTGATTTTCTTTCATGATAAAAAAGAAGAGCAGGACTAAAGTCCTCTCTTCTTCTTCCATTATTCATCTTTTTATTGAGGGAATGGACAAAAGATACCCTCTACTCACCTATATTTGCGCCATTCTCACGAATCACTTGTTGGTACCAGTAATAGCTATCTTTTTTGTAGCGATCAAGTGACCCTTCTTGTGTTTCATCCTGATCTACATAAACGAAGCCATAGCGCTTTTGGTAGCCATTTAACCAGCTCAGCAAATCTGTGTATGACCATGTGCAATAGCCCAAGACTTCTGCACCATCTGAAATAGCTTCTTTGATGGCTTTGACATGACTCTCCAAGTAGTTGATACGGTAGTCATCGTGGATCTTTTTATCCTCTGTCAATTTGTCATATTCACCTAAACCATTTTCCGTGATCAACACAGGGATACGATAGCGACTCGTGATTCGTCGCAAAGCAATACGTAAACCTTCTGGATCGATTTCCCAATCCCAATTTGTACGTTCGACAAATGGGTTTTCTACTTTTTTGTACATGCCAGGCACGCCGGTTTCTTCTGATGAGCCTTTTTTACCTGTAGTATTCATCTTACCAGCGCCGACACCATCTAATGGATTAAAGGCGTTCGTTGCTGTTTGGTAGTAGTTGATGCCTAAAAAGTCAGGTTTCGCAGAGGCTAATAGCTCCTCATCACCTTCTTCGATCGTTGGCGCCCACCCTTGTTCTTCCAAGAATTTCATCGCAGCGATTGGATATTTGCCCCACATATAAACATCCATCCAATAATGTGCCATCAAATCTTCCGCATTTTCAGCAGCCAAAATGTTCTTTGGATCACTGTCAATCGGATAGTTTGGCGTATACGCAAAACTTGGTCCGATTTTCCCAGGCATATCCATTTCATGGAACGCATTGATCACTGCTGCATTAGCTAAGTTGGCAATATGGTTTACTTGATACATTCGTTTTGGATCAGTCACTCCTGGAGGATGTACCGCTAATAAATAACCGAGTGAAGTGAAAATATTTTGCTCGTTCAAACTCACCCAATAGTGGACTTTGCCACGAAATGCTTCGAATAAGGTTTTTGCATAGTTCGTAAAATCTTCGATGATCTGACGAGATTCCCACCCTTGGTATTCATCTTGCAACGCTTGTGGCAGATCCCAATGATACAATGTCAACATTGGTTCAATGTCGTGTTTGATCAATTCATCGATCAAATCCATATAGAAAGCTAAGCCTTCTTGATTGATCTCGCCGCGGCCATTTGGAAAAATACGTGTCCAAGCCACAGAGAAGCGATACGTTTTCAAACCTTGTTCTTTCATTAAGGCAATATCTTCTTTATAACGATGATAATGATCAACAGCTAGGTCGCCATTTGTTCCTTTAAATGTCTTACCTGGAATACGAACAAAGCGATCCCAAACGGACTCACCTTTTCCGCCTTCTTGCCATGCACCTTCTACTTGATAGGCAGCTGAAGCAGATCCCCAAAGAAAATCATCAGGAAATGCTGTTAATTTTTGGTGTTCCATGAACATCTTCCTTTCCTAGTTCAATCTTTACCTCTTTAGAATAACACGAAACCCTTTTCATTACCAAGTAGATTTTTGACATTTATAAACAAAAGTCTAGTCATTTTAAGAATAAGTCCAAAACAAACAAAAATAGTGGAGCAGCAGATGCTGTTCCACTATTTTGACTTCCCCTATGATTCGATCCTTCCTGTCATCCTGTCACCTATTCTGGTGTGACATCTTCACCAAACCACTTCTCTGAGATCTTTTTAAATTTTCCGTTTTCAACCAATTCGGCTATGCCATCATTGACTTTTTCCACAAGTATTTCGTCATTTTTTCGCGCACCGACAGCAAAATCTTCTCCATCAAAGTCCCCTTTGATCACATTGAAATTATCTAATTCGTCTCGTATGTTCAAAAAATACTCGGCATAGACTTTGTCGATCAACACACCATCTGTACGGCCACTTTTCAAATCGATCAATGCTTCATTAAAGCTGGCGTACAAAACTGCATCTTGATTTTTCACATAGTCTTTGAGTATTTCTGGATGTCTGACAAACATATCATAACCAGAAGAACCGTTTTGTGCGCCTAAGATTTTGTCTTGCATTTGTTCAAAGCTTGTAATGCCAGAAGTTTTTGGCGTGATCAACACTTGATCATTTTTCATATACGGTTTTGTAAACAAGACCTTTTCTTCACGTTCCGGTGTTTTTGAATACCCGTTCCAGATCAAATCGATCGTTCCATTGTTCAACTCAAATTCTTTCATCGACCAATCGATCGGTTGGAACTCAACGGTGATGCCATATTCATCAAAGACAGCTTTCGCTAACTCAATATCAAATCCTGTCAGTTTGCCATCTTTATCACGAAAACCCATTGGTACAAAGCTGTCGTCTAGCCCTACGATAATCTTTTTTTCTTGATTGATTCTTGACCAGCTTTCTGTCGCTGTCCGCTCATTCGTGCAGCCAGTTAAAAAGAAAAAAACAATCAAAGATAAAATCAAAAAGCTGAATTTTTTCATTTTCTCCCCACCGCTTTCCTACTTACTTGGCATAACTTTGATCAATTGATCCCCAACGTTTTCAGCAAAGACTAAATCGTGGGTCACGATGATTTGGGTCACGCCTTCTTCTTTTAATGAAAGAATCAACTTCTCTACTTGTTGGCGTAACTCTGGATCTAATGCACTCGTCGGTTCATCATAAGCTAACACTCGTGGGTTCATCGCTAACGCACGAGCAATGGCCACACGTTGTTTTTGTCCTCCAGATAATTGATAAGGATAATTTCCTAATAAATCACGAATCCCTAATGAGTCCGCTAATTCCTCCGCCTTTTTCGTGTATTCTTCTTTACTTTGTTTCAACACCATTTTAGGCGCTAAAGTAATATTGTCAAAAATACTCAAGTGTGGGAAAAGCTGGAAATCTTGAAACACGACGCCTACCACTTGTTCTTCTGTTTTCAATTCAAAAGGGTCAAATTTCGTGCCATCTAGGTAAAACTCACCACTGTCAGCTTTTTCTAAACCGGCTAAAATCCGTAACATCGTTGTTTTACCGCCTCCTGACGGTCCGCCGATCGCTAATGTTTGTCCTTCCGGTATTACTAAATCAAAATCTTTGATCACTTGTTTGTCACCAAATGATTTACTAATCTTTTTTAATTCAATCATCGCTGTTCCCTCCTCGTTTCTTAGCGGTAATAATTTAATTTTTCTTCAATTTGCTTCAACACGATCGTCAGCACTCCTGTTAGTGCGAGATAGATCAGTGCCACGCCAAGCAATGGAAGTAAACTTGCATCTCTCTCCATCGCGATCTTACCCGCTCGCATCACATCACCTAAACCTAAGATGTAGATCAACGAAGAATCTTTCACTAGATTGATGACTTCATTTCCGACAGAAGGTAACACGATTTTTGTTACTTGCGGAATAATGATTCTTGTCACTGTTTGGAAAGGACTCAACTGTAAGACTTGAGCTGCTTCATACTGCCCTTTAGGGATCGACTGGATACCACCGCGGAAAATCTCAGCAAAATAGGCAGCATAATTTAAAATGAATGCGATCAAAGCAGCTTCGAAGCGATCAAACACGATCCCGATCGTTGGCAAGCCGTAGAACACGAAAATCAATTGTAATAATAGCGGTGTTCCTCGCATGATCCAGACATACGTTTGTAGGAAATAACGGATCGGTTTAAAATGTAACGACAACCCTAAGGCTAAAATAATGCCTAATGGCAAAGAACCAATCAAGGTAAAGGCAAATAATTTCAAGGTTGTCAGCGCCCCTACTAACAACTGTGGCATCACTTCTAATAAATCATTCATTTTCTTTTCCTCCTCTTTTCTTTAAAGGGGTACATTGTTAGCTGTCCCTTCCAACCACATGAAAAACAAAAAAAGTCCCTTGATCCGAAGACCAAAGGACGCAAAATACGTGGTTCCACCTTTTTTTATTAGTTTCTCGCAAAACTAACCTTATCTGGTCGTCTAACAACGACCGCAGCTATAACGGGCTTCCCGGATTTTCTTACTGGCTGTTCAGAAAATCGACTCCAAGATGTGTTTCACAATCAGTTATTGCCTCTTCTCACCAACCAGAGACTCTCTTCAAACACTTAATTGCTACTCTTCTTTTCGATGTCTTTTATTTAACTTAATGAGTAATTTACCTGATTCATTTTTATTTGTCAATCTTTTTTGTGCTAAAATAAATAAAAAATGAATGGAGGATTGTTTTTTATGTGTCATGCCACGAAACAAGAGGCCTATGAATTGCTTGATCTATTGGCAATCAATTACCAAGAAGTGAATCATCCAGCCATTACTTCTGTCAAAAATCTATCTTTTACTTTACCAGGTCCACAAGTCAAAAATCTTTTGGTCAAATCAAAGAAAGGCAAACAAATTTATTTTGTCGTCTTACCTGATGAAAAACAAGCCGACTTGAAATTATTGGCAGAACAGTTGAATGAAAAACGATTATCGTTTGTGTCAGAAGAACAAGTCAAACAGTTGTTGCGTGTTCCGCCCGGCACCGTCAATCCATTTGCCTTAGTCAACGATTTAGAAAACGAGATCCAGGTAGTAATTGACTCCTCGATCGATCGCAAAGATACCGTCGGCTTTCATCCAAATAGCAACACCAGCACCATCATATTTCCCTTTGCAGATTTTGAACGACTACTCGCTCATGTGGATCATCTGCCAAGGTATGAAGTCTTGTAACTCAATTATCCTTCATCGCAGCTTTTAAGGCTGCTGCTAATGGGCTTTCTTCCGGTTCTTCTGCTTGAGAATATTTCTTCATCAAACGACGTTCTTCATGTTTTGTCATTTTTTTCTTCTGCTCTTTTTTCCCTAGCATTTTCTCTGTCGTCCCGTCAAATTTACAACGGAAGTAAGCCCCATTCTTGCCTTCAATGATCTCCATTTTTCGGTGACATTGTGGGCAACGATGGTTAGAGACTTTCGGATCTTTCCGACGACGATAGCTACAATCTTGATTCGTACACACATAGATTTTGCCATCTTTTGTGTTCTTCTCACGGAGATTCGAGCCACAATCCGGACATTTCTTTTGGGTAATCGAAAAATCTTGGTATTCTTGCTTACTCGTTTTGATTTCTTGAACAAGTCGCTTCGTTTCTTTTTCGATGGATTGTAAAAAGACGTTGGCTTGTTTTTTTCCAAGCGCGATCGCTTCTAGATCTCTTTCCCAACTTTCAGTCAAATCTGGTGTCACAAGCGATGGATTGACCAGTTCTAACAACTGCTTGCCCTTCGGTGAGACTTGTAAGCCTTGCGGTGTCCGTTCCATTAATTCGGATTTGATCAATTTTTCAATGATCTCCGCACGAGTCGCGGGCGTGCCTAAACTGTGTTTTTCCATTAAGCCTAGCAGACTTGCTTCCGTCAAAGGTTTCGGCGGTGCTGACAATTCTTTTTTGATCGTAAAATCAGGTTGGATACGCATGTCTTTTTTCCAGTCAAACGAATCCACATGACTTTCAGCAGAGGTTTTCCAACCAGCTTCCAACACCCGGTTTTGGCGGAAAACAAATTGTTCGTTCCCAAATACGACAGTGATTTTCGTTTGACTGATTTTATGTGGTTCTGCAAACAAGCCTAAGAAACGTGTCACGATCATTTGATAGATTTTTTGTTCTTCGTTGCTTAATTTTTCATAGCGTGGACGATTTTCCGTCGGCAACAAGGCATGGTGATCTGTTACTTTATTATCTTGGAAGACACTTGTTTGACGAACCACTGCACCATTTTTCAAATAAGTTTTCACTTCTGGTGCAAAATCGCTGATGGCTTGAAGTCTTTCTTTCATCGTACTTTTCATATCATTCGTCAAATATTTACTATCTGTTCGTGGATACGTGACGATCTTGTGCGTTTCATATAAACTTTGGACAAGACCCAACGTTTTCTTTGCAGAATAGCCATAACGTTGGTTGGCTTCTCGTTGGATCTCCGTTAGATCATAAGGCAGAGGAGCTTTTTCTGTCTTTGTTTTTTCTTCAATGTTGACTACTGTTCCCTTACTCTGACTAAGGGTTTTAACAAACGCTTGGGCTTCTTCATGGGATTTCAAAGCAAATTGGTTTTTTTGGACCATTTTTGCTTGTTCATTGCCGACTGTCAATGAAATCGTAAAATACGTTTGTGGTCGGAATGATTCGATTTTCTTTTCCTGATTACGCACTAAAGCTAAGGTTGGTGTTTGTACCCGACCCGCTGATAAATTGTCTTGATATTTTACTGTCAGCGCACGTGTCACATTCAATCCGACCAACCAATCTGCTTTTGCCCTAGCCAAAGCAGACTCATAAAGCGCATCATAGCTTTTAGCTGGTTTCAATTGGCTGAAACCTGTCTTGATCGCTTTGTCCGTTTGAGAGGAGATCCACAAACGTTTCACCGGCTTATTGAAGTGAACATATTCCAAGATCCAACGTGCAACGAGTTCTCCTTCACGTCCGGCATCTGTCGCGATCACTGCTTCTGAGACATCTTTACGACTAGCCAATTGCTTGATGGCTTTCAATTGATGACCAGTTTTTGGTAAGGGTTTGATCCCTAGTTTTTTAGGGATCATCGGCAAGGTTTCCATCTGCCAGCTTTGCCATTCCTTATTTAGGTCTTCTGGCATCTTTAGACCTAATAAATGACCAAGGGCCCAAGTCACGATCACCTTGGGTCCTTCGTAATAGTTTTTGTGTTTTTGATTAGCACCAAGCACCTTGCTTAGGTCTTTCGCAACGCTTGGCTTTTCCGCTAGAATTAGTTGTTTCATAAAAATCCTTTCTGCTTTCCAAAGTAATCGGTTGATAATCTTTCAGCAAAGCAAGTCCTTTGTATTGCTGCAAATCATCATCGCATTCTTCACACCAGCGCTCATCGCCATCATTCCAAAAAGCGCTAAGAAAATTATTTTTGGCATGGATATACTTATAGTTGTCTTTAATGGCCAGCCATTTTTCTTCATAGTTTTGTTGTGCTTCTTCAAAAGAGGTGAAAGTTTCCTCCATTTGAATATCTTCTTGCCAATCTTCAAAGAACCACCAAGGCTCATTATCACCGAACATTGTAATTACTTGATACATACATGCGCTCCTTTTCTCAGGTCATCTTAAAAACATATTAGTCACTTTCCAAGAAAGTTGCAAGAAATTTTGCTTAAAAGGGGCTTTTTATGAATGTTCAGAAAATTAATTTAAATGATGCCTTTTATTTTATTGGTAAAGTTGCAATAAAGTCGTCGATCATCCAGACATAACTTTCTTCTGGAGAAACATTCGGTTCATTGGTAAAGTACCCTAAAAAACGTAACGAAAGGTACCCATGGATCATACTTCGCAGTTCTCGACTTCGATGGACCTTTTCTTCTTTCGACAAAGAAAAAGCGTCAAATATTTGTAAAATGATTTGGTTCGTTTCGTGTATTCCCTCTAATAGAATTTCTTCATTTGTATGCGGTACACTGATCAGCAGTTCATAGACTGCCTGATTTTGAAACGCAAATGACTGATAGGTTTGCGCGTACGCTTGGATCGCTTCTCCCTTACTTTTCCCAACTAACACTCGACGTAATTGATCATTCAACTCCGTTAAAAGTTTCGCAGTCAACGCCGTTTTCACTTCTCGAATATTCTTAAAGTGGTTATAAAGCGACGGTGATTTGATATTCAATGCCTTAGCTAAATGTTGGAAAGTGATTTGCTGTACAGCCATCTCTTCTGCCAATTCTCGAAAGCAGTCGATGATTTTCTCTTGTGACAGCGTTCGTTTTTTCATTTGATTTCCCCTCTTATGGAATAAACTCAATCCTTTTAAGTTTACCATGAAAGACGAAGAGAAAAAAGACTTGTTATTGATAAACTACACATTGTAGTTTATAATAAATAATTGTAGATGAAAATTTTCAGAAAGAAGGCTTTAATTGTGGTGTCAAGGGTAAAAGAGGCAGTATTCAGAAAAAGAGAAACTTGGGAGAAAAACCTAGTTGTTTTGTGGTTTGGTACATTTATGGCAGGGATTGGGTTTAGTCTAGTGATGCCTTTTATGTCGCTTTACATAGATACGTTAGGAAATTACAGTACGTCACAATTGAACTTTTGGAGTGGCTTGACCTTCTCCTCTACATTCCTTGTTACTACCTTGATTTCTCCATGGTGGGGACGACTTGCCGATCAAAAAGGCCGAAAGTTGATGCTGTTGCGCGCTTCTCTAGGGATGGCGGTAGTGATTTCCTTGATGGGTCTAGTAACCAGCGTGTATCAATTAGTCGCATTACGTCTGTTGCAGGGGATTTTTTCCGGCTATATCAGTAACGCTACAGCTTTAGTCGCCACTGGTACTCCAAGAGAAAAAAGTGGACAAGTACTTGGCACTTTGGCGACCGGCTCTGTGACCGGAACATTGCTTGGTCCTTTACTTGGCGGACTTTCTGCTTCTGCTTTTGGGTATCGTCCTACCTTCTTTATCACTGGGACAATTTTGTTCTTCGTTTTCTTACTTAGCTTATTTTTTGTCCATGAACAATTTGTTCCCGTAGAAAAAGGTGAGTTGGTTTCCGCTAAACAAATTTTCCGTGACCTGAAATACCCACATGTCGTCATCGGTATGTTCATTACGACAATGATCATCCAAGCATCAAACAATTCGATCAGTCCAATCATTAGTTTATATATCCGTCAATTGTTACATGGACACGGCAACGTCACGTTAATCAGCGGGATCATTGCTTCTATTCCCGGCATAGCCACCCTGATAGCCGCTCCTCGTTTCGGTCGCTTAGGCGATAAGATTGGAAGTGAACGAATCTTAGCCATCGGATTAGGCTTTGCCTTGATCGTCTATATCCCCATGGCTTTCGTAACGAATGTATGGCAACTTGCAGGACTACGATTTTTGATCGGGATTTCCGACGCTTGCCTCCTTCCAGCGGTGCAAGCATTGATTACTAAATACTCTCCCCCACAAGCTGCCGGAAGAATCTTTAGTTACAATCAATCCTTCCAAGCAACCGGGAATGTAGTTGGTCCGTTGATTGGTTCAAGCGTTTCAAGTATCTTCGGTTATCGTGGTGTCTTTTTATCCACTTCCTTACTGGTACTTGCAAACTTTGTGCTTGTTCGCCATAATACGAAGGAGATCCATAAGCAGGAAGAAACAAGCAATAGTCATGCTTTCGTCAATAAATAGCAAAAAAGCCACAGGATTCGTAAAAAAATCCTGTGGCTTTTTTAGATTATCTTAGACGTATTGCAAAACTTTCGCTTCTTGATACGCATGATCGATCAATCCGCCCCCTAGACATTCCATTCCGTCATAAAAAACAACGGCTTGTCCTGGTGTGATTGCGCGTACGGGTTCGTCGAAGATGACTTCTGCCCGATTATTTTCTAATAAGCGTACAGTTACCGGTACATCTTGTTGGCGGTAACGGAATTTCGCTGTACATTTGAATTCTTTTGGCATTGGTTCATTTGTTGTAAAATGGATTTCGCTTGCATCCAAACTGGTTGCATACAATGCAGGATGATGGAACCCTTGTCCAACATATAATGTATTCGTCGCAAGATCTTTACCCACCACGAACCAAGGTTCTTGTGAATCGCCACCGCCGCCGATACCTAAGCCTTGACGTTGTCCGATCGTGTAGTACATCAAACCAGCATGTTCCCCTTTGACTTCACCATCAAGGGTCACCATATTGCCTTTTTTAGCTGGTAAATAGTTACTTAAAAATTGTTTGAAGTTCTTTTCACCGATAAAACAGATACCAGTTGAGTCTTTTTTCTTCGCAGTTGCTAAACCGGCACGTTCTGCAATCGCACGTACTTCTGATTTTTCCATACCGCCTAACGGAAACATCGTTTTTGCTAATTGTTCTTGTGACAATTGGCTAAGGAAATACGTTTGGTCTTTGTTATTATCGACCCCACGCAACATATGTGACACGCCATTTTCATCACGTGTGACTTGCGCATAATGGCCAGTAGCAACATATTCCGCTCCTAAGTCCATTGCATAGTCTAAGAATGCTTTAAATTTGATTTCCTTATTGCACATTACATCTGGGTTCGGGGTACGTCCTGCACGATATTCTGCTAAGAAATATTCAAACACACGGTCCCAATATTCCTTTTCAAAATTGACCGAGTAATAAGGAATCCCGATTTGGGCAGCGACTTTCGCTACATCCTTGTAATCTTCCGTCGCCGTACAGACGCCATTTTCATCGGTATCATCCCAGTTTTTCATAAAGATCCCGATTACATCATAGCCTTGTTCCTTTAACAAAAGTGCTGTTACAGATGAGTCAACACCGCCACTCATCCCAACGACAACGCGTGTTTTGCTGTTGTCTGTCATGGTATCACCATCATTTCAATTAGATTCTGAAACATCTACGAGTTGAAGGTCGCAACTTTTCAGTATTTTACATTATACGTCATCTTTCTGAAAATTTCACCCCTAAATAATCAATTTAAAAAAGCGACGTTTTTTAGTTGGCCCATTCTGTACTTTTCAGATACCAAAACTTTGCTATGAGAGGCGTTTTATTCATGATTTAGTTTCTTACTACATTCACCAAAAACAAAAGTAACAGCACAACATTGAAATATGTAGAAAACAAATAGTTGATAAACAATAAGTAAAATTTTCGCCGGCTAGTTTCAAGCTTTGTTGCGGCGTATAATCCAATCAAGCCAGAGATCACCATCAACATCAGTAAAGGAATCAAATAATAACTTTCGAATGAATGACTTTGAAAAATAATCAAATAATGAGCATAAATAAATGCGAGTGTAGAAATAGACATCGGGATGATCAAGCCCATGATAAAGAATGCTTTCTTTTTCTCTAACTCATGAAGCGCGCCCACAATCAATACGTACGCAACAGGGAACAATAAATACTCCACCTTACCAAAGCTGACAAAACCTAATAAAGTTCCTAGTACAATACCATACATCAAAACAAGATGAATGCCAATGAGCACCCTTTTTAAGAATGCTGAGGGGATTCTAGTTGAGTAAAACAAACTGATTCCACTAATGATCCACCAAGAATATTGGACTGTTCCAAATAACCAAAAAAATTTGAAAACAAAAACTAAACTTCCTAATAGAAAACAAAGCGCCAATAGATAGAACGAAATATATTTATTCGGCATACTTTTTTTTACAAACATTCCACTCACTCCTTTTAAAAAATACTTATCTAGTAGAAAACCACCAGCCAAAGATACAGAACCAGTTAACCAAAATGATCAATACTTTTACCCAACCGAATTTTATTCCTGTTGAAAAAAATAAACTAATCCCACTCAAGAACCAGCAAATCGTGGAAATCATCAATTTAATCTCGCCAGCATATGGTGAATAAGATAAAAAATAAAAACTTGTAAAAAAAATGACAAGCACAAAAATAGTAAGCAAAAAAACTCAAATCTTTTAGGTTCAATTGAAATCATTCATTGCACTCCTTTTTTCAACGATTAACGATCACAGCTTACTAGAAATAAACTCAATCACACGCATCAAACTCATAGCGGTCGCAAATCCATAATTTACGACTAAGAGATATCCTTTCTGATAGTTACTCATCGTAAGACAGTTCGTAAGATAAATCCCCATAAGTCCAGGAATTACCATGTACAGGATAAATGCAAAACTTGAAAGTGGCTCTTCTCGATATAGAAAGCTCCCCATCATTAATAAGATAGACAACAGCATCGACAGACCTAATCCTATTTTATGGAATTTCATGTTAATCTCCTATTCATCTTTTATTTATTGAGGCGTTATGGTGCTTTTTTCTATGTACAGTTACTGTTCATTTCATCAGTAAATAGAGCCTTAGCTAAAAGAGAACAACCAACCATAGATACAACTAAAGTTCAAAAAAATGACTAAGTTTTTTAAGACTTTACTTTCAATGAACCTTGAAAAAAATAAGCTTATACTGCTAAGTAGCCAACAAATCGATGTCAATATTACTCGCAATTCAATACCATATCGTCCTCCTTGAACCATGCTGAACGTAATCACACTGATCGATAATAGTAAAATAATCAATGAACAATATTTTTTGTATGTACTTTTCATTTCAAACTCCCTTTCAAATAATAATTAACTTTATTTTTTGTCCAAAGTTAAAACAATTAATTGAATGAATTGTCCAATAATTATAAATGTAGCAAAAAAATAATTCAGAGAAACAATCATCCATTTGTATCGTCCAAGATTCGCTTTCATCGAATAATAAAACCCAGCTAATCCAGGAAATGTCATAATGAAAAACAATAAGACACTCTGAGGACTATCTCCATAAACGATTCCTCCAACAAAACAACAAATCGAAAAAAACATCGCTATTAATAATCTGAATTGATTATTCGTCATCTTATTCTCCTTTTAATTTTATGAATATCTGTAGTTTCAAAAATCAAAATATAAACCACCAACCATAAATACAAAAAATATTCGCTCCTACAACAATACACTTAATAAATTTATTGTTGATTCCTGTAGAAAAAAACAAACTACATCCACTCAATAACCAACAACTGATAACGATGATTCCTTGATATACAAGAGGCAAAGTTCTATAAGATGAAAAATAACTGCTACTAAATAAACAAGAAGCGAACAAAAAGATGATCGATAAAATCCAGTACTTGTTATTCTGTTTTATAATCATATGTGACTCCTTCTTTCTTAAATCCACTCACAACTAGATAAAATTTCTATTAATTTTTGAATTGTTCAATTAATACATAAAATAAAATGTACTAACTTGTAAAAAACTCTATCCCGAAGACTTGTAACCAATAAATTACGATAATCAAGACAGTACTGTAAGTAGCGAAAAGGTAATTCAGCCCTAGCAGTAGCCATTTCAACTTCGTCTTTTTTATTTTTGTCGAACAATAAAAACCAATCAAACCCGGAAAACCCAAACCTAATGCAAAAAGAATCCCTTCAATTTCTCCACTTAAATAAATATGTATATAAAACAGACCACTTACACATGCAAGCATTGACAAACATAAAACGACTAGATTCAATGCACGTTTCATTCTTCTTTCTCCTCCTTATCAACATCAATATTTCTCACTAAAAACAGAAATAGCTTCAAAAATTCAAAGAAAAATGAAAAATCGTAGATAAAAAGACATAGCCAAACACAAAATTCAACGTAATCAACGTCCTTTTCAGGTATCTATCTGCGATTCCTAGCGCAAATACGATACTCCCTCCATTGATGACCCAACAAATCGAAATTATAACTATAAACAGATGCGGTTGATACTTAAATGAATCAAACAAGATGGGACTAGCAAAGATACACGTAATAAATACAAGAAAAATTGACAATATCAATAGAACTACTGATTTTTTTGTACAAGACTTATTTTTTAGAAAAGACATTTATACGCTCCTTTTACTATTTTTAATTTTCTATTTTACAAGCACACATAGACTAACCAAAATAAAATAACCAACCATAGATACAACAAAAATTCACTAATATGATTCCTCTTTTCAAATATGGATAAGTGATTTTCGTTGAAAAAAACAAACTTACAGTGCTACATAACCAACAAACCGCCATGATGAATATTCTGATTTCATAAAGAAATTTAGAATATGGATAGGCATGGAACAAAAATAAAAGAATAGAGATTGCCAATAAAACAATTGAAAAAATAAATTCTAAATAATTTTTCTTGGTTAACATTCCTATTCCTCCTCGTAAAATAGCCTTAACTCATTTGGATAAACTTTCTAATGAACCATTCAATGAATTGCCCAATAACAATATACGTAGCAAAAAAGTAATTCAAAGAAATAAGCAACCATTTATAATGTCGAAGTTCCACTTTAGTGGAAAAATAAAGTCCTAGCAGACTTGGAAAAGTCATCATGAAAAACAAAATAATTCGTAGAGCACTCTCTCCGGAAATGATTCCTCCAACAAAGCAACTCATCGAAAAAAACATTGCTATAGATAATCTGAATTGGTTATTCGTCATCTTATTCTCCTTTTAAATTTATGAATATCTGTATTTTCAAAAATCATATATAAACCACCAACCATAAATACAGAAAATGTTGATGCTAATGACAATACGCTTCAGAAATTTATTACTGATCGCCCGACAAAAAAATAAACTAAATCCGCTTAGTATCCAACAACCGTAGACAATAATCCTTTGATATACAAGTGGATATAGTCTATAGGATAAAAAATAATGTCTAGCAAGTAGACATGAAAGTATCAATAATACAAACGACAAAATCCAATATTTTTTATTTTGAATCATTTTTTTCTCCTTCTTTCAATATCTTTCTTGATACGCCTGTTCCTTTTTATTTATAAAAAAATTGTAAGAAAACATAGACCAAATCCCATATGGTGAGCGTAGTCGCAAATAAATAATTCACGACTAACAGAGACCATTTCAAGTACCTTCTCATAGTGATTTTTGTGGTAAAATGGATTCCCGCAAGTCCTGGGATAATGATCACAAACACCAAGATGAAGCCGATATATCCTCCGTAATCTATGATTGCTCCCAATAAACATAAAATCGATAAAATCATAGAAACAATTAACCTGATTTTATAACCGTTCATAACTATCTCCTCTCATAATTTCATTTAAGTTATTGTTGTTCGGATGACCAGTTTACTTGATAGAACTTAACAATCAATAAAAAATCCACCAACCATAGATACAGAAAATGTTGATGCCAATGACAATCACTTTCAGAAGTTTATTCCTGATTCCTCGACAAAAAAATAAACTAAATCCGCTTAGTAGCCAACAGCCAATAATAATGATTCTTCGAAATATAAGAGGGTATTGCATATAAGGTAAAAAATAATGCATAGCAAGCAGACATGACAGACCTAAAAAGACAAATGATAAAATTAAATACTTTTTATTTTGAGTCATTCTGATTTCTCCTTTTTCTTATTTTTTGAGATATACAATACTTTATTTATATAAATCTAAAAAAGCATGAATAAAATACCAACCACTAAGCATAGTCGCAAATAAATAATTCGCGACTAACAGAGTCCACTCTACGTACTTTTTCATGGTAGTTTTTGTAGTAAAATAAATTCCCAAAAAGCCAGGAATTATGATTACAAATGACAAAATAAAACCAACATACCCTCTATAATCTATGATTATTCCCAATAAACATAAGATCGATAAAATCATAGAACCAACTAAACCGGTTTTATAACCGTCCATCCAATCTTCCTTTCTTTTCACACCTTTTAGGTGATACGATTCATTGATCCAACTGATTTTTATTCGTTAATCTCTTGTAACCTATAGAACCCTCGTTAAAAACTGGATTAAATATCTGATATGAAGATGCGTTGCGAATAAATAATTTACGATGAACAAAAAAGATTTCAGAAGCTTATCCATAGTGATTTTAGTTGTAAAATAGATCCCAAAAAATCCTGGAATAATTGTTAAAAAAACTAACAACAATCCAATTAGTCCACGTCCATCAATCAGCGAACCAATAATACACAGAATAGATAAGGACATTGACATACACAAGCCGATTTTGTACTCATTCATAAGCTACTCCTATCTTCGCTTCATTTTAAATAATCAAAAAAATTGATAATTAGTTATTTAATACAAAAGTTTAAATAACATATAACCAAACACTCAACATGGAAATAATTTATTATAAACACGAAATTTTATTATATTAATAATTTTAAATTATATATTCTCTTTTTTTCAATTACGATAAAAAACAAAAAATATATTTTTTTGAAAAAAATTATATGTTATTATTTTATCATAGAAAAAAGAGAGATTATTATGGATATTAAACTTTTTTTCACAATTTTTTTATTAATTGTTTCACTTCAATTCTCAAGTATACAGGTCTATGCTGAAGTGGAAGTCTATCAGTCATTCAAGGAAATGCCAATTATTTATTACAATCAGATACCTCATTTAGATGAAAATCAATTGAAAGAATACAAACGTTAAGACAATAATATGTATTTATACAAGCAAGCAGAACGGTTAGCAAAAATCCTACCACGAAGGTTCTTCACTATTGGAAACTCTGTAGATAATATTATTTTTGAAAAAATCCTGAATATGGAACTTATGGTCCATTGAACACAGTCCAACTATTATCCTGAAGAGGTCCTTATCGTCTACTCAACAAATATCACGAATGATCTTAAACGTTTGAATGATGGAACAGCCACTGTTGGTAAAGGATTGAATAATCAAGGAAAACTCGTCAATTGTATTATTTAAACTTTCAATAGCTCCTTGGATTTTATGTCTGATGAATCTATAAAGTTGTTAACAAGGATTGAACAAATGGACTCTACACTTTTTCCACCTAATATCTAGATGAATGGCGAAAATAAAACAGGTGTGAGACAAAAGTAACATTTCCTTTTGTCTCACACCCTAAAACCGAATATACGTTGGGAACAGAAGTAATCTCATCAGAAAGGCGACAGCTACAAAAATTTGAAAACATTTTTTGTAGCTGTCGCCTTATTTCTTGAGGGAATCCATCCCCCACCTTCTTTTCACCTTCTTTTCCTAATGGTTATTCTTCTGATCCAGCAACTTCTGTCTCTTCGATGAGGGAGAGTTCATCGACTTCACCGGATTCTTTATCAGTCAGTCGGCTCATTCCTGTCACAGGATTAATCTCTTCTTTGATCTCTTCATCTTCATAAACTAGATAAAAGCGATTTTCTGTACCATATTCTTCTTGCAATGTTTGAAGCAGTTTGTCATTTGTGACTGTTTCAAGTGCTTTGAACGCATCGTACTCTTCAATCGTCCCCTTTTCCTTATCTGTTATTCGAGCCATTCCAGTAATCGGATTGATTTCTTCTTTCGTTTGATCATCTTCATACTCTAAAAAGAATTTGTCCTCTGTCCCGTATTCTTCTTGTAGTGATTTTAGAAATTCTTCTTTTGTAAATAATTCAAATTCCCCGAATGCTTCATATTCTTCCGTTTCCTCTGTTTTTTTATTAGTGGTTCTAGCCATTCCAGTTACTGGATTGATTTCTTCTTTGTATTCATCATCCTCAAATTCAAGATAAAATCTGTCTTCTGTGCCGTATTCTTCTTGCAACATTTTTAATAGTTCTTCTTTTGTTTCTACTTCTTCACCGACTTGTTCTGTTCCTTGCGATGTGTCAGCAAAGGTAGGAACAGCACCAAAAGCAAATGCACTGAATAGGCCAACAGAAGCTAAACTTACACTCAATTTTTTGATCATATGTCATCACCTCTCTATTTGATATGGATTTATAATAACTTAAAATTTAGAACAAAAATGGATTTAAATGTAAACAAAAACCGCTTATTATCTAAACTATTCTTTAATTAAGAATAATTTAAAAATAACTAACGGTTTAAAATTATCGAGCGATGTTTAGCGTTGAATTTTTTGTAGCTCTTGAAACTTTGCTTCATAGATTTCTTCAATCTCTGCTTCCGAAAGTGGCGTGCCAAACGGGCGTTTTGCTTTTAATAATTCTCGCTCCGGCGCATCTACTCCTACATTGACGTCGTTGCCGATGGGTACGCTGTAGTGATGGATATGTCCATGAAGATTGCGTATTTTATCATTGCCTCCGAGCAACAATGGATAATGGGTCAGATAGTATTGTTGGTGATTGAATTTTATGATGACACCTACATCATAAAAGTGAAATTTTTGCTTTCCTTCCTTTTTCCACGGATCATGTTGTTCCAAGTAGTTGAAAAAGGCCCGACTGTCATGATTCCCTTTGATAAAGTGGATCGTGCCATTCAGTTCTTTGACTAAAGAAAGAATTTCTGCGCTACCTTTTTCATACTTAGGATGCATCGCGAGGTCCCCTAGATGATAAACATGGTCGGATTCCTTTACGACTGCATTCCAACTAGTGATTAATTGATGATGCATGCGGGCAATATTTTTAAATGGTCTCGGCGAAAAATCACTATTACCGAGCAACCGTTCATGGAAAAAATGCATATCGCTGATAAAATAATTCATCTAAGCTCACTCTCCTTTATAAATATCGTATGTGAAAACAAAAAAATAGGCAATCAATGCCTATCTTAAAAAAAGAAATCTATTGCTTTGTCTTAGCTATGTTTACTTTGTAATTCTAAATCGTAGTTTCTGGCTGAAGGAACCAAGTACAGTGCAATTGCGCAAAGTAATGTACCGACACCAGCAATCACAAATAGTTTCTCCACACCAATGGCATCTGCTAGTGGTCCAGCAAAGATCAAACCGATTGGACCAGGCAGAGACATCAGTGAATTGAACACACCCAACACTCTTCCTAAAATACTTGGCTCAAAACTTTGTTGGATCATCGCCATGACTAATGTATTGTAGTAAGGCGTAGCCAAACCGGCAATGGCATTCAACAGAACAAAGTAAATAAATCCTTGTGAGGTTGCTGGCAATAAACCACTCGCTGTGATGGATACCCCTAAGACGATATAGGAGATGATCACTAGCTGCATTCGATTCTTAAAATGACCAGAAAAACCAATGATTGCGCCTCCGACTAACATTCCAACGGCGTAAATGACTTCGATCAATCCCGCTTGCCCAACTGTGCCATTAAAATAACCCATCGTCATCAGTGGATATAAGCTTGCGGCAGGCATGAACAACAGCATGAAAACTGCCCCATTGAGCATAATATGCCATAACCCTCGCTTCTCATATAGTTTCTTTACTCCAAATTTAGTATCAGCTAACAAATGAACTGCTTCTCCTTGGATGTCCATCTTGGGAATTACCACAAGAATCAACAATCCTACACCAAGAATGGCACCTAATACATCCAAAAGAATCAAAGCATTCATCGGTACCGCAGCAAATAAAAAAGCACCTAATCCAGGAGCAACGATATAATTCGCTGATTGCACCATCCCCAATCGCCCATTGACCCTTGTTAATTCTTCTTCTGGAACCATTGTTGGTAAAATCGATTGGATCGTCGGCATTTGAAATGTCTGTGCGACCGAGCGAATAAATAAAGAGACAAACACTAACCAGAGCGGAAAGGTCGACATCACTGTTCCTACAATGGATAAAATAAGTGCAAAGATCGCAACAATGATATCCGTATAAATCAATAATTTTTTCTTATCCCAGCGATCGATCAGCGGCCCAACAAACGGACTTAATAGAACCATCGGCAGCATTCCTAATAATGTGGCAAAACTTAAAATAGTTGCAGAACCTGTTTCTTGCGTCAAATACCAAATAATAGCATATTGAACGACCATACTTGTGATTCCTGATAAAAATTGTCCCATCAAAAATAAATTAATATTCTTTTTCCAGTATTTCTGCATAACGCCTCCAAATTTTGTATTCTTTCTGTATTTTACCATTCATTTGTCTTATATTTTTTTATAATTATGATTATTTTATTATTGCTTGAAAAACATGGTACACTGTAGAAAAAAACGGGAGGATACACCTATGACCAAGGTTAGTTTTCACACCACGATCACTGCTTCTGAAACACAGATCCAATTAGAGGAAGAACAAATCCAACTCTCTATTTGTTCAAAGCCAGTAAAAGAAATAGAAAATTCCTTTTATCTTTATTACTTAGACAAAAAGTGTCTGGCAATTGGTACAAAGATCCGCCCAAAATCCTTTGACCAAGTCATCACTATCCATTTACCATGGGATCTTGAAGCAGATTATTTTATGTATCTAATGAATAATCAAGCCGCCGAAGCTGGTCTAACATCAGAAAAAGACAAAGATTTCAAAGAAAAAATCCCAGTTGAAGCAACCAAAAAATTAGCCCCGACGATCGAAAAAGTAACGACTGTGTTATCAACGTTTGGCTACGGATTTGCTCCGCTTACTGCAACGAAAAAGAAACCTGCCAAAGCGCGTCACCGGTGGACAAAACAAATCAGCGAGATTCCTTTTACTGTGGAATTTCGTGGTAGCAAGGCAACACTTTACTGGATCAGTCGCAATGAGATGTTGATCAAAGCTGGCGCTACGTTATTACTTGATGCCCCTTTGAATAAAGATGGTTCGGTTAGTTATGCCGCGAAATATGGAGATAAGATGCGGGCTGACTACCAAGAGCAGATCAAAGATGGGAAAGTTGTGGAGGATATCATCGTCAAAAGTGTGAATGAAGCTAGCCTGTTACTGTATTATGGCGGAACAAATAGTTGGTTAGAACTAAAAGATGCCCAAGGAAAAACCTTAGATGAATGGTCAAAAGTTGAATGATCATTGACCGATAAATAAAAAAAGTACCCAAGCGCTAGGAAGGACAGTTACGCATGCTCGCCGTCACATGAAGACGATACATGCACTTGTTTTCCTAGTGTTCGGGTACTTTTTTGTTTTTCTTTGTTGTGTCACATGAGTACTTAGCCTTCTACTTTTTCAAATAGTCCACGACTGATCATGCTATCCATCAAGAAATAAAACTTATCTTGACTCATTTTTTGCTTTGGATCTTTAAAAATATCGACTGCACGCAAGCCATTGGCTGTCGTGATCGACATCTTCATTGTCTTGATGTCTTTTGCAACCGTGATTTTTAATTTAAAACCCTCTTTGCTTTGTGGTGTTGCATCAAGCGGACGAATCAATTGATAGTTCCCGCCATTTGTTTCTGTAAAGCCATTGTCGCGTAATGTGTATCTTTTTGCATCTGGATGTAAACGGTAGCTAACTGGAGAACCGAGTACGGACGCTGTTTGTTCAAATGCCATCTTTTTCACCTCAGTAAGTTTAGTTTCCTCTTTATTATAAAAGTTTCTAACTCGTTTTACTAGGTTTTTTAGCGCTTAGATTGCTTTGACTAAACCATCAGCAAATCGTTGGACTTCTTCTTCTGTATTCCCATAGCCAAAACTGATGCGGATGGATTCTTTCAAGAATGGTGTTCCTTTTCCATACATGGCTTCTAGTACATGAGAAGGTTCGATATTTCCAGCAGTACATGCCGAACCGATTGAGATCGCAAAGCCTTGTAGATCCAATTTCATCAATAATAGATCGTTGACGATCCCTGGAATACGTAAATTCAGTACATGAGGTAATTTATTCGTCAAATCACCATTGATCGCATATTCAATCTCATTCTCTGCCAATTTATCTAAAATCAGTTGTTGGAAGCCCAAGTATTTTTTGTTACGTGCTTCTCTTTCTTCCAGCGTTAATATTTCTACCGCTTTTGCTAATCCACAGATCCCCGCTAAGTTTTCTGTACCGGCACGGCGTTTTTCTTCTTGTTCTCCGCCTAAAAGCAAAGGTGGGATATTTACGCCATCTCTTTTATATAAAAAACCGATTCCTTTCGGTCCATTGATTTTATGACCAGATATGCTCAAAAGATCGATTCCTAACTCTTGAGGGTGAATCGTTTGATTACCATAAGCTTGAACAGCATCCGTATGGAAATAGGCTGGATGTTCTCGTAAAATTTCACCGATTTCTTTGATTGGTAATAAATTGCCGATTTCATTGTTCCCGTACATGATCGAGACTAAAATAGTGTCTTCTCTTAAAGCCGAGCGGAAATCAGCGATTGAGATATTCCCTTTTTGGTCAACTGGTAGATATGTAACCTCAAAACCCTTTTTTTCAAGATACTTCATCGTATTCAAAACTGCTGGATGTTCAATAACTGTAGTGATTAGATGTTTCCCTTCATTTTGACGTGAGAATGCTGTTTCAAGAATCGCAGTATTATCACCTTCCGTTCCGCCACTGTTAAAAATAATCTCATGCGAGCGGACGTGCAAACTATCTGCCACGATTTGTCTAGCATTTTCTAATTTTTCATGAGCCATCCGACCAAATCCATGAATGCTCGAAGGATTGCCAAATGTCCCTTCCATGATATCCATCATTTCTTTGATTACCAACGGATGCATCGGCGTCGTCGCTGCATGATCTAAATAAATATTGCCCAATGTATTCATCCCTTTCAAATAGAGCTAGGCACATTCTAGCATAGAAATAGCCAGTTACCAAAAATAAACTTAGGCAAAAAGAGGATTTTTTTAGTAGATATGTCCAAGTTCCGAGCAAAAAACACCATAAAATGACCTAAATTCAGTCATTTTATGGTGTTTCATTTTTTATCTAAAGCTCTTCTCTTCCAAACGGAACAATGGGCTCATTGGCGTGTTTTCATGGATACGTTTGACGGCTTCCCCCATCAAGTTTGAACAAGTGACGATCGTCAAGTTTTCAGGGTGACGGTCTTCTGGTGTATAGACAGAATCAGTGATACAGATATCTTTGATCGGTGCTTCGTCCAAGATCTCTTTTGCAGGCTCTGACAACAAGCCATGGGAAGCACAAACATAGATATCTTTGGCGCCATTTTCTTTCAAGACTTTGGCTGCTCGAGCGAATGTCAATCCAGTATTTAAAATATCATCAACCAGGATACACGTTTTTCCTTGAACATTCCCGATCACGTAACTTGCTGCTGTCCCTTCGACTTCTTCGTCCGCATGATCAACGATCGCTAACGTACTATTCAAATACTCTGATAAGCTACGCGCGCGTTGGACACCACTGTTCTTTGGTGAAACAACGACAATGTCATCGCCGACCAGACCAAGTTCACGGTAATAATGCGCAAATAATGGCATTGTAAATAAGTTATCTACTGGAATATCAAAGAATCCTTGTACTTGCACCGTATGCAGATCTAAGGTCAATACACGAGTTGCTCCTGCTTCTTCAAGCATGTTCGCAATCAATTTTGCTGTAATTGGTTCATGGGGCTTCGCTGTACGGTCTTGTCTCGCATAACCATAATAAGGCAACACCACATTGATCGTTTTGGCACTTGCACGTTTCATCGCATCGATCATGATCAATAATTCCATGTAGTAATCATTGACTGGTGCATTCGTCGATTGAACGATGTAGACATGGTCGCCACGGATACTTTCTTCAATGTTGATTGAAATTTCTCCATCACTAAATTGTTTGACTACACTTTTCCCTAACTCTGTTCCAAATACTTTGGCGATTTTTTCTGCTAACGGTCGATTCCCATTCAAACTAAAGATTTTCAACGTGTCGTCCTGATACTTTTTACTCATGACATCCTCCCAAACTTCTCTATTCTTCGATAGTTTAACATATTTCGTTCCGTATTTCTGGTATTTTCTGAAAATAATCAAGGAAGTGAGACTGTTCCATTTCCCCAACTTGCAGGAATCACTTTATTTGTGTTTCCCCAATTATCATGGACTTTATAATAACGCTCACCAGAAGCTGATTCATAGTAAGCATAAGCAGTGACCCAATGATTGCCGTAGGTACTGCCTAGCAATCTTAAAATACCGATCATCACAGGTTTTCCTTCGCGAATCCGCTTTGTTGCTCGTTGCCAAGAACCGACTACTGTACTTCTGGCATAAATCGGTTGCTGTTGTGTTCTAAAAAAGGCTGAGATCCCTGTACTTACTTGGATAGGTACGGTAGGCAAGCCTAAAGGTTGGATCGTTTTACGCAGTTTTTGGATCAATTCTTTCGCATCGCGGGAATCTTTTTGACGAATAGCTGAAGGAATCAGATTCGGCATATAATAATCTTGATAGTAGGCAAGTAACACTGCTGCCGCATAAGTGCCACAAAGATAACCAGACGTTGTTCGCCACTTTTTATAAGTCAAGAAACGTTGCTCTGGCAAGCCTACCCAACAATCAACTAAATAAGTCGTTGGCGCTTGTTGCGCCCACTTTGCCAGAAGTTTATCGATCAGCTCATCGTCAATTCCTTCTGCATTTATACTGGCTTCTTGCCACATAGTGGATGTTGAAATGCTTGTTGAATAGGCGTTTACCGCTGTCATAAATTCGACTGGTTTTCCATGAGGATCAACGATCAAATAACTCTCATTTTCAAAAATCACTGCTAAATAGTATTCGTTTTCCTGTTTCCTTTTGAGCAGACGAAACTCACTGATTCGCTCTGTTTTGCCATCGAGCGTGATTTCTTGCCATTTCCCACTTACTTTACTCAGAATCAATCACCTCCACCTACATTATAAGGGATAGTCCTAAAAAAATAAATCAGAGTGACTAATGGTCGATTGCGCGTTTTGAACATTTTTCCTGATTCGTATGTAAAATGATTTTAGATCTTGTTTGCAAAAGAAACCGATTACAAAACTTGTCGCTTTGAAATAGATTTTACATTCCATTTGTTTATTCTGCTTTTTTGTTAGATAATGGGCACACGGAACTAAAAAGGAGCGATGATTCAATGAACCAAGAACGTTTGAAACAAGATTTTTTTGAAGCAGTAAATGAAGAATGGTTAAAAACAGCAACAATTCCTGCCGATAAGCCAGCAACTGGTGGGTTTCAGGATTTAGTTGATGGCATTGATCAACTAATGATGCGAGATACAGATGAGATGTTAGCTGATCCAACAAAAGTTACATCTGATAAAATGCGTCACTTCCTTGCTTATTATCAACTAGCAAATGATTATGAATATAGAGATCAATTAGGTGCGACACCTTTACAACCAATCCTCGAAAGGATCGAGCAACTCACTTCCTTTGACGAATTAAATCAGCAATTTCCCGAATGGACATTGGACAGTTTACCGTTGCCTGTTGTCTTAGATGTGGATGCAGATATGAAAAATGCGCAGGTCAATGCCTTTTTCGCTTCACCACCCTCTTTATTTTTACCAGATAAAACTTATTATGAAGCAGAACATCCAAATGGTGCTCAATTATTGTCCGTCTTTTTTGATATGATGGTCCAACTTTTAGAAATGACCGGCAGAGAAAGAAGTCAGGCAGAAGCAATCGTCGAACAAGCGATCCAATTCGATAAATTGATTGCGCCCCATGTTAAAAGCGCGGAAGAAAATGCAGATTATAGCCAAATGTACAACCCACGTGCCTTTAATGAATTTACGGCATATACCGATGCTCTTGACTTAACTACCTTGACCACTGGCTTGATCGGCACACGTCCAGACCAAGTGATCGTTACTGACCCTGTCTACTTTGAACATTTAGCTGAACTTTTGACGACACCACATTTCCGACTACTTAAAAGCTGGATGATCGTAAAAACGGTGCGTTCATTAAGCAGTTATCTATCTGAAGATTTCCGTCAAGTCAGCGGGATCTTCTCTCGGACTTTATCAGGAACCGATGAAGCAATGCCCCAAAAGAAAGCAGCTTACTACCTTGCTTCTGGACAGTTTGATCATGTGTTGGGCGATTACTACGGAAACAAGTATTTTGGCGAAGCAGCGAAAAAAGATGTCGAACAAATGGTCAAGAAAATGATCAATGTTTACCAAAAACGACTCGAAACGAATGAATGGTTAAGTGATGCAACCCGCGAAAAAGCAATCGTCAAATTGAACAAATTAGGCATCCAAGTCGGTTACCCTGATAAAATCCCTGCCTTGTTCGATGCGTTCCAAACAGTTCCCGCAAATGAAGGTGGTACCTTGCTTTCAAATGCGTTGAACTTTAGTCATCTAACCCTAAAAGATCGTTTCAGTAAATGGAACAAGCCCGTCGACCGTGATGAATGGGAAATGAGTGCTGATACAGTCAATGCGTACTATCATCCATTCCGAAACGTGATCGTTTTCCCAGCTGCGATTTTACAAGCACCATTTTATAGTTTGGAACAATCTAGCTCGGCAAACTTCGGCGGAATCGGTGCAGTCATTGCCCATGAGATTTCCCATGCGTTTGATAACAACGGTGCGAAATTTGATGAATTCGGTAACTTGAATAACTGGTGGACAGAAGACGACTTCGCTCATTTCCAAGAAAAAGCGCAAGCCATGATCGAACAGTTTGACGGTGTACCTTTTGCTGATGGCACAGTCAATGGAAAACTAACCGTTTCTGAAAATATTGCAGATGCTGGCGGATTAAGTTGCGCACTAGAAGCTGCAATGACCGAAGACGATTATTCAGCAGCCGATTTCTTCATGAATTGGGCGACAATCTGGCGTACAAAAGCGAAAAAAGAATACCAACAATTGCTTTTACAAATCGATGTTCATGCACCTGCGAAACTTCGGGCGAATATCCAGCCACAAAACTTAGCAGAGTTTTATGAAACATTTGCGATCACTGAAGAAGATCCGATGTATCTAGCACCTGAAAAACGCGTGCATATTTGGTAAATAATTCACTAACAAACTATGCGTATGGGGCAAAAAAATAAATTCATTTGCAAATTCATTTTTATTTCTGATTTAAATTCAAATAAACGGTGTTCCAAAAGCTGACCTTAGTTAAATAACAAGTCAAAAGAGTATAGAGCAGACACACCAAAATGTTTGCTTTATACTCTTATTTTTAAAGTTATATTTCATTGTATTAACATCTTATAGTTAATAATCAGCAAAACTAACGTCGCAAAAGCGATCATCAGTTGAATTGCTTCAAAACTTGACACTTGCCTACCCCCTTCTAGGGATAAAGCTATGAACCATAGGCATCACCCTTTTTTCAAGAGATTAGCCACCATCTTTTCATTTCTCCTATCAACCACAAACAGAAGTCTGAATCTGAAAATAATGGAAAATTACCGATTCTTCTTATTTATTATATTCTTCCATTCCTCATTAATAAATAAACACCAAAAAAGGGAGTGATACATTAGTTCACTTCCACCACCTAAAACCGAATAAACGGTGGGAACAGAAGTGTTTTTATCTAATCTTCTTTTAGTGTAGGGAGACCCCTTTTTTGTTTTTTATAATCAATCTAGCAAAAAAAATAATTAAAAGGACTCCTAAAATAATAAGATAAGGTATTAGTGTAAAGGTTATTTTTTCTAATCCTAAATAATCAAACAACTTTTTCAGTAAATAATCACTCAAAAAAATGGTAAAAAGAGATTTAAGCGTACCCCAGCCTTTATTAATTGGTATCAACCCAATCACAACACCAACAACAATCGCAACTCTAAAATAAATTTCATCGAGAGTAAATGAATGATTGCCTTTCCAAATAAATTCTAAGATTCCTCTTAAAACAAACAATAAGAGAAATACACCTACGATATATCGGGAATCCAGTTTTTTCATTATTTCACCTTACTTACATTGTTTTATTTTATGTACCTTACGTAATAAACAGTCTGTGAAACATTGCTTAGTTCACCAACCTATCATCCAATCCAACCCTTTCCACTTGTGTCCAATCCTCTAGCAATAGCATCTTCAGCACTAAAACCTTTTGCAGTTAATCCTAAAATACCTCAAAAAGAAACTACTTCCCTAAATGAGAGAGCAGTAAAGAATGCAAATAAATCTATTTCTACTACCAAACTTGCAAATACTACTAACAGGCTCAGTCACCACCTTCATTTCTCCCCACCTCTTAATAGTTGAAATAAAAACACTACTTGTCGAAGAGCCTTTTTCTGCTTACTGCATATTTTTTTGGTATTTTTAATTTGAATCTATGTATGATTTTATATTCCCTTTACCTATCAACTGACACTACTCCGTACTAGTCTCTGCTCAGATATGAATTTAAAACAATTAAAAGAGAAAAAAACATACTAAAAAATATAGTGACGAACGCTTGTAACTCTCCCAGCTTTAAAGTTAGAATATATGCTAATAACAGTGAAAAAATTATAATTTTTAGTAAGATACTTCTGGTTAAAACTCTTTCTTTCGTAAAAAAATCTTTCAAACCTTCCCCATTTTTTGTTATCCAAAAAAAGCCAAACAAAGAAAATAATGCAAAGAGCGAAAATAACCCTGAGAGATTTGGTAAATATCCTAAAAAACCGAAAATTCCCAGTAAACCTAAAAAACCTAAATCCGCTTTCCCTTTTCTCATACCGATTCCTTCCTTTCACGTATAAATGACTTTATGTACACCCCATTGAGCAATTTGTATGTATCTATTTCCCTTTTTTCAGTTGATGACCAATAGAAATAGTGGATAAAGTACTCAAGAAAAGCCTTTATCCACTATACTCACTCTTTTTATCCCTTAATGATCTCTGCACCAAGGGCTGTTTGAAAATGTTTCAATGCCCAGTCATGTCCGATTGGATCAAAGCTGGCAACTGCATCTTCGTAAATAAACAATTGATAGCCTAGGTTATAGGCATCGACTGCTGTATGCAAGACACAAATATCTGTACAAACGCCTGTCAAATAAATCTCTGTAATCCCACGTTCCCGTAAACGAATGTCAAGATCTGTTCCACTGAAGGCAGAATAGTGACGTTTATCGATCCAGTAAACATTGGCTTGTGTTTGATGTTCCGCATAAATCTTTTGCAACGAACCATACAGATCGCGGCCACTCGTTCCGACTACATTATGTGGTGGAAACAATTGGTTTTCCGGATGAAAAGCATCTTCGGGATCATGTGCATCGATCGCAAATACGACAAATTCTTTCTCATCAATAAACTTTTTTGTATACTTTGTTAAAGCTGGTTCAATTGCCTGACCGCTCTTTCCAGTCGTCAATTTCCCATCGTCTGCCACAAAATCATAGGTGTAATCAATCGAAATCAATGCTTTCATTCGGTTCACTCCTTATACAAGATGTTTGACAAATTCAATCACCATTTCAGCTGAACGTTTCCCTGCTTCTTCGATGAATTCGTCAAAGCTTTGTGTCGCTGAATGGTCCGCAGTATCACTCATTGCTCGCACGATCAAGAAAGGAATATTGAATTGTTGCGCCGTTTGACCGACTGCAGCCCCTTCCATCTCACAAGCAAGTGCTTCAGGGAAATTGCCTAGGATCTCTTGGACTTTGACTGGCGAATCAACAAATGTATCTCCTGTGACGATCAAGCCTTCTTTTGCATTCAAGTTGGTTGCTTCTGCGGCTCTTTTCATTTCTGAACGTAAATACGTGCTTGCTTCATAATAAAGAGGCATGCCAGGTAACTGTCCTGGCTTGTAACCGAACCCTGTAACATCTGCATCAAAATAGGCAACTTTGTCAGAGATCACTACATCCCCTACACGTAGACCTTCACCGATGCCACCAGCTGATCCTGTATTGATGACCATGTTTACACCATATTGTTGAATCAATAAGCTTGTTGTGATCGATGCCAAGACTTTACCGATACCTGAACGTACAACAATGACTTCATGATTGCCTAATGAGCCTGAGATAAACAGAGCACCTGCTCTTTCCCATGATAAGGGTTCTCCTAGTTGTTCTCTTAAAATTTTTACTTCTTCTTCCATTGCTCCGATGATTCCAATTTTCATTTAGTTGTTCCTTCTTTCTATATAAATGCAACTGCCAGAAAAACGATGGCTAACAATAAAATGACGATAACCAAGCCTTTCATCAAAACAGCATTCCATTTACGTGTTTTTTCTCGTTCGCCTGCTCTTGTTTTCGTGATTGGCTTATTTTTCTTTTGTTCTTTACGATAAAAACTCGCGATCTTTTTTTCTTCTTGTTTGTACGTAGCTTCCGCTTTTCTTTGTTTTTTTAATGATTCTTGTGCTTGTTCTTGCTGTCGTTTACGGATTTCGCTACGTGTGACTAGCGGTCCTTTGACCATCAATCGATCCCTCTACTTTCCTTTGTTCATTGATTCCCAGTATTGAATCGCATAAATCGTTTTTGCATCGCAAATGACTTGATCTGACATCGCTTGTTTTGCTTCTGCTAAAGTCAACGCATAAAGTTCCAATACTTCGTCCTCATCTTGTGCGAGAGGCTGTTCCACTTTTTTGATATTTATTGCATGATAGATATGCAGGAGTTCATTCGCAAATCCTGGTGACAAATACATAGAAGTCAAATGCTCCAAACGCTCTGCGCGGTAACCAGTTTCTTCTTCTAATTCCCTAGCAGCAGTGATCTCAGGCGCTTGTTTTTCTCCTGGATCGATTTTACCAGCTGGTATTTCGAGGATCACTTTTTCTAAAGGTTTGCGGAATTGTTTGACTAATAGTAGACGATCCTTTTCATCAAAAGCAATGATTCCTACACCACCGGGGTGAAAGACTAATTCACGCTTCCCGATATTTCCATCTGGTAAGTGAACATCATCCACAGCAACATCAATGATCGCTCCATGATAAATTTCTTTTCGTTGGATCGTTTTCTCTTCAAACTGTTCATATTCAAGCATCTTTTCCCCTGCTTTCTTTTGTCCTATAATAACTACTTTTTTTGTTTTTTTCAATTTTCTTTTTGATTTCTTACTTAGTTTACCATATCCAAACCTTAGAAATTCTATAAACTCATAAAATCCACCTTTAGTCCGATACTAATTATTAAGAAGGTTGTGCTAAAATAAAGAAGTAGATGAGCAGAGTGGACAATGAATATACACGGAGGTTTTTAGGATGATTAAAAAGAATTGGAAATGGATCGTAGGTTTACTCTTAGTGATACTGTTCTTCAGTTATAATGATGTATCGATCATATCAATGATCTTGTTAATTGGCGCAGTTTTGCTGATTTGGGGGCTTTTTGGTTTTCGTAAAAAACCTAAGGACAAAACAGCTTTACCAAATCTATCTGACAAATTAGCGACCCATTATAGCGAAAACGGCATGACACCGAGTGAAATCTCTTTTTTCAGAGAAACGATGAATCAAACAAAAAATGAAATCGAACAACTAGAAAAAAATATGTACGAAACGGCAAAGCTTAAAGCGATCGATCTTCGTCACGAACCTGTAAAAGCAGCAAAAGGTTTGTTCAAAGAACTCGTAAAAGAACCCACTCGATTGCACGACGCAAGTCAGTTCCTTTACACCCACTTGCCAAACTTAGTGGATTTGACAAACAAATATATTGAGATCAATGAACACGAGATCAAAAACAAACAGACCTATCAAAAACTGGAAGAAAGTACCCAGATCATTGATCAACTTGCTTCATTAGTCGCGAAAGACTATCAAGATTTCGTTTCGGAAGATTTGGAAGATATCGATGTAGAGATATCTGTTGCGAAACAAAGCTTAAAGCGTGATAATAAAGATGTACCAGAAGAATAAGCACGTTTATTTCTTGGACTCGGAACACTTAGACATCGTCTGATTGTTTCGGGTACTTTTTCTAGCTTAATCGATAAGGAGGAATTTTAATGGAAAATAATCCACATGAACCAAAACACGAAGTAACCCCTGTAAATGATACTTTGGAAGATTTATTGAATAATCCTTTTTCGACACCCGTCGATAAATTGACTCAAACACAACAAAATGAAATCAATGCACTTCAAGAACAGCAAACTGCTGCTCGGTTGATTGATAAATTACCTGCTGAAAGACAAGAACAAGCCAAACAATTGGCTGAAAAAATTGATGTCACTGACTCTCAGTCGGTCATCAGCTACGGTTCAGCTGCTCAAACAAAATTAGGTGAGTTCTCACAGTCGATGTTGAATCACGTGCAAGCACAAGATATCGGCCCAGTCGGTGATTCATTAACTGAACTAATGTACCGCCTTCAAGAAGCAAATCCAGATGAATTACGTGCAGGAGAAGGCAATATTTTCCAACGCGTATTTGGTAAAGTCAAACAATCGATTTATGAAGTCACTGCCAAATACCAAAAAATCGGTGCGCAAATCGACAAGATCTCAGTCAAATTAGACAAAGAAAAAGATGGCCTATTAAAAGACAATCTGATGTTAGAACAACTTTATCAAAAAAATAAAGATTATTTTGATGCGTTGAACATTTATATCGCTGCTGGCGAATTAAAAATGGAAGAATTACAGACAAAGATCATTCCAGAAGCCATGCGAAAAGCAGAAGAAACAGGGGATCAAATGGATGTACAGATCGCCAATGATTATACACAGTTTCTTGATCGCCTGGACAAGCGCACTCATGATCTACGCTTAGCCAGACAGATCACGATCCAACAAGCGCCACAGATCCGTTTGATCCAAAATACAAACCAAGCATTGGCAGAAAAGATCCAAGCATCGATTGCTACAGCCATCCCATTATGGAAAAACCAAGTGGTGATTGCGTTGACCTTGCTTCGACAAAAAGATGCAGTTACAGCACAACGACAAGTTTCTGAAACGACCAATGATTTATTGAAGAAAAACTCAGAAATGTTGAAAATCTCTGCCATCGAAACTGCGAAAGAAAATGAACGTGGCATCGTGGATATCGAAACATTGCAAACCACACAAAATGATTTGATCGAAACGATCCAAGAAACACTTCGTATCCAACAAGAAGGAAAAGAAAAACGTCGTCATGCAGAAGTCGAACTTGGCCATATGGAAGAAGACTTGAAACAAAAATTACTCGATTTAACGCAATAACAAATAGAATGAAAAAACCTTGTATCAGCAACGCTGCTTGATACAAGGTTTTTTGTTTATTTTTTATTTTTCGGTATTCATCTTACTGTGTTTGTAACCATAGCCAAAGTAAATCACTAGGCCGATCACCATCGTGATCGCGAATACTAACCAAGTCACCGCTTGTAAGCGCGACATCAAGACTAGACAAGATAAGATCGAAATGATTGGTAAAATCGGCACCAATGGCACTTTGAACTCGCATGCTTTTGGTTTGCCAAACATTTTACGTAATTTCAGTAAGCCTAGACTAACTAACATTAGATAAGCCAATGCCATGATGTTCGTCAACTCTGCCAAGATATTCAATGGGAAGAATCCTGCGAAGAATAATGCGGCGATACCTGCTGCATACGTCGCTTTCTTCGGTGTGCGATGTTTCTTGTCGATTTCTGTCATGAACTGTGGTAACAAGCCATCTTTACTTACTGCAAATAATAACCTAGCTAATGAATACATCATAGAGATCGTCACAGTCAATAAGGTCAAGATCGCGCCAACGGCGATGATCGCTCCTACTGTACCATGTCCTACATAACGCATCGCGAATGCCACAGGATCATTCACACCTAATTCTGTATAAGGCACGATCCCTGTTAAAATCAATGTCACGATGATGTACAACACGGTTGCGATCAAGATCGAGCCAATGATTCCACGTGGTACATCTTTTTGAGGATTTTTTACTTCCTCCGCAGCCATCGCTACCGCATCGAATCCTAAGAATGCGAAGAAAACTAATGCTGCACCATCTAGGACACCTTCAAAGCCAAATGGTGTGAATGGTTGCCAATTCTCTGGTTTAACAAAAAAGATTCCTACAATAATAAATAATGCAATGATTCCAAATTTCACATAAACCATCATGTTGTTCAATCGTAACGCTTTCTTCGCTTCCAAAGAAACAATGTATGTGACGAAAATCACAACAAGCACCGCAATTAAGTCGATGTATGTACCATTGGCTGGATTATATCCACCTGTTAGCGCCGTTGGTAAGCCAAAACCAAGACTTTCAATAAACCCTTGTACATAACCGGACCAACCTGACGCAACGGATGAAACGGCCAATAAGAACTCACCGATCAATAACCATCCAGTCAACCAAGCGGCAAATTCACCGAATACGACGTATAGATACGCATATGGTCCGCCAATCACTGGTACCCGCGATGCAAATTCTGCAAAGCTTAGACCAGATAAAATCACAACGATCGCTGCTAAAACAAACGATAGTGATAGTGCCGGACCTGCATTTTGGTTTGCTGCCACTCCTGTTACGACAAATATACCTGTACCGATGATCGCGCCAATGCCAAGCATGATCAAATCGGATGTTTTTAGTTCTTTCTTCATCTCACTCGTATGATTGAGACTGATTTCTTTCTTACGAAACAAATCCATTAAATTCCCTCCCCCTTATTTTTGAGTATATAAAAAAACAGCTTTACGCTGTTTTCATATACCCTAAAAGGATACCACCAAAAATAACTAAAAGGCAACCTACAATTACAAATATAAGCTCTTTTTTTGTCTTTTTCTCCCCTAAGATAAAAATACCACCTAGAGTGGAGATGATGATCCCCATTTGAGAAAGAGAGAATCCGACTGCTAGCCCTAATGACTTAACGGTCAATAGCATACATACATTACCGATTCCCCATAATAACCCGCTTGCCATGTTTTTCCAAACATATTGATCAACTTTTACTTTTCGGAATGCAAAGAAACTTGCCCCTAAGATCATACCGATACTTTGCGGTAAAATAATCGACATCGCATCTAAATTCGCCCAGTTGACGATGATCGTATAGACACCATAACCTAAAGTAGAATAGATCAATGCTCTGAATCCTTTACCAAAATCAAGCATTTTATTATCTGTATCGACTTTGCCTTCATCATCTTGTCGAGCAGTCAAATACGCACCGCTTACAAGAAGAATCAGCGCTAAAATACCATAAACGTAATCTTTTGTTTGAGTCCATTCATGGAAAAAGACAGCGCCCGCAATCGTATTCAAAATCAATTGAAAACCAGTCGATAACGGTAGACCTACAGATACTCCCATAAATTTCATCCCATGAAACTGCCCATTTTGTCCGACACTCCACGCTAGACCAGATAAAAAGCCAATCAATGTGATCCATGGCGTGATCGTTGGATTAACGATGAAAAAAGCAACGAGTGAAAAAAGAAATGCACCGATCGTCATTCCTAATGTTTGTTGATTGGCATCGCCACCGATCTTTCCACTGACTAAACCAATACTTCCCCACGCGACCATTGGGACTAATGCGATTAATAATTCCATAAACATTCTCCTTCTTTTAAATGTCACATGTTATAGAACATATCAACGAAAACGTTAACAACACAAGAGTTATTTTTTATTTCTCACTTTTTTCTAACTTAACTTCATTGACCTTTCTATGAAGTTCAATCAGTCACTAATAAATCCATAAACAAAATCAACTGTTCCCTCGAAAATCCTTCTACTTTCGGGGCAACAGCTGATGTATAACTATATTAAAACTTTTCCAATCATCATCTAAGGTCAACACATTTCTATCACAACCAAATTAGACAATGTTCAACCGGTAGTTCTTTCAGAAATAAGCGTGCACATGTCGCAATCCCATTTTTTTAGCGTTCTTCTTGGTAAAAACTCAAGATAGGGAAAAATAAAGACATCGTCGTCCCTTCTCCTTCGATCGATTCGACAGTGAGAGAAATCCCTAATTTTTCAGCGAGATTTTTCGCGAGATACAATCCTAAGCCAGTAGAGTGGGTTTTGCTCAGACGGCCATTCGATCCTGTGAAGCCTTTGTCAAAAATCCGTCCAACATCTTCTTTCGGTATACCGATGCCTGAATCTTTGACAGAAAATTTTACGCCTTTTGTCGTCTTCTCGATCAATAGTTTGATCTCGCCTTCATCTGGCGTATACTTAATGGCATTACTAAGAATTTGTTTGAAAATAAAAGCCACCCATTTGGAATCAGTCAAAATCGTTTGATCTTCACCAATCACTTCATAACGTATTTTCTTTTGGATAAAATAATTTGCTTGGCTACGAATGACGGGTTGGATGATACTCTTGATACTGTATTCTTGGATCAAATAGTCTCTTGAAAAACTATCTAAGCGTGCATAATACAATACTTGTTCCACATACTCATCGATTTTAGACAACTCATTTTCTAGCAACGTATACTTTTGATCATCGATATCAAACTCGATCGATCGTACTAACAATTCTGAAGCCGCTACGGGTACTTTGATTTCATGGACCCATGAGTCGATATAATCTTTTTGATCTTGCTGGTTCGTGATGGCTTCTTGCATCACTTCCTGATGTTCACGTATCAGTTGATTGATATAATCTTCTATCAACTTCTCTTCCTCTGTATGTCCACCATCTAAATAGTTTTGCAAGGGAGAATTTTTTTGTAGATTTGCCAATTTTGCCCACCATCGACGTTTACTCAAGTAACAGACAAGTAAAAAAAAGATTAAGAAAACACCTTCGATCAATGTTAAGTAAGCAATCGTGGCCCAATCAACCGTAATATTAGGGGCTAACCACATCACAAAAATCGTCAATAAAATAAAAAATACCCAGCCGACGATCAGCGACCATTGATCTTTCAAATACTTAAAAAAGTTCATAGTTGTATTTCATCCTTTCAGGGAACAATATACCCCTGGCCGACTTTTGTTTCGATATAATCGGTGATCCCTGCCTGTTCGATTTTACGACGTAAGCGATTGATGTTGACCGTCAGTGTATTGTCATCGACAAACCGTTCATCATCCCACAACGCACGCAATAACTTTTCACGAGTCAAAATTTTTCCGTGTTGCTTCATTAAAATAAACAACAAGCGATACTCATTCTTGCTCAAATCGATCATTTCCCCATTAATCTCCATACTGCCATTATCGACGTTCAACGTGATTCCATTATGGGTCATCATTTCACTCGACAACTCACCATAATTATATGAACGACGCAACAAAGCATTGATTTTAGCAATCAAGACATCGATTTGAAACGGCTTCGTCACAAAATCGTCTGCCCCCATGTTCATCGCCATGATCATGTCCATATTCGTATTACGACTTGAAATAAAAATGATTGGAACTTTGGAAATTTCTCGTATTTTCTGGCACCAATAATAACCATCAAACACTGGTAAATTGATATCTAAAAGAACAAGTTGTGGTTCTTCTTTCTCAAAATCAGCAAAAACCTGATTGAAATCTGACGTTCCATAAGTTTCAAATTGCCATTTCTCCAACTCTTCCATAATCAGCTGACGAATGATCTCTTCATCTTCCACTACCATAATTTTAGCCATGATATACCTCCGATGTTTTTCTTGTACTAACCATATCAAAGAAGCAAACATTCTACAAGTAACAATAGGTTGTGAGAAAGCCGTTCAGCTCCAAGTATTAAGACGGAAATTGAGAAAATAGCTTCTCATATTTTTTCAATTTTTGACTTAATATCGTAGGAGTTGGCTTTCGAACACCGTTTATTGAGGTCGTGAAAGAAGCGATCAGCACTAAGGCATAAGCAAAAAAAAACGAAAATGGCTCTTTCATTTTTTATTTTTTTTGCTTATGACCGAAGTGTTGCTTCTTGAACACCGTGGATCAGGTCGTGACAAAAGCGTTTTGACCTGAGCAGTAAGATGGACTTAAAAACAATAGTTCTTTGATATGACTCTCTCTTCTTTCTCGTTACTTACTTTCCGTTAACAAAAATGAGAATACTATTGGAAATTATCAATAGTTATCATTTATAAACAAAAATATTTCATTGAGCAATTCCTAATCTTTTCTTTTAACGAAGTCATTCCCACAGAATCAATCCTTGTTAAATCAACGTTTATAAAATAACTTAAATATCTAGAGCGTTTTCTTTGAATTTTTTTCATTACATATAACAATAGTAATGTATTAAAAAATGATTAGGAGGAGATTTGATGTTTAGACACCAAAAAGAATTACAGTTTGAGGCAAAACCAGATCGTCCGAATCCATTAATCGCAAAATATTTACAAGAATTGATTGGCGGACAGTATGGTGAAATGAGTGTAGCGATGCAATACCTTTTCCAAGGTTGGAGCTGTCGTGGGGAAGAAAAATATAAAGATATGCTGATGGACATTGCAACAGAAGAACTTGGACACGTTGAAATGTTAGCGACAATGGTTGCTCGCTTACTTGAAGATGCACCTGTTGAAGATCAAGAAGAAGCAATGAAAAAAGACCCAACGATTGGTGCGATCATTTCCGGCATGAATCCTCAACACGCTATTGTAGCTGGCTTAGGACCTCGTCCTGCGGATAGCGTTGGTAATCCTTGGAGTGGTGGTTATATTGTTGCTAGTGGGAATCTACTTGCTGATTTCCGTGCGAACTTGAACGCAGAATCTCAAGGAAGACTACAAGTAGCTCGTATTTACGAAATGATCGATGATCGTGGCGTAAAAGACCTACTATCAGTTTTATTAGCTAGAGACAGTTATCATCAAAACCTTTGGGCAGCAGCTGTCAAAGAATTAGAAGAAACAGAAGGCGGTATTCTTGTTCCTACGACTTTCCCAAGAGAAGAAGAACGTAAAGATATTGCTTATGATTTCTATAACTTTTCAGAAGGTGACGAAAGTAGCGAAGGTTCTTGGGCAAAAGGTAAAGCTTTAGATGGTGAAGGGGAATATCAATGGTTGGAAGAACCTAAGATCGAAGGCGAAGCACCTAAATTAAAACCAGTAACACCTAAAATGTACGGTACCCCTCCCAAAAAAAAATAAATGAAAATTAAAAACTGATGCCCAAAATTAATGGGCATCAGTTTTTTCTATTACTCTATCAACAATATTCCGTCTTCAACGATCTTACCAAAAAATAGGAAAATACTACTGGTGAACAACAATGTCATGTTCACACCAAAATAGATTGCAATTTTTTCTAGGTAATTTTTGATCTCTTTTATTTTAATATACATAAATGCCAAAAAATTGACACCGTAAACTAAAATCGTCAAAAAAATGATCATGTTTGTCATCACTGGACTGCTCGCCCCTCTTTCACTGTATACTTGTTCAAATTGATTGGAGCTTTAGAATGATCCAGATTGTAAAGACACCCTTCCAATCATTACGTACCATTCTTGCAAGTCCAGTATCCATGGAATTTAGTACGATTTACACAACGTCAATATGTTTAGCGCTTCCATTGATCATTAGACTAAACGTGAGCTATTCTCTCATTTGCTCTAATTTTTCAGCGAAAGCCTGGGCTTCTTCTTCTGTGCGACAAATAATAATGAACGTATCAACGCCGGCAATCGTCGCAGCCACTTCTGGATAATCCACTTCATCTAACCAGTTTGTTACCACATCCGCACCATCTTTTTCGGTTAAGACAACGATCATGAATTGAATCCGTTGAATTCGTAATACTTCTCGTTTGACCGCACTTCGCAAGCGATCTTCCATCAAAGAATCCGCTTGTTGATTGAACAACGCATAGCGTATTTGTTTATTCTCATCTTGTATTTTCACAAGTTTCAACTCACGTATATCGCGTGAGATCGTTGCTTGAGTTGCATTGACACCATTCATCTGCAAATGATTCAATAATTCCTCTTGCGTACCGATTGCATGTTCAGTAATCAATTGGCGAATCAAGGATTGTCGTTGATTTTTTTTCATACAAAAAACACCTCTTCGTATCTATTATAGCAAAAAAACAGGGGATCTTTCTCTTATTTAGTTGATGTCTGACACTTCGACTGATTTGTCTTGTTCAACGGCTACTCGCAAAATCGTCTTTAATTTTTCTGGCGCAGTCCTTCTGGGATCACTCATGTAGATTTCTTTATGCTCTTTCGAAGTTCGGCGATAGCCTTTTTCCTTAAGAAATAAAGTAAGCTTTTCAAATGTTTCTGGTTCATCGTCGTAGGAACCAATGTGTAAGATCTGTGCCACAAGACCTTCTTCGATCGTTGTGAATACAAGTTGACTCGCTAGATCTTCTGGAATTTTGGTTTTCGCTCGCGCTAACGCCTCTGCAGCAACTTGAGGAGTCACAAAATCCGGTTGCTTGATCATCAATTGATACGAAAAATGCTCTTTCAACATCACTGGCTCGTTCAAAAATTTTTCTTGTAACCCCCACTGACCTTCTAAAGGATAAACCGTGTAAGGCAAATAGTCAGGAATCAGCCAATCATTTTTAGGTGCCATTCGGATCGTATAGCTAACAGCGTATAAACAACCTACACGGCGCTTAAATTCTTCTCCATTTGGATCACCTATTCCGTTGATACAAAAAAAATTTTGCGCAGGAAGTGTCATTAAATGTGGTTTCTTTGACATACGATAACTAGAGTCGGTTTTTCTCCATTCGATTTTTTCCATAGGCCCTCCTTGTTTTCTTCTTCACTACTATCATAACTCTTTTGCATTGGATTGGCTAATCTGGTTGACACTATTTTTAGACTTGTGCTAGAATAAGCCGAACGATAAATCGTACAGATAACACGCCTAGCGTGTCGAGAGAGAGGCGGTTTCTATTTTCGAATAGAAATCTCTCTCTTTTTTTACGAAATAATTTAGAGGTGAAAAACATGCAAAAACAAAAACAACTACAATTAATTCCTGCTGTACTTGCCACAGGGATCATGTCATTTGCAGGCGTTTTGATTGAAACCGCAATGAACGTGACCTTCCCAACACTGATTCAGGAATTTCAAATCAGTACCTCCCAAGTACAATGGGTAACAACCATTTACTTATTAATGATTGCGATCATTGTGCCACTTTCAACTTATCTGACAAAAAACTTTAGCCTGCGAACTCTTTTCTTGAGTTCCAATTTACTATTTATTGCTGGTTTGTTGGTCGATTACTTTTCCCCTACCTTCTTGTTACTACTTTTAGGTCGGGTACTCCAAGGTGCTGCGACAGGGATAGCCTTGCCACTGATGTTTCATATCATCTTGACTTTTGCTCCTATGGGAAAAAGAGGAACGATGATGGGTCTTGGTACTTTGACAACCGCCATTGCACCAGCGATTGGTCCTACGTATGGTGGGATCTTAACTGCTAATTTCTCATGGAGTCATATTTTTCTCTTTCTATTGCCAGTGCTACTCCTTTCACTTGCGATTGGCTTATACGCGATTCCTAAATTTAAGGTGGAAAAATCTGGCCGCTTAGATTTGCTCAGCGTCCTTGGTATTAGTCTGATGTTCAGTGGAAGCTTAACTTTTCTAAGCATGTTCAGAGACTGGATTGGCTGGGCATCCTTAGTCGTCGCCATTTTAGGATTCATTCTTTTCTATCAACGAACAAAAAAAGCCGATCATCCTTTGATCCGACTTGAGATTTTTAAAAATCATACGTTCCGCTTATTCTTATTTAGCTTTTTAGTTTATCAATTTTTATTACTTGGTGTTTCTTTTGTCCTACCGAACTTTGTCCAAATCGTCCAAGGGAACAATGCCTTTGTCGCTGGTCTGGCAATGCTACCAGGTGCAGCTATTGGTGCCCTCTTATCTCCTTTTTCAGGAAAGCTACTCGACCAACATGGACCTAAAAAACCAATTTTCATCGGTCTCTTGTTTTCACTTGTTGGCTGGACCGTCCTTGTGCTGATTTTAGGTCACGCATCATTAAGCTTTTTGATTGCCTGTCATTTCTTCTATATGATCGGTATTGGTTTGTCTTATAGCAATATGATGACTACTGGAATGAATGCTTTATCGATGGAATTACAAGGTGATGGCAACGCCGTATTCAATACGTTGCAACAATTTTCTGGAGCTGTCGCTACTACGTTGGTGGCTGTGATCATCAACTTTTTCCAAGATCATCGTTCAGATAGTTATGAAGCAGCAACAACGTTAGGATCAAAAGTTGCTTTAAGTGTCCTACTTGGCTTGTTGATCATTAGTTTGATCCTATTTATCCGCTATATGGTGCAAAAGCCTAAGCAAATAAAAAATTAATAGATAAGGAGGTGTGAGCGAATGAAGCTCACTCCTCCTTGTTTTTTTGTCTCTAACTTTATCAATAATCAGTTTTCGCTATACATTCGTTCGTATGAAGTAGAGAAAATCCTTGGATAAAATATTGTATCTCTAATGATTCTATGAGATGGTAGATAAGTAAAGGAGGTTTTTCTATGGAAAAAATTGCTATTATCGGTGGTGGCATCATCGGTATGACATTAGCCAACTATTTAGACACCTCTAAATTTGAGGTGACCTTATTTGATGCAAAAGAAGGACAAGCCACTCGCGCTAGTGCAGGCATCATCTCGCCTTGGCTTTCAAAAAGACGAAATAAACAGTGGTATCAGTTAGCAAAAGATGGTGCGGCTTTTTTCCCAAAACTAATCCAGGATCTATCACTTGATGATTCCATCTATAAACAATCCGGCACACTAATTTTCCGCCAAAAAGAAGCTTTGGAAGATCTTGCTGCACTTGCCGAACAACGAAAGAAAGACGCACCTGAAATCGGCGATATTTCGCTGTTACAAGCTGAAGAAACAGCCCAAGTTCTCCCATTGCTAAAACCAACACCTGCTTTATTTGTGACTGGAGGGGGGCGTTTAGACGGTCATGCCTATCTATCTCACCTTGCCACACGCTTGGAGAAACAAATGGTCAAAGTAATCTCTGAACGTGTCCAGTTACGCAAAGAAACCGCACACTGGGTCATCTCTGGTACTTTTGGACAACTTGACTTTGACCGAGTCATTCTAGCGCCTGGCCCTTCATTGAAGCCGTTACTGGAGCAGATTGGCTTTCATGCTGATATTCGTCCACAAAAAGGACAGCTGATCGTTTTTCAAACACCTTATGCGAACAGCCAAGAATGGCCTGTTGCCATGTTAGAAGGGGAAGCCGATTTTATCCCATTCAACGATGGGACTATACTAGTTGGCGCAACCCATGAAAATGATGCGGGTTGGGATTTGGTTCCTACCGAATCTGCTTATCAGCAATTGATAAAAAGTACAGTGCCATTTTTAGCTGAACCCGATCAGCTTGCTACATGGAAACACACCATGCGAGTAGGCACCCGGGCGTACACCTCCGATTTTGCGCCGTTCTTTGCACCTGTTCCAGATGAACCAAGCTTGATCGCCGCAAGTGGCTTAGGCTCCTCTGGTTTGACTACTGGCCCTTATATCGGCTATTTGATTGCAGAGTATCTCAACACAGGGATTTGGCGAGGCGACCATTATCAAAAACCGATCGATACGTACCTTTCAAGATTATAAAAGAAGTAAAAAAAAAGAGGCCTACTTGCGTAGCCCTCTTTTTTGGATTCATGATTGATGGTTATCTTAGTACCAACCGTTTGCTAACCAGAATGCTTTTGCAGCATCCCATGAACCATAGCGTCCAGCAACGTATTCTTCTACAACACGTTCTTGGTTCGCTGGTGAGTAGTCACCGTTCAAATATGCTGAATCTAATTGGTAGCGTCCGATGTAACGGCCGTTTGTTGCAGTGTAAGAACCACCTGATTCTTTTTGTGCAATCCATTCTTTCGCAGAGTTGCTGTTTGTTGTTACAGTAGTTGTAGCTGGTGCTACTTCAACTGTTTCAACAGGCGCAACATATGTATATTCTTGCGCTGGTGTTTCTGTTACTACAGGAGTTTCTACTTTTTCAGTTGTTGGTGCTACTTCTGTTGTTTTTACTGATGAAGCGTCAGTTGGAATTGTTAATTCTTCACCAACGAAAATGCGGTTGATATCGTCAATCGAATTTTGCTCTGCAATAGCTTTGATCAGTGAATTGTCACCTGCAAATTTTTGTGAGATTTTAGATAATGAATCTCCAGCTTTTACTGTATAGACTTCATCTGCATGAGCAGTAGTCCCTACAAACATTGCAGTTGCTCCAGCGGCAACAGTTGTCCCCAAAACGATCTTTTTAATTGAATTCATAGTAAGCTCCTTTTTTTCTCTTTGATTTGTTTCAACGTCACTAACTTTATCATCTAGAAATATTTCATAGGTGAAAGAATTATGACATTTAATGACAAAATCGTCACATTTTTAATATTTGTAATATTTGATTTTCCGAAAAACTAGGACTAAAGTCGTAGAAGCTTTATAAATCAACGTTGAAATCGTTTTTCAATCCTTTCGTAGAAACTTTAAAAAAACTTACATTCTGTAATATTCAGAATAAATTTTTTTCAATTTATTGTATTTTTCTGCGAAATTCTTCTCATTTTTCCAAAAATTGATGCAATAAACACAAAAAAACCAGTAATTGTTACAACAATTACTGGGAAAAATGACGTATTTGAGTAAAAAAGTCATTTTTTAGGACTTTTTTTCTTTTGTAACAATTGGATTGCTTGGTTCATTTCATGGATTGCTTCTTCGTCTGTTTCTTTTTCCAGTGCGCAACTTAATACTTCTTGCCATTTTTCAGGATCTTTGATTCCTAACTTACCGATTGCCCACGCTGCTGTCCCGCGAATCACTGGACGGACATCACTTAGACACTCTTCAATATGAGGCAAAGCGGCACGTTCTCCTAAATTGGCTAAGGCAATCAGCGCATTTCGTTGAAGAGGTTTCCTTCCACGCCATGAACCAGCCAAATGACCGTATTGCTGTTTAAATTCTTTATTAGAGATCGTTAACATGGGCGTGAGTTTCGGATAGACTTCGTCTACTTTTGGTTCCATTTCTGGATGAAAGTGAAAATCTTTCCCTCTATTATAAGGACAAACCAACTGACAGATATCACAACCATAAATGACGTTGCTCATCTTCTTTCGATACTCCTCTGGCATCATGCCTTTTGTCTGCGTTTGATAAGACAAACAGCGTTTAGCATTCATTCGCCCATCACCTAAAAGTGCATCCGTTGGGCAAGCCGTCACACAACGGGTACATTCGCCACACCCAAAGACACCAGGAGCATCTGGTTCTAGGTCGATATTGGTCACGATCTCACCTAAATAGACGAACGAGCCAAATTCCTCTGTGATCAATAATCCGTTTCGACCGATAAACCCTAAACCAGCACGTTGCGCCACAGCTACGTCGATCAACTCACCTGTATCTACTTGCGGCGCCAAGCGCCATTCTTCTTCCTTTTGCCAATGTGTCGCTCGTGACTCAATAAATGAAATCAATTGTTGCAGACGATCCCGTAAGACATCATGATAATCGATGCCCCAAGAAGCACGAGCAAACTGTCCACGCTTTTCATCTCTAGGCATCTTTTCATGGATCTTTGTCGGATACGCTAAAGCAATTGCAATGATTGATTTCGGTCGATCAAACGTCATCTCCGGATATAAACGTTCATCGATATTAGGGTGTTCAAATCCAGAAGTATGTCCAGCAGCTTTTTGTTCTACCAACGATTCTTTCAAATGATCAAATGGCTCTGCTGTAGTAAACCCGATTTTATCAATCCCGATTCGTTTACTTTCTTGAATGATTTCTTCCTTTAATGTTAGTGCCATCATTACCACCTTCGATCAGACACGACTATATAATCCGTAATATAATCGTTCTTTTTTCAATTGAACGAATTGGATCTGTTGATCTGGGATTTTTCTTTCTTCCATCCAACGATTTCTAGCAGCAAAAACTTCCCAGAAATTCACAGATACCCATTTTCGACGTTGGTCTAATGCATTGAAAAAGTTCAACGAAACAGGTTTTGTGTGGAGTAGTTCATGTAAACGGAGTTGTTCTCTTGCTGAGAACTCAGATAGATCCCGTGAATAAACAACATCTTCGTATAGATTTTTTTGTTGCCCATAAGTGAACGTTTGTGGAATTTCTCCTGGACGAGCAATTTCTACTAAACGATTATAATACGTGTTCATTAGTTTGCTATTTGCGATAAATGCACTCTTGAAAAATGCGGATTGGATTTTTGGAATCACACCCTCTGTCCCTATCAAAGAAAACAATGCGGGCCATGCTTGAACCTTTAGTTCATTCTTTTGTTTGACTAATACGCCAGGAGTAAAACCGACGGATGAAAGAAAGACAAAGTAGCCAATGCCTGTTTCTTCATCTAATGGCTGAAAATCATCAAATAACCATTTCCCAGGGTATTCCTCTGTTTCCAATTCTTCTGGGCTCGCTATGAACGCTTTCGCCATTTCTGCTTCAAGAAATAGGAGATCTTGATCTTTCTCCTTATTTTCTAATTGGTTGATTTTTTTTGTTATTTCTTTTGCAATCAATTGTTTGTCTTTGCTAGTAAAATTCATAGCTTCACCTTCCTTTCCTCTCTTTTAACTATAACGGAATTTCACTAAAATTGGTATCTTTAAAACAATAAACGAACGAATTTTTATTTGTATAAATTGCGGAAGCATTAGTCCTCACGTCTCCAAAACTGAGCAAACGGAAGGAATAGAAGGACTCTCTTCAAAAACAAAGCGCCATCCACAAAAATTTAAAGAACAATTTTCGTGGATGACGCCTTATTTATCGAGGCTACATACTTTTGCCTCTTTTTAGATTATTAAATCGATTAGTGATTATTTCTTTTCTTGAGACAGACCATCGTGAATCGTTTCGATGTTCCATTTCATCATTCCATAATAAGAATCACCAGTTTCTCCTTCTTTTGCAATGGAATCAGTGAATAGCTCATCATAGATTTCAAGACCTGTTTCACTTGCGACACGTTCCATACTTCTCGGATCAACACTTGTTTCCACAAATAAGACTGGAACATCCGAAGCACGAACTTGGCTGATGATCGATTGCATTTGTTCAGGTGTACCTTGGCTTTCTGTGTTGATTTCCCAAATATACCCTGCTGGTAGATCGTATGCTTGTGAGAAGTATCTAAAAGCTCCTTCACTTGTTACTAATAGTTTTTTATTGTCTGGGATCGATCCAAAACTCTCTTTCGCTTGTTTATCTAATTCTTTCAATTTTTCGATATACGCATCTGCATTTTCTTCATATTGCGTAGCATGGTCTGGGTCTTTTTCAGCAAAGATGCGTGCGATTTCTTGTACATATTTGATTCCGTTTGAAAGGTCCAACCACGCATGTGGATCTGCTTCTGTCTCTGATTCTCCACCGGTCAAATAAAGTGGTTCAACTTCTTTACTTACTGCAAAATAGTCTTCATCTTCTTTTTTATTTGCCGTATCCATCAAGTTTTCAAACCAAGCATCCCCTGTTTCCAAGTTTAACCCATTGTATAAGATGACATCAGCATCACTTGCTTTTTTGATATCTTCTGGCAATACCTCGTATTCATGTGGGTCAGTGCCAACTGGGACGATACTATGAACATCGACGTGTTCTTTTCCAACTTCTTTCGCCATGTCGGCGATGATCGAATTTGTTGCTACGACGGTCAGGTTTTCTTCTTTCTCTTCTGCTGCGGAACTGCCACAACCTGCAAAAATAAATAAGACAGCTCCCATTAACCATAAGATATTCAGTTTATTTTTCATGTACATACTCCATTTCTATTCGTTAGATTTTTTACGACTCGGCATTTTTTTTCGTTTTGTTTCTTGAAAAAATAATCCCTTTAGTCGGTGAAAATAAAAAGGCCAACGTAAAGAATACTGCACTGGTCAACACGATGGTCGCCCCAGACGGCCAATTATAACTATAACTATAAAACACACCGATGATCGCACTTAATACGCCAACTGTTGCCGAAATAAAAATCATTTTTGCCAATCGATCGGTCAATAGATATGCGGTTGCTGCGGGTGTGATCAACATCGAAATGACCAAAATCGTTCCTACTGTCTGTAAACTCACCACGGCAACCAGTGTTAAGAAGAACATCAATAAATAGTGAACAAGTGTCGTATTCAACCCATAAGCTTTTGCCATCATCGGATCAAAAGAAGTGATTTTCAGTTCTTTATAAAAAATAAATACAAACAATAATACGATCCCACTCACTATGGCAGTCATCAACATATCACTTTCTCTAACTGCTAAAACATTTCCAAATAAGATATGGTACAGATTGGTTGCACTTTGAGCAAAAGAAATCAAGATGACACCTAATGCAAAGAACGAACTAAAAACGATCCCAATAGCTGTATCGTTTTTCAAACGGCTACGTTGTGTGACAAATCCGATTATTCCAGCTGTCAACATCCCAAATGCAGTGGCTCCTAGAATGTAACTAAAACCAAACATATACGAAATCGCGACTCCAGGCAGTACCGCGTGAGAAATCGCATCCCCCATCAAAGACATCCCTCTCAAAATAATAAAAGAGCCAATCACCCCTGAAGCCAATCCAACTAACATAGATGTAATCAATGCATATTGTAGAAATTGATAATCCATTAACCCCTCAATAAACGATTGAATCATTTTTCCATTACCCCTTTAACTAATTGCCCAATGATCTCCCCATAAGCCAACTGTAGATTTTCTGAAGTAAATACTTCGTCAACTGATCCAGCTGCAATCAATTCTTTATTCAATAAAATTACTTCATCAAAATAGGCTTCGACTTTGTGCAGATCATGATGGACGATCACAATAGTTTTTCCTTCATTTTTCAGTTCATCCAAAATAGCAAAAATTTTTCTTTCACTGACCGCATCGATCCCAACAAATGGTTCATCTAAAAAAATCCATTCTGCACCTTGAGCCAAGGCTCGGGCAATAAATATCCGCTGTAATTGTCCTCCAGATAATTCACTGATTTGTCGATTTTCATAATCTGTCATGTCCACTTTCGCTAAGGCTTGCTTTGCTCGTTCCTTTTCTTTTTTCCCAGGACGTTGTCCCAAGTGCAAGGATGGATAGGTTCCTAACAAAACTACCCCTAATACATCGATCGGAAAAGAAAGATCCAGCTCACTACGCTGTTCGACATAGGCAATTTTTTTGCGAATCGTTTTTATGGATCGACCGTCGAAAGTAATTTCTCCGGAAATTTTAGGAACTAATTCTAATAAAGCTTTCATAAAAGTAGATTTCCCAGCGCCATTCGGTCCAATGATCCCTGTAAATTTTTGTGCTTGGATAACTGTTGATACATGATTTAATACTGTTTTTCCTTGATAAGCAACCGTCAAATCTTTAACGGATATTTCATTTTTAGACACCTCTTACCACTCCTTTTCGGTGTACCTAACTTTTTTATTCAAACTTAGTTTAACTAATATCAAAATCATTTACAAGTGTTATAGCTAATTTTTTTGATTTTTTAGATTTTTCTCGCAATTTTTGAAAATTTTCTGTAAAATCACAAACAAGAGCTATAAAGTAATGGGCGTTATTTATGTTTGCTAGTTATAGAATCAACTTGTTTTTACTTTATCACTCAACTTAAAAAAGGAGTTTTTGTATGGAAGAAGAAAAATTAACTCGTAGTCTCAGTGCACGTCATATTCAAATGATTGCGCTAGGAGGAACGATCGGTGTCGGTCTGTTCATGGGTGCTTCATCCACCATCCGTTGGACAGGACCTTCTGTAATGGTTGCTTATGCTGTAGCAGGCTTCTTTTTGTACCTGATCATGCGTGCATTGGGCGAGATGTTGTATCTAGATCCCTCCACCGGTTCTTTCGCTAATTATGCAAGTGAATACATCCATCCCGTCGCAGGTTATTTGACGGCTTGGAGCAATATTTTTCAGTTTATCGTGGTCGGTATCAGTGAAGTCATTGCTGTAGGGGAATATATGAACTATTGGTGGCCAGACTTGCCCCAGATCATTCCAGGAATCGTTGTGATCCTTTTCTTGATGTTCGCCAACCTTGTTTCTGTCAAAGCATTTGGTGAATTAGAATTTTGGTTTTCTACTATTAAAGTAGTGACAATTATTTTGATGATCATCGCCGGTTTAGGCATCATTTTATTCGGATTCGGTAACCAAGGAGAAGCAATCGGGATTTCAAACTTATGGAAAAATGGTGGTTTCTTTACTGGTGGCGTGAAAGGATTCTTTTTTGCTCTATCGATCGTCGTTGCCTCTTACCAAGGAATCGAGTTGATCGGGATGACTGCAGGTGAAGCGAAAGATCCCCAAAAAACGATTGTAGACGCTGTCCAATCAACGATCGGGCGGATCTTGATTTTTTATATTGGGGCGATCTTCATCATTGTCAGCATCTATCCTTGGAATCAATTGAGCGAACTAGGATCACCGTTTGTTCAAACTTTTTCTAAAATCGGGATCACGTTTGCTGCTGGTTTGATCAATTTTGTTGTCATCACAGCTGCGTTATCTGGTTGTAATTCCGGTATTTTCAGCGCCAGTCGCATGGTCTACACATTAGCCATCAACGGCAAAATGTCTAAAAAGTTTTTGAAACTTACACGTCATGGAGTGCCATTTTACCCAGTAGTAGCCATCTCATTTGGTATTTTGATTGGGTTGATTTTGAATTATTTGTTGCCCTTCGTCTACTCCCAATCACAGGATTTATTTGTTTTTGTCTATAGTTCCAGTATCTTACCAGGGATGGTCCCTTGGATCGTTATTTTGATCAGTCAAATCAAATTCAGAAAAAAACATCCGATAGAAATGCTTGAACATCCATTTAAAATGCCCTTATCCCCATATACCAATTACTTGTCATTGGCCTTTTTGGCAGTGGTATTAATCTTTATGTTCATCAATCCCGAAACAAGAATCTCATTGATGATTGGTTTGATTTTCTTGATCTATATGACGGGTTACTATTTTGTACGCGAAAGAAAAATCAAGGAATAGTAGAAGAAACTATACAAAAAGAAGTCAGGACTGCGCGAACGTAGTCCTGACTTCTTTCAATCTATCACAACCTGATTGCACAACTGCTACTTACCAGGGACTAAATTTTCTACAAGAGTTTCTAGTACGTTGTGAGTTTTTTGATCATTTTGTTCTTACTATTTAGTGGTATGGTATAGTGTGGTTTTGTACATTCCAGTTGAGTGTGTAAAAATAAAAAATAAAAGTCCCTGGCAAATAGCAGTTGTGCAATTTGGCTATTAGCTTCGCTACCATCACAAAAATATCCAATAAATCTTGTGGCGACAGACCGTTTATCCTTTAGCGATACCATCGATCAATTTAGGCTTCTTCCACTAAAAATGACAGAAAAGCACATTCTGGAATTAGCAGTTGACTTGAATGAATACTCCCAGCCATATTTTTCAAAAAGTTGTTGTACGATAAACAATCCTAAACCAGAACCTCCAGTATCTCGACTTCTGCTAAAATCCGGTCGATAAAAAGGTTGGAAAATCTTACTTAATTCCTCCTCCGTAAGTATCTGATTCACTTCATTTTCAATCACTAATTGTTTACCATCAAAAAACAGACTGATTTCTCCCTCATGCTTCGTATATTTGAAGGCATTACTTAGTAGGTTATCTAAAATTTTATCAATATCATTTTTATTACCGATGATTTTCTCCCCTTTTAGATTAACGACTAGTTTTTTCTGTTCTGCTTCAGCAAGTATCCGGAAAGAAGTCAATTTATGTTCGATCATTTCTTTGATTGAGACTTCTTCATAGACCACATCATCTGAAGGCAAATTGTTTCTTGAGGCAAAGAGGATATTATTGATCATTTCTGTTTGTTCTTGCAAAATATTTTTACAAACTTCTAAATATCGCTCTCTGTCTTTAAATTTTCCGACATTATAGATCATGCCATCAATCAGCCCCATCAATGAAGCAACAGGTGTTTTCAATTCATGAGAAGCGATTTGCATAAACTCTGACTTTGCTTGTTCCAATTCTTTCGTTTTAGCTACTTCAAGCTCTAACACTTCAATTGTTTGGATCAAAGAAACATATAGATGGTTGATATCTTGCGCTAAAAGTGAGATTTCATCCGTACCTTTGACATCACAACGAATATCCGCATCTAATTCGATCATTTTTTCTGTTACTTTGGATATCTCTTTGATTTTTTTTGTCGAATAAATACTATAGTAGTAAGCGCCGATGCCCCCAATGATTAGTGAGACGATGATGATGAATGGATATAAATGAAGTAAGACTTTACTTGCTTCTTCAACTGGTTGCATTGAGTACATACCAACTAGATAATAAGTGTTACCTTCTTTGTCAGTAATTTCTTGATAAAGGTTCATTTCATCAGATAAAATACTTATTACTGAATAGCCAATACTTTCGTCAAAGAAGGAACCAATGGCTATACCATCGGTATTGGTCAGGAAGAGATCAAGATTTTGTTCTCTTCCACTTTCAAGCCAGTATTGATCAACCACCTTTTGCATGGTAGCTAAATCTTTGTTTTCTATACTCTTTGCCACTTGATTGAATTCTTTGTTTATTTCGTTCAGCTTCATTTGTTCATAGTAGACAGGCATCGTAAAATATAAGACGATCAACGAAAGAATCGAAACTAGAAAAATGATGATCCCAGAAAAGAGAAAATTTTTCAGCATGATACTCATGGGGTGTCCTCAAGCTGGTAGCCTCTATTTTTGATCGTTTTTATTGATAAAAGTGGCATTTTCTTTCGGATATTTTTTATATGATTATCTAATATTCGATTTTCCAAATGATATTCATACGACCAAACTTGATACACTAATTGTTCTCGCGTGATGATTTTCCCTTTGTTTCTTATTAGAATCACTAAAATATCATACTCTTTTCTTGTTAAATGGATTTCTTCCTCTTGGTATTTTACAAGACCACCATCGAGATCAATGGCGTACTCCCCGATAGTGATGTGGGGATTTCCTTGATTCATCCGAAACACATTTTCGATCCGTTTGATCAAAATAAGTGGGGAAAAAGGTTTAACGACATAGTCACTGATCAAATGGGAAAAACTGAGCAACTGCGTATATTCATCATCCAAGGCAGTCAGCATGATGATCGGCACATCCGACGTTTCCCGAATTTTCTTTAAAACATCCGTCCCCCTTATCCCAGGCAACATAATGTCCAATAGGATCAAGTCAAATGTTTCTTCAGCAAAAACTTCCAATGCCTGTTCGCCACTTCTTACTGAATAAACTTCATACTTGCGTTCTTTTAAAAATTCCGTCACGATCTGATTGATCATATATTCATCTTCAACAACTAAAATTCTTTCCATATAGCTCTCTCCTTATTCAAAGCGTAATGCCTCGATAGGGTTTAATTTCGATGCTTTCATCGCCGGTAATAGACCAAATATCACACCCATCAGGGAACAAAACACTAAGCTACCGACAATGGAAATCACGGATACGATATAAGGATAATCCAGTGATAGCGTAATGGCATAGCCACTTAACAAACCAACAAGCACACCTAGTACCCCACCAATCAAAGTCAGGACGACCGCTTCTACTAAAAATTGTTTTAAAATTACTTTTCTTCTTGCGCCGAGTGCTTTCTTTATTCCGATTTCTTTCGTTCTTTCCGTGACAGAGACCAACATGATATTCATCACACCGATTCCCCCCACTAATAACGAGATACTTGCTATACCAGACAAAAGAATAAAACTTGACTGGTTCATTCGTTCCAATTCTCTGGCAAATTCTTTCAGATTCATCACCCCATACTCATAATCAGATGGGGGGATCTGTTGATTGAGGATCTCTGCAGCTTTTTCTGCAGCGCCTTGTAATTGATCGGTATTATTTGTTTGGATCGTGACAAGTGGTACAATATCCAACTCATCAGATAGTTTATGCGCTTGCTGCAAAGGAACGTAAGCTCTTTTCTCAAAGCTAAATAGATTACTACTATTGGGATCTAACTGAAATACACCTTGAACTTTGAATGGTACCCCATTCACTTCGACAAACTGTCCGATCCCTTCTTCATTTGGAAATAATTCGTCATACAAGGAATCTTCAAGAAAAATCGCTTGTTGTTGCTCTTTGAAGGCTTGGGCAGCAAATCCTTCCCCTTTGATGAAGTTTAACTGCTCCAAATCCTCAACAGAAGAAGTGACAGCAGAAACTTTGGCGTCGGTCCCTTTGGCTTTCCTGTAGATTTTCCCTTCCTTTTGATAAGACAAACCACTTGCTAAGACCTCTGGTATCTCATTGACTTTCTTTAGTACATCCTCGTCTAAGAATGGAAAATATAACGGTTTTTTCTCTTCCTTTCCAGATAAGATTCCATCTGACATAGTGTTCTGTTGGAAAGCACTTTTTCTGTCATATTGGATATTCATCGTATTATTGTTACCACCAATCATTTCTCGTTTCATTTTTTCGGTGTTTCCGCCGATGATGCTGAAAATCGAAATAATGGCAGCAATTCCAATGATGACACCTAGCATAGTCAATACCGAACGCATCTTATGAGCAAAAATCGATTGTAAGGCAAATCTGATTTCTTCCATTCTCGATCACCTCACTTCATTTTGTTCATCGCTAATTATTTGACCATCTCGTAAAGTGATCGTTCGCTGACATAACGCTGCGATTTCTGGCTCATGGGTAATTAGAATAATCGTTTTTCCTGCTTGGTGGAATTCCTTAAAGAGGTCCATGATTTGACTACTGGTTTTTGTATCAAGGGCCCCTGTTGGCTCATCACCTAAAACAAAACTAGGATTAGTCACTAAAGCTCTCGCAATTGCGACACGTTGCTTTTGTCCTCCTGATAATTCCATCGGTTTGAAGTCACTTCGATCCTCTAACCCTACAAGTTGCAACATATCCAAGGCACGCTTACGCCGCTCTTTTTTATTGACTTTTTTATACGTTAATGGCATTTCCACATTTTGCGAAACGGTTAATTTTGGCATGAGATTGAAATTCTGAAAAACAAAGCCGATTTTTGCATTACGAAAATCAGCCAATGAATTGTCCGCTAACGTTTTGACATCCGTTCCTTCAACGATATAATCCCCTGATGTAGCTGTATCCAGACAACCAATGATATTCATCAACGTCGACTTTCCTGACCCCGATGGCCCCATGATTGCGACCAGTTCTCCTTCATTGATTTGCAAAGAGATATCTTTAAGGACTTTTAGTTCTTTCCCGCCTTGCCAATATGACTTCTGAATGTTGTTAAGCGTCAACACTTGCACCAACCTCCATTCCCTCGACCATTCCTGTTTGAGGCAAAGCAAGTTGATCTTCAACAGTCAATCCTTCGACTATTTCTGCGAGTTCATTATCCATCGGATTTACCTTTACTTCATGCTCTTTGATCCGATCATTTTCTACTTTCCATACATAATATTTTCCATCTTTTTCCATGAGGTATCTTTGGTTGATGATCACTTTTCCTGACACAAAATCTTTCGGTAAAACATTGACATACACATTGGAACCAATCAGTGGCATTTCTTCTTTTGGATCGATCTTAACTTTATAAGGAAACTTAGATAAATTAGGATTCTCTTCTTTTTGATCCTCTTGTTTTTCATCTCCAGTTAAGTTTGCCACCTGTACAATATTTCCTTGCCAAGTTTTCTCTGGGTCTTTACGATCCATGATTTCTACTCGCTGATCGACAGCGACTTTTTCACGATCAAATTCAGTGACTTGACCATCCACATACAAGTTCGAATCATCAAGGATCTCCATAAAATTATCTTCTTTTTGACGTTCTTTTGATTGATTGACTAAGTCACGATTCAACGATTTGATTCTTCCTGAGTGATCAGCTGTCACTGTGTCTTCATTCAGTCGTTCTTTTTCACTTTCGTGAAGTAATTGGGCTTTTCGCAATTCTGTTTCGGCATTCTTCACTTCATTGTCGCCAGCAATAGCTTCTGCATGTAGACCAGTGATTTCTCCTTCTAATGCTTTGATCGTACTTTGTAACTCTTCGGATTTTTCCTTCGCATAATCTTGTCTTGCTTTTCCAAGCTCTGCTACTTTTTGGTTATGTGCTGTCCATTTTTGATTTGCAGTCACTCGTGCTTGTTCTACTGCTCTCACTTTGATTTCTACGTCCATTTCAGCTTCCACAACTTTTCTCTGTTGATCCGTTTGGTATGTAAACAAAGGTTGCCCTTTTTCTACGACATCTCCTTCATTTACCAGAATATCTTTCACTGTTCCTCGTTCTGGATCAATTTTGATTTTGTTGCTATTATTTGGCATAACTTTTCCTGCTAAAATCAAATTCGCCGCTTTCACCTCATCAATGAGGGATTTGACAGACCGGGCTTCAATATTTGTTTCTGAATTTCCTTCTTTTGTTTTCCCACTAGAAGCAACTATACTGATTGCACCAACCACTAGTAAAACGGTGACGACTGCTACTGGCAAATACCATTTTCGGTTGAATTTTTTTCTTTTTTTAGGCTTCATGTACCTACTCCTTCATTCAGATTAGTCATAAAAAAGCGCTTATGACATCCTGTCCAATACTTAATCCTCGTCTTTTTCCGACACTTCTTCCTCAAACTCTTGAACAACCGTTCCATTATCTAAAATTTTTTCTGTTCCTTCTTTCCCATCCACGGTTACTTTTCGTTCACTTTTTACTTTTGGCATCTCTGATTCACTTGTATCTTTGGTATCTGAACTGCATGCTGCTAAAAGACCGATAGAACATACTAATACCAGATACCCTTTATACTTTGTTCCTTTTTTCATCATAAAAAACCATCCTCTTCTATTTGTTTTAGTTATGTTTCTCTTGTTATATTTACTATCATACATAACAGACCTATTCTCTTTCTAAAGCTAATCTGTTTTTTGTGTAATTTTTTTGGTAATTTTTTTTGAACAAAAAGATAGCGATTAAATTTCAGACAAAAAAAAACAACCCAAGTGATCGTTGGATTGTTTTTGGCTAAATTGAGATATTCTGCTATTATTTTGATTTTTTATTAACCATTTGTTAAATCATAACTCTCTTTCAGTAGATAAAAGAGTTGCTTTTCTGTGACTGCGCCATTCAAAGCTACACTGATCCAATGTTGTTTATTCATATGATAAGCAGGATAATAGCCTTTACTCTTTTTCAGGATGGAGATGATTTCTGGATCTGCTTTGACATTGACGAGGGGGACTTGACCTTCGCCTTCTATACCTAATTTGTCTTTTTCAACAGATACGATCAAACCAAACCATTTACCTGTTGATTGATGGCGGAACACGATATAATCTGGAAATTTTCCAAAAGGATGATCCATTTGGACGTCGTTTAAGGTAGATGCGAAATCGATGAGTTTTTGTGTTAGGTCCATGGGTAGGTCTCCTTTCTGCCAAGAAATTAAATATAATTTAGACGATTTTTTATGTTACGTCTAAGGAATGATACATCACTTGATTATCAATGATTAAATCATTTTTTTAGCGTTGATAATTTTTGTTATGCTTCCTCCACCAAATAACCTCATGTCCTTTTATATTGTAAATATTCCCTTTTTAACCAGTGTATTTTCTTTCTGTATATTGCTGTATTTAATAACTAATAGTAACTTTTTAAAAACCATTTTATGAGTATTTTTGTTGGAAATAACTTGTTACGATAATTGATAAGCTTCGGTTACTATATGACAACCATGATTACACTCGTAAACCTAAACCTAGATCAAGCATGAAAGTCATAGTTGAATATATTTTTCTTCGTGTTTTTGTCCATTTATGAGTTGTCAAAAATAAATTCGTTTCAGCAAATATAGTGACCGTGAGCTTACTTTTACTCCTTGGTCATTTTTCTAGATAAGTATTATCATAACAAGTAAAAAACATCGGATTTTTATCAACCTTCACGAAGATATTTCTATTTCATATCATGATCATTACGTTCCCTTATCATAAACAGATATTGCTGAGTCTAGAATAAACAACTAATACTTTTATTAACTTAAAGTCAGACTCACACCGTAATCCGAGTGATATTTTTGTAAATAAGCGAAAACTCCATAAAATTTAGTGAGTTACTTTTATGAATGATTCCCTAATTTTGTAGCTCTACACTTCTATAGCAATAGCCTCTTTTCAAGTAAACTTCTTACTCAATAATATCAAAAAAATTATTCTCAACACAAGAATCAAATCCAATTTAATATCTTGTTATCTTGCTTAGTTGATTTCTTAATATTTCCAGCATATTAATATTTTCATAAAAAAACAAAATATTGAAGATCCTAATATTTATTCACACTCAAAATATATACACCTTACCTCCGTATACTACTATCTATAAAAAATCAGGTACTGCCTGAAACTTCACTAACGGGCAGTACCTACAAAGACTATATATAATGGACGTCTATATATTAGATTTTAACAAAATATTATTTTTTATACGTTCAAAAAAACAATGAAAGAAATCCAAAATTTGGATTTCTTTCATTGTTTTTCTTATTTGCAATAGGTGTATCTCATTATTTTAATTGTTCTTTCAATTCATTCTGTACCCGTGCTAATTCTTTTTCTTCTACTTTTTGGTAAGAGATACCTTGTTCACCTGTCACTCCATCTCCAGTAAATCCTGTCCCCATTAGTTGATCGGCTTTTATTTTTTTCAGTGCTGGTCGGTATTGTGTAACCATACTTTGCATCATGTTCCAAGGTACGTCAGTTATCATGTTTCCACCAATTATTTCTAGGATATCTTTATAATTCGTCAAGGTTTTTACTGATTTCAATTGATCCAGAATACCAGTAATAATTTGTCGTTGTCTCTTTTGCCGACCATAATCGCCATCAGGATCATCGTAACGCATCCGAGAATATTTGAGTGCCTTTTCGCCATCCAGGTGTAATTTTCCGATTGGGAAATCTGTTCCTTCATAATTAAAACTAAAGGTATTATTTACATCAACACCGCCAACAGCATCAACTAATTCTTTCATCCCTTTTAAATCGATTTGAACATAATAATCAATTGGAACATTTAATAAATTTTCTACAGTTGATAGTGACATAGGAACGCCTCCATAAGCATATGCGTGGTTGATTTTATCCGTTGTACCATGCCCTACAATTTCTGTATAAGTGTCCCTTGGGATGCTGACTAATGTGGTTGTTTCTTTTTTAGGATTGACTGTTGCAACAATCATCGTATCTGATCGCCCTTGTTCTGTTCTACCTAAATCACCGCTGTCCGTTCCTAGCAATAGGATAGAAAAAGGTTCGCCAGACTCGTAATCTAAGCTGCCATTTTTTGAACCATTTGTTCGTTCGATTGCTTCATAGGATTCATTCGCTGTTGCTTTCACATCAAAATAGATTTTTCCGACATAGCCAATAATCCCAATAACGATAATCAACATGACCGCTAAAATAGAAAGAAAGATTCGTTTAACCATTGACATTATTTTTTCTCCTTTTTTTATTAAATTTAAAAATCTTCACTGATGCCTTCACTTAAATGATGAAACTCATTTGCAATTGATTCTATGATTCGTTCACTTGCTCTTCCATCTCCATAAGGATTAGATGCCTGTGCCATGTTCCTATGATTATTTTCATTTTCGATCAAGTTTTTTATTTCACGATACACGTTTTCTTCATTCGTACCGACAAGCTTAAGCGTATTCGCAGCTACGCCTTCTGGTCTTTCTGTCGTGTCACGTAAAACTAGAACTGGTACCCCCAATGATGGGGCTTCTTCTTGCACCCCACCCGAGTCTGTCAAGATCATATAACTACGGGCAATAAAATTATGAAAATCCACGACATCTAACGGTTCAATCAAATGAATGTTAGGCAAATCACCTAGTATCTTTACTACTTTTTCTCTTACCTTAGGATTGCGATGCATCGGAAAAACAAATTCAATATTCGGATAGGAAGAAGCAATCCTATAAATTGCCCGACACACATTCTCCATTGGCTCTCCGAGGTTTTCTCTTCGATGCATCGTCACTACAATCATTTTTCCATTCTCTTTCAGTTCTGGTAGATAGGGGTGACTGTATTTTTCCTTGATTGTATATTTCATCGTATCAATTGCTGTATTTCCAGTGATATAGATTCTATCAAGAGAGTGGTTTTCCTTTTCCAAATTTTCCTTACTTCTTTCTGTTGGCGCAAAGTAAAGATCGCTTAGGATATCAGTCAATTGACGATTTGCTTCCTCTGGATATGGTGAACGTTTATTCCATGTTCGAAGACCAGCTTCTACGTGTCCAATTTTGATTTGTTGATAAAAAGCAGCTAACGCACTCGCATAAGTTGTCGTAGTATCCCCATGTACCAATACGAGATCTGGTTTTTCTTTCAATAAAACAGGTGTTAAATTGTTTAATATGCCTGTAGTTATACTTGTCAGTGTTTGATTGTTTTCCATCAAATTTAAGTCATAATCTGGTAGGATATTAAATTGTTCTAGTACTTGATCCAACATTTCACGGTGTTGTGCGGTTACTACAACGATAGATGTGAATCGATTATCTTTTTCCATTTTCTTGATCAATGGAACCATCTTAATGGCTTCAGGTCGTGTTCCAAATATGGACATGACTTTAATGCTAGACATCCTTTTATCTCCTCTCTCCTTTTATTTGTTATGTAGTCAATAAGTAAAAGTTTATTCTTTTTTTTTAAGTTATTTGTCTAACATTCGCTATTTTATATTCCGAATTTTGATCTAAAATTTATAATTTCATACATACAAAGAAAAAGAGACCAGAATTTTTATAATCTGATCTCTTTTCTCTATTCAATTAACTAAATCATTTAATATTATTTTTTTTGTTAATTTTTATATGAACGAAGTAGCCTAAGCATAAGACTATCAAAACAATTCCTAATATAATTAAATACGTTTGTTTTTTCTCTCCGGTTTTGGGAAAACTGTTATGTGTTCCACCATCAACATCTTTACTATCCTTAGGATTATTTTCCTTAATTAATTCATTTTGTTCTGTTCTTTGAGATATAGTAAATTCTATTGGAGTTTCATCTAAAATGTAACCTTTAGGTGCTTTAGTTTCGATCAATTCATAGCTACCTTCCTCTAATCCATCAATAGACAATTGCCCAAATCTATCAGTTTTTAAATTTTTTTGGATTACTTTATTATTGTGATCTTTGACCATAAACACTGCATTAGGCAGTTTTTCTCCAGTTTGGCTATCTATTTTCTCTAACAAAATACTCTTTACTTTTCGATGATTCGTTTTTGTTACTTCTACCGCTTCGGTCTGCCCTTTTTCTATCGTGAAGCTGACTGGTTTCTTATCTAGGTCATAACCAGTTGGGGCTTTCGTTTCTACCAACTGATATTCACCTGGCGCTAACTCATCGATTGCTAGTTTCCCACTTGCATCCGTCGTCAACCCACTTTGCAGTTTCTTCCCATCTTTATCTTGTAACTCGAAGACTGCGCCCGCTAGACCTTCTCCTGTTTGATCATCCGTCTTCGTGAGGACCACTCCTCCTGGAGTTAAGTGGTTCGTTTTCGTTACTTCTACTGCTTCGGTCTGCCCTTTTTCTATCGTGAAGCTGACTGGTTTCTTATCTAGGTCATAACCAGTTGGGGCTTTCGTTTCTACCAACTGATATTCACCTGGCGCTAACTCATCGATTGCTAGTTTCCCACTTGCATCCGTCGTCAACCCACTTTGCAGTTTCTTCCCATCTTTATCTTGTAACTCGAAGACTGCGCCCGCTAGACCTTCTCCTGTTTGATCATCCGTCTTCGTGAGGACCACTCCTCCTGGAGTTAAGTGGTTCGTTTTCGTTACTTCTACTGCTTCGGTCTGCCCTTTTTCTATCGTGAAGCTGACTGGTTTCTTATCTAGGTCATAACCAGTTGGGGCTTTCGTTTCTACCAACTGATATTCACCTGGCGCTAACTCATCGATTGCTAGTTTCCCACTTGCATCTGTCGTCAACCCACTTTGCAGTTTCTTCCCATCTTTATCTTGTAACTCGAAGACTGCGCCCGCTAGACCTTCTCCTGTTTGATCATCCGTCTTCGTGAGGACCACTCCTCCTGGAGTTAAGTGGTTCGTTTTCGTTACTTCTACTGCTTCGGTCTGCCCTTTTTCTATCGTGAAGCTGACTGGTTTCTTATCTAGGTCATAACCAGTTGGGGCTTTCGTTTCTACCAACTGATATTCACCTGGCGCTAACTCATCGATTGCTAGTTTCCCACTTGCATCCGTCGTCAACCCACTTTGCAGTTTCTTCCCATCTTTATCTTGTAACTCGAAGACTGCGCCCGCTAGACCTTCTCCTGTTTGATCATCCGTCTTCGTGAGGACCACTCCTCCTGGAGTTAAGTGGTTCGTTTTCGTTACTTCTACTGCTTCGGTCTGCCCTTTTTCTATCGTGAAGCTGACTGGTTTCTTATCTAGGTCATAACCAGTTGGGGCTTTCGTTTCTACCAACTGATATTCACCTGGCGCTAACTCATCGATTGCTAGTTTCCCACTTGCATCCGTCGTCAACCCACTTTGCAGTTTCTTCCCATCTTTATCTTGTAACTCGAAGACTGCGCCCGCTAGACCTTCTCCTGTTTGATCATCCGTCTTCGTGAGGACCACTCCTCCTGGAGTTAAGTGGTTCGTTTTCGTTACTTCTACTGCTTCGGTCTGCCCTTTTTCTATCGTGAAGCTGACTGGTTTCTTATCTAGGTCATAACCAGTTGGGGCTTTCGTTTCTACCAACTGATATTCACCTGGCGCTAACTCATCGATTGCTAGTTTCCCACTTGCATCCGTCGTCAACCCACTTTGCAGTTTCTTCCCATCTTTATCTTGTAACTCGAAGACTGCGCCCGCTAGACCTTCTCCTGTTTGATCATCCGTCTTCGTGAGGACCACTCCTCCTGGAGTTAAGTGGTTCGTTTTCGTTACTTCTACTGCTTCGGTCTGCCCTTTTTCTATCGTGAAGCTGACTGGTTTCTTATCTAGGTCATAACCAGTTGGGGCTTTCGTTTCTACCAACTGATATTCACCTGGCGCTAACTCATCGATTGCTAGTTTCCCACTTGCATCCGTCGTCAACCCACTTTGCAGTTTTTTCCCTTCTTTATCTTGTAGCTCGAAGACTGCTCCGGCTAATCCTTCTCCACTTTGATCATCCGTTTTCGTGAGAACCACTCCTCCTGTAGCTAAGGAATTGGTTTTAGATAACACTACAGGAACTTCTTGTCCAGAAACAACTGTAAATGAAACAGGTGTTGGATCGATCGCATAATCTTCTGGCGCTTGGGTCTCGATAAACTGATAATCACCTGGTGGAAGTAAACCTGTGTTAACTTTTCCACTTGAATCAGATACTAGATTTTCAAGTACAGTCTGCCCCTTACTATCTACTACTTTAAAAACGGCCCCAGCTAATGGATTTTTATTTTCAGAAGCTATTTTAGTTAGATACGCGCTTCCATCTAATATCGTCACAGCATCATTACTATATATATTCGTACCATTATAGTTGATTGACGCCTTATTGATAATTTTATCCCCAGCTTGTGCATCTTTATTACTATAAACTGCATTAAATACGATAGTTAAGCTTTCACCTTCTTCTAAAGTATCTAATAAGGTATAAGAAACTGTTCTAGTTGTCGAATCATAAACAGCATCCGATACTTTTGTATTGTCTTTTGAAACAGTTGTTTGATAGGTTGTGTAGTCTGGAAGTGGATCACTTATCACAGTTCCAGCTGGGATACTACCGCTTGAACTTTTCAAAGTCAATGTATAATCCAAAATCCCTTCTGTATCTGCTAGCGTACTTTGTTCCACTTTTTTATTTAAAGAAATACCACTGTAGCTTGATTCGTCCAGAGCCATTGCTGAGTCATAACTTGAAACAAGCGAATCATTTGAATAGATTGCTGCATGATTATTTCTCACACCAAATTCTGCCGGTGTTGGATTCCCTAGTATTTCTTCCCCATACATGACAACGTAACTGTCTTCAGTTGTAACATCGCCAAAATCAATGGTAAATCCTTGATTATTCACAGTTATTTTGTTAGATAATTCACTCGTTACATACTTCCACTCATTTGGGGTACCATCTGCCTTTCTAGAAGTAACTTTAGCAATTCTTATATGTTGATAGGGGGTTAAATCCCCAGCTGCGGGTATATAAGTATCTGGATCGGTTAACTGAGTCCCTTCTGGTATGGTATCCGTAAGCTTAACATTTTTCATGGATCTTTGATCATAATTGACTGTTATTGCATAGATATTTGACGCAGGTTTATCTAAACTCATTAGTGCAACTTCATTTCCATCAATTATTTTCTTAGGTCTTGTACTCCACTTTGAAAGATTAGGTAAGCTATTATTTAGTCGATGTACTTCGGAACTCAGCTGATCGCTGCTGACTAAGTTATTCCCTTTATAAAATTCAACAGGAAATTCGACAGAATCAGGAATACTTTCATCACCAATATTAAAAATCGGAGCGATAAATTTAATCGTAAATGTATAGCCTACAGCATCTTCTTGAGATATCTTGGTATGATCATAAAACACCGTCAAGACGTAATCTCCCTGACTATCCGTGGTCAAGGAAGAATCATCCAAATAGAATGGCTCACCGATAATCAGTTTATTTAAAAGATCACTTTCATCTTGAACAATTTCATGGGGAATCGTGATCTGGATTTTCCCATCCTCGTCGATTCCGCCTGCTGAAGAAGCTAAATGGACATTTAATTCAACTTGTTGCCGTGACTCAATAATACTGGGGCCGCTGATAGAAATTCCTGGATCATCTCCAACAATTCTTGGATTGATTTCCGATGAACTCCCAACTAACGATAAAAAGCCAAGTTGACCGATTATCAAGACAATACTAGTTAATAGATTTAAAAAAAATGTAGTTTTTTTATTCCTCAATTTTATACCCTCTCTCACTTAATAAGATATTCTTTGATAAACATTTCATTAATTTACCTAGTTGTGTCTTATTTGGCTTGTTACTAGGTAGATAGTTACCTGCTTCTAAAATGACTAAATCATCCTCTATTCGCTGAAGTTCTTTTGCTATTTTTAATTTCTCTTTGTTTGACAAAGAAATTTTGGTATTACTAATCGTTATCATCTGTTTTTCTTCATTAAAAAACAGTCGTTGCGATTGACTCGAAGAATCGATTATCTTTTTTAATGAAATCTCTTTTATTCGCAGCGCCTGACTTAGTGGGTATACTCCTTGTCTACCGATCAGTAATATGGATAGAATGACAGATAAAAATTTCAACTAATTTACATCCTTTTCTCTTTGTCTTTTTACATCTATAATCGCATCTCCAAATACCTCCCAATCGTTTGGAGTAGGTGGTCTTTTCCAGATGATTTGTGTAATCGATAAATTCTCAATGACAGAATCTGAAACAAAAATATCTGTTTTTGAGGTTAAGCGATTCTCTACAATAATATTTAGATTTTTAAATCCTTGAATTTGATTTTGAATAAAATTCGTGTATAAATTTCCCAAAGAAAAATCAACACAAACATAAACAGGTATTTCAATAAAAGCAAAATGATTGATTAGTAAAAATACGTACTCAAAAAAAAGTTGATTGACGATTGTCTCATCGCTAAAATGCAATTGCTCTTTATAAATTGTTAAGGCTCGCGTAACCGCCTTACTAAGTTTGGGATATGATTCTAAAAAATAATCCCTTTGATTACTTGAAGCAAAGGAAGACAAAGTAAAATCAAAAATTTGATGATACCTATTTAACGCAATTAATTTATTTTCGAAAGATATACGATTTTTGTGTTCATTTATTTTTAATTCAGAGGTGATTTTACTTGCTAGATTTATACTTATTTCATCAATATCTTCAAACTTTGACGCTTGGATCACAACAGGTACTTCGTCTACACCTAATGACTTCAAAAAACCTAATAAATAGCGAATTTCAATACACTTCGTCGTCTCATCTTCAATAGACAAAAAATCAGCTATTTTATCGATGACAAGTTGAATATCCGAGCTTGTCAAAAAAATAAAAAAATCTTCTTCTTTGCTTAAAGAAAAACCATTTTTTTCTCTACAAATTAAGATACCGATTAACAAATTTAATTTTACCTGTTCTGTTTTACTTAATCGTAAATGGAAAAGAAATGTTAAATATTCAGATAAAGATTTGATCTGGTTTCTTATTTCTTCTGTAAAAGGAAGTTCGATTCCGTTATAAATGTCAAAAAATACAGAAAAAATAAGATTTCTTATAATGGTTTCATTTCCTACTACTTTGCCATTTTTTATTTCAAGATTATGTTTTGATAAAAATTTTTTTATCGTTCGCTGTCTCAAGTAAACAGTTGGGAGAGCAAAATAGTGTCGAATGCTAAATTCCTTGACAGTCATGTTTTCTTCGATAAAAGCTTTAAATAATAAAAAAGTTGGTGCTTCTTTGTAATAACTCAAGCGGAATTTTTTTACAATCGAATAATCTATATTGATTGGATGGACGATGACACCATCACTGTGGATATGAGCATTCGATTCAAATTGATAAAGTTCATTGTTTAACTCATCAATAAACTTTTTTAATCTTGTTTCAGTGACTTCAATAAATGAAGCAAGTTCCCTAACTTCGATACTCCTATCTTTTAACTCAATGTAGCGCAAAATGGCTAATTTGATTCTCTCCTTATCTTCTAAAAAAAACTCTAATTGCATTCGATCCTCCTTTTATTAGTTAAGTTAGGTGTTACAGTCCCATTAATAGTATACCTCTACTTAAAAATGGAAAAAGTATTGTTTCTGAATTTTTTTATATAAAATAACTTTTTTTTTAACTAATATATATAATATTTGTTATATATAACTCCTTGAAAAGCTAGATCCAAAATAAAACAGAGCAGAAAGAAATGTTCCTTTCTGCTCTGCTCCATTTGAAATCCACATAGTTTTTAACATCTTTAGTCTACCAACATTAAGCTGATTTTATGTTCATTTATTACCGTATGATCCTCCATTCATTAATCAAATTAGATTTCTGCTTTCAATCAATTCAGTATTACTGTAATTTCTTAGTGATCCATGACATGTAACCTACCTAAATCTGTCTCTTTTGATTCCAGAAGATGAACGTATAAAAAATAGAAGTTTGCTAAAATAGCTAAGAAATACAAGGAGGTTGAAATATAAAGATGAAGAAATTACTACTGTTCAGCACAATATTATTGTTATCCCTACCTATCTTAGCTAGTTGCAAAAACACTAACAATCACGCAACAACAACTACTTCTAGTAGTACCTTAGATATAGAGACTCAAAAAGTTGATGGTATAGGAAAATCAACTGTCATCGATGGATTGGAGATCACCGTTAATAAACCAGAGAAAAAGACAATAACTGACGAAAAAGGGGATAAGATTTTATATACGTTCCACGTGAAAGGTAAAAATATCTCCTCGGTAACTAAAGGGTTAGGATCAATTGATTTTTCTCTAGAGACCAAAGATGGTAAACAGCATAGTGTAAGTACCAACTACACGATTTTTGGACAAGAATTAGATGCTAACCAAGAAATCGAAGGAGATCTTTATTTTGAGTTGAACAAAAATGATTCCGTCGAACAGCTAGTTTATCTCGTAAGCGATCAAAAACATATAGCCTGGGATTTAAATAAAAATTAAGCATTATTATCATTAAATACATTAAATACCAAAAAAGCTCGCACTACATTAAACAGTAATGTGCGAGCTTTTTTGATGATCATCAAATCTTTCTATTTTGTAATTATAACTATTTCCGATATGCTAATCTTAACAACCATCACATGGTCAGTTTACACCACTATATATTCCAATTATTGACCTTGAATTCCTTATATATTTGGTATTGTTTCATTTATGTGATAAATAATATTTTTTAATAAACACTATAAAAAAGGGGAATACAGAATGGACATCAAACACGTTTATGGGAAAAACATCAAGAAAAAGATCACATTAGTGAATATACTTTACAATAACCATGATTGGATCACTACAAGTGAATTGGCAGAACAAACGAAGCTGGAAAGAAAAACTACACTAAAATATATAGCCGAGTTAGAGAGAGATTTTGAACTATTCAATCATCCTGAACTAACGATGGAGTTTTCAAAAGGTAGAGGAACGTTTTTGCAAGCTGGAGATCCTTCAATCATTCAAAAGTTTATTTTGTGGCTAATCAAAGATAATATCGCCATTAAAATCATTCATACTCTTTTTTTTGAGAATCGTTTGAATATTACAAAGTGGTCTTATGAGAATTATGTAAGTATTTCAACAATTAGAAGAACGATCAATGAATTAAAGAAGTTGTTTAAAACTTTAAATATCAATATAACTTCTAAAAAATCAACCTATTATATTTCTGGTAAAGAACAAAATATTCGATATATGTTTTATGAGTTTTTCTGGAATACGTATAAAGGATTGTATTGGCCTTTTAAAAATATATCAAAAAATAAACTTCATGATTTATTAAATGATATAAGCAACGAATATGGTACTTCATTTAGCATCCAGGCTAAAGAACAATTATGTTTTTTTATGGCTATAAATATAACTAGATATTTTCAAAATCATTATATCTCATTAGAAGAATTTGATTCCAATTATCAACGAATCAATTCAGAATTAATGGAAAATTCACAAATACATGAGTTGATAAAAAAACATTTTCTCATTTCTGATTCAGAGATTCAATTTTGGTTGTTCTATTTCCAGTCGAAAGGAACGTTTTATCGACGATTCGTCAACAAAACTGATATATTCGGTGTACACCAAAATTATCATACGGAGAGTCATTATTATTATACAATATTTAAAAATAATTTTATTGAATACTTCAACTTAAACCTTGAATCACTACCAGAAAGCGAGAAAATAAGATTTAAAACAAGTGCTTTTGCAATCCACTACAAAATTTCGATTTTCCCGAAAATCGATAAGAATCCTATTGAAGGGGACGGTGTATTTGAAGCACTATATCCACAACTTTTAAATCGTATTGATCATTTTATGGAGTTGATGTATCAAGAAACGCTAAATCCTATCTTTTTAAACAACTCATTTTTAAGAAAGAAATATGCTTTATTATATGAAATTTTTCATCCGCTCTATTATTTGGAACAGAAAATCCAAATCTATTTTGAAGCAGATTATCCATCCATGATTCGTTGGTCATTGAAAAAACACATAGAATCAATGTTTAGTCTTTATTTCAATCTTAGTATTTATTCGATTGAAGAATTAGAACCGAATGTCTCTTCCTATGATGAGATTGATTTAGTGATATCTACACTTCCGGCGAATACACAAGCCCATAATTTTCAAAAGAGTTCGTTTATCTATTTAAATTATAAAAATCATTTTTCTGAGTACGACATTCATTTAATTTATAAAGAGTTACAAAAGCTAGTGTTAGAAAACTATCAACATTCAATTCAACCTAGCTAAGTAACTGCTAAGTCAATAATCATCATTGTGACATCAAACGAACGTAAATACGATGCCACTTCTCCATATAGCTATCTAAACTAAAATCCATCTTTACTTTTTTAAAAGCTTTTTCTGAGAATCTTGCTTTTTCAGTCGCATCTTTTTCAAGATACTGTAGGATTTTATGACTCATTTCTTCTACATCACCGGGTTCCGTCAATAAACCATCCTCATTATTCTCAATGAGCTGTGGGATTCCTCCAACGTTTGTCGTAATGTTGGGAATGCCATAGCTCATCGTTTCTAAAATAGCCATCGGTAGCCCTTCATTATAGGAAGGCAAGAAGTGCAACAAGGTTCGTTGAAACAATTCATCCTTTTCTTCCTGATCAACCCAGCCATTGATTTTTATATTTGGTAACTGACGGGTCAACTGCCGAAAGTGTTCCACTTCCCCATCTCCATATAACTCAAAAACGACTTCTGGATAAAATTCACCCACGATCTTTGCTACTTTAAGTAAATCATAGGAACCTTTTCGCTCACCGATTCTACCTAGCGTCAATATCCGCTTTGCTGTCGTCTGATACTGATTTTCTTGTGGCATTTTCACTGCATTATTCACGAATTCAACTGGTGTATCAGTTATTTTCTGATAAAACTTCTGCCAACTTTCAGAAACTGCAACAATCAGATCCGCTCGACCTAAGCACTTTCTGATGATTCTTTTTCTTCGTCTTGATGCTTCTTGATAAAATAAGTCAAATTGTGACGCATGGATGTGGAATACTGATTTTACCTTTTTAGGCAATAAAAATAGTAATAAACTCTTGCGATAAAAACTTCCTTTTTGTGCTACGTGGAAATGTACGATATCTATCTCTTCTTCTTTTATTATTTTTCTAATTGTGAAGATATTTTTTAAAAATAGCGAAATACGATGTTTCTCATGCCAATTACTCACCACTTTGATTTGGTCTTCTCCCTCATATTCATACATATTCTTGATGACTGTTGACATCCCGCCCTTCGCATCAATACTAGGCCCTATCATTAAGATATTCATTTTCACTTTCCTCTCGTAATAATCTCGATACGATCAAACCTAAAATAGTCGCAGACATTGCAGAATAAAATACATGTCCCGAAGTCGCTGCAAACCCAAATGTCACGAGTAACAAAAAAGCATACTTGTTAAATAATCGCTTCTTGAAGATACGATAAATCAAATAGACCAGTGGTAAAAGAAAGACAAGCAATCCTATGGCCCCGTAAGAGAAAAAAGTATCTAAAAAGTCGATTTCGATATATCCCCCAGCTCGTCCAAAAAATTCCCAGCGATTCTCAACGCCAAATCCAAAGAGAAAAATCCAGTGATTATTTGGATATTCCATAAAATTAGTCATTGCATCTTCAAAATAAATACTTCTGGAACTACTAAGGATCTTGATCCAATTTCCATCGTATAAATCATAAAAATAAGTCATTCGATCAATCGTTCCTTGGATCATTCCGATAAATAGTTCTTTTCCCCAAAACAAACTAAACCCGATACCAATTAATATCAATTGTGAAAGTAAAAACTTTACTTGGAAAGGGATATCGGATTTAAAGAAGAGTAAATATAAAATCGTAACAATCAAACTAGCAATGCTATAAATAATCCCCGTTTTCGTTCCAACCAGTAGGAGACAGTAACAATTTGCCAAATAGAGTAACGACAGATAAAATAAAGGACGCCATTGCTTTTTGGTAAAACAAGTAATTAGCACAAAGAGCAACAGAGTACACAAAATAACTAAAACGTAGGTTAAATCATTGGTTGCATAAAAAAAACTTTTATAACCTGCATTAGAGTTGGCATAAGTAAAATTACCTAACCCTAAAAAATAAGGAACGATCAAACCCACTACAAATAAACTGTCGATTGCAATAAACAACTGAGTCATCTTAGGTTCAGCTATTTTAGAAAACAATAAAGCAATCAGAAACCATAATAAATATTTAGTTACTGCGCTAGCATCACTAAACAATGTACTAAATGAATTATCAAAATAGATCGTTTGAATGGCTAACAGTAAAAAATATACAAACATACTTAAAATCATCAATAATCCAAAAACGCTAGTAACTAATTCTAGATGATTGATAAATAAGAAAAGTAGTACGATAAACAAAACAATGCGATAGAAGATTCCAATAGGGATCGAAATCCCTTCACTTAAAAATACACCGTTCATAAAATCGACAAACGGAAAGACGCCTACAAAATAAATCAACCATTGAGTATATTTTTGTTTGCTATCTTCTAACAAGAGATTTCCTCTTTTCATCAATGACATGTCCTAAAAAAGTCAAATTGCCAAAAAAATACCGGTGGAACATTCTTCTTGGTTCCTGCGAAAACCGATAGAACCATTCCATTCCGATTTTTTGCATCCATCTAGGTGCCCGCTTCACTTTTCCAGCAATTACATCAAAACTCCCACCTACGCCAATCAAAAGGGGGATATTTAAAATTTCTTTGTATTGATCCAACCAGTACTCTTTTTCAGGGGTAGGAATCGCTAAAAATAAAATATCAGGATGAGTAGCTGCAATTTCTTCAGCTACTTTCACTGATTTGTTTCGATCGAAGTACCCATCCATATATCCTGCTACTTTTAGTGCAGGATATGCTTTCTGATGCCTCCTGACCACTTCTTTTACAACATCTGACTTACCGCCTAAATAATACACACGATAATTCTTTTTTGCAGCAACTTCAATCATTTTTTCAAATAAGTCGATTCCTGTTACACGCTCTGGAATCGCTCGATTGAACAATCGATCTGCCCAGACAACGGACTGTCCATCCGCATTGATCAATTCACAAGAATTCACGATTTTTTTTAGTTTTGGTTCTTTGTATAACAAATTGATTTTATTGGCATTCACTACCACGTGTTGCGTGATTTTTCGTTGTTCAATGATGCGGACCATTTGCTCGATTGTTTCGTCAAATGTATACGTATCTACTTCTGCACTTAATAATTTTACTCTGGTCAATACTCAATAAGCTCCTTTCATCTTTAAGACTGCTGGGACTGTCAAACACAATATCTTCAAATCAAACCATAGATTCTTATTCTCAATATATTGCAAATCCAAATCCACCATTTCTTCAAACGAAACATCACTTCTACCACTCACTTGCCATAAACCAGTACAACCTGGCAAGACAGTCAAACGTTGCAAGTCATGATCTGTGTATTTAGCTACCTCATTAGGTAGAGGAGGACGTGGTCCGACTAAGGCCATCTCGCCTTTTATTACATTGATCAATTGTGGCAATTCATCAATACTTGTTTTACGTATAATCCGACCAATCGGCGTGATACGTGGGTCTTCTTTAATTTTGAACATCTGCTCTCCAGCTTCATTTAATCGCTCAAGTGCGAAAAGTTCTTGTTGCGTAACCTCCCTCATACTTCGTAACTTATAAAGAGTAAACTTTTTTTGATTTTTTCCAATTCTTGTTTGTGAAAAGAAAGGAGAGAGTTCTGGATTCTCTATCTTCAAAAGAATACTTACTATAATAAGTAAAGGGGATAAAATCAAAAGCGCAAGAGCAGCAAGAACACGATTGATGATTGAGTCAAGAATATTCATAAATTGCCTCCTGAAAAATATTAGATTCAGGAGTATTATAGTGAATAAATAACCTTTACAATGTTCACTAAACGTATTATTTAACAGATAAAAAAGACCTATAATTTTTTCTAAAACAATCTCTTGTAGTAAGCAAATACAAATTGTCATATCTATTAAAAGTAGTTATTTTTAGCAGATATATCAAACGTCAACTACTTTTCTATCGAAACGAAAACAATATAAAAAACCGATCAAACCCCTATTGGTTTGATCGATAAAAAAGCTTGATTCTATTAAAATAAAAGTTAATAAAATAACGAAAATTTATGTTCGTATTACAATTAATTCTCTAATTTACTAAAATTATTTTTTAGAACAGACTTGATTTGCAGAATATAATTCCACTGAAACACGAAACAAGCGATTAGACTTAATATGATCAATCCTACTGACTGAGTGAGTGAATACAAAATAGTCGCCAAAATAATGATGAATAACTGAACAAAAAAAGCTTGATGTGTCATTCGCAATCCAGAAACATTCCTCACTTTGTTAAATCTCAAGTAAGCCAAAAATAAAAAACTGATTGATGCGGATATCCCTGCACCATGCAATCCCATGCTTTTAATAAAGAGTGGACTAAGTACAAGATTGACAATAGCGCACAGAATCGACGAATGAAAAACAAATTTTGTTTCACCTTCCGCAATACAATTTGCGCCTAATAAACTGGCGAGATTAGAGAAATACGCAGCTAAAATCAAAAAGGGAATATATTCGATTGCCTGAGTAAACGCATCAGCGAATAAGATTTTCCCGATTGGTTCCATAAAAAGATACATCATGAGCACACCTAGACTCATTAAAAAAAGGAATGCACGAAAAACGGTTGTGTAAAAGTCTTCTTTTTTCTTGGATTGCACTTCTTCAATTGCCGAAACTTGCCAAGCTTGAAAAAATACAGTACTTAACATGGTAATAAACATGGGTAACTTATTGGCAGCCGCAAATAGACCACTTGCACTTGTTCCTAGAATCAGTACAATAAAAATTTTGTCTGCCGAATTGATTCCCCACCACATCAATGCATTAGGAATCAATGGAAAACTTTTTTTTACCAATTGTTTGAGATAGTCATAATCGACTGCAAATAGCGCTGTTTGTTTTTCAACATCTTTTTTTCGAAAAAGTACTAACGGCATGACAACGATAAGCACTACCGCATAAGCACCGACATTTGCATAAAAATAACCAGGCAAACCCAGTTCCAAGTATTGGAGCATCATTATCGCAAAAATAATCAATAAAATTGTTTGAATCAAGTTCATCGTCGCATAAATCGTATTTTTATTGATTGCCCGAAGGTAATTAGAAAATAAGTTATTATAAGATTGGAGTGTCATCAAAAGCATCATCAACAGGAAAATCGAATAGTCTAGATGGATATAGCCCAGTGCATACAAACCTTGACCAATGATCCACGCACTAACATTTGTACATAAAAGTAATATCCAAGCATTTTTTAAGAAGTGAATCTTCCGTTCTGGTTGCTGGATCACATCTTTCATGAACATTTCAAAAATACTCATTGTAATAATGGGTAAAAATAAATTAATGAACGTAATTGATAGATCTGCCACGCCATATTCAGAAGTAGAAAGGTACTTTGTATACAATGGAAGTAGAAAAAGCGAGCCAAATTTAGTTCCTAGATTTCCAATCATCAATATGCCAGAACTTGTTAGTAATTTCTTATATCGATTCATTTGATCGCCAAGAGCGCATTGACTCGTTCCTTTTCTTTAGACACTTTCTCCTGAAAGGAATGACCAATCTCTCCGAGTAAATATCGCTCATCTTCTACATGACTCATCTTATACTCTACTCGTTCAAGAATCGCTGTTTGTTGTTTCTCTAATTCTTGGATCGAAAAACAACTCGTCGGATCAGCTAGTATACGAAACATTTCAGTTACTTTATCTTGCCAAGAAATTCCGACCACAGGAATTTTTGCGGCGACAGCAAAGATCATCGAATGCATTCGTGTACCAATGATCAAGGTACTCTCTTCGTACAACAGATAAAGCTCTTCTTTCGAGCGTATTGTTTTTATTTCTACCGCACCAACTAGTAATTGACTGATATCCTCTACCGCTTGATAATCTCTCATTTCAGTTGAAAAGATAGTTACCTGATACTTGATTGAGAGTATTAACAGTAGTTCCGCCATTTGCTTGATGTATGCCCAATATTGTTCGTGAGAAGCCCCAGCAAGGCGATAATCAATGATAGAAACCGCAATTTTTTTATCATTTTTTAGTCTTCCACGTTTCGCTAACGGAGCAAAAAATTCTGAAGTAAAGACAGGATCCTGAATCACAGCTACTTCTTTTTTAAAATAGGTAGCTGATTTTAGATCCCGCACACTAACATAGCTCAACTCGTTTAATACGCTCACTGCTTCTTTTTCTTGTTTTTCTGTTTTAAATGGTCCTAAACCAATCGACAGAGCAATTATTTTTTTGTTGTGTTTCTTAGCCAACTCAACGATCCATTTTAGTTTAAAATAAGATTTACTATACTTGTTTAAGTCAAAAAGTAAATTCCCTCCAGAAAAAACAATGCAATCTGCGTCAGCGATCCATTGTTCCACTAGATCTTCTGTCCCTCGGTCTGGATGGTAAGGAATTATCATAGCAAGCTTTTGTTTTAATTTATTCTTCTTTTTTGATTCCCCAACTGAAGAATCAGCAATCGAGGGGATGTTCTCTCTAGGCGTTCCCAAATAAGAGACTGCCCTTATTTCATGATTTTCTAAATACTGATGTTGGATTTCTTCAGCAATCAAGCGATCCCCGATATTTAAGCTATCAATAAAGCCAAACTGTAAAATCTTCACTTTCTCACCTCGCTAATCATTGTTTGATACATTTTTTCTAAAGAATAATTTTCAGCATGTTGTCGATAATCAAACTTCTCGATTGCTTGTTCATTTTTAAAAAAATACGTCATCGCTTTTACCAAATCGGTTGATAATGTTTTGGGATCAGCAGCCACTTGTAATTGTTCATCTCCAAAAAAGTAGTCATTCAATGCCCCTGCATCTGTCGTGATCACTGGTAGACCACACGCCTGTGCTTCCATATTCACTAAACAAAAAGATTCCTTGACGATTGAGGGAATGACGCAAAGATCCGCTACTTGGTAGTATATTGGCATTTCTTCTTGAGTTACTTGTTCAATCAGTTTCCAATCAATCGCTGAATGTCTTAATGCTTTATCTAATTGTTTATTGGAAACGGTCCCTACTACCAATAATAATACTTGCTCATTTGTCAATTGTTCGATGGCATCCATCAAATAAGTGATTCCTTTGGAACGATCGATCCTACCTGAAAATAAGACCACCTTTTTTTGGTGACTTATGCCTAGCTTTTCCCTCAGACATATTTTCGTGTCATTTGTGACAGGTGAATAAGCAGTCGTATCGATTCCATTTTCAACCACACACAAGGTTGGTGTATTCGATTGATTTAGCACTTCCTTTACCCTATGGTCAATAAACGAACTAACCGAAATGATGCGATCAACTGACTGTAAAATCTTAGATTTCTGAAAAGAGAAGCGATTAAGATAATCATTATGTAAGTATAGCGATAGTTTCCCTACATAAAATTCTCTGATTTTTGGACAATACACCCCATAATTCAGCATAATGATCTCATCAAAAGAATAGCTTCCTACCAAAATTTTTAGCTTAGATAATAAATTGGGATTGATCAACGTATACTTTTGTTGATATCTATTGATTTGATTTGTGCATTTATCTAAATACCTCTTCGCTTTCTGAAAAATAGTTGGGGCATCTTTATAATAAAAGAGCCCCATTGATGGATCATCCGAATAAACAGAACTACAAGAAAGCACAAAAAAATCAACATCCATTGGTTTTTTTTTGTTCAATTCCCAAAGTTTCTGTGTAAGAAACTCGATTGCCCCTCCGGAGGTAGCGGGAACCGGCTTATTGCTTCCAGAGACGAAAAGGACTCTTTTCTTTTTTTCTGCTCCCATAGCCGTAAGCACCTCCGTAACCGTAGTGCTTCGATTTTTTCGTTTTATTTCCGTTGTAAATAACTCCAAGAACATTTGCTCCAGAATTATCAAGTAGTTTCTTAGCTTCAATGATCAATTTTTTACTTGACTTACTATCTCGTACTACTAACGCACAACTATCAACCAACGTCGCAATAATTTTAGCATCCGCTACTTCGGTGATTGGTGGCACATCAATAACAACAAAATCATAGGTTAAATTGATTTCTCTCAGTAGTTTTTTAAATCCAGCACTTGCCAAAACTTCAGCTGGATTTTCTGAATAAACCCCACTAGGTAGCACATCTAGATTCTCAATATTTGTCTGGTACGTACTAGATTCTAATGAGTACCCTTTATCTAAGATGCCACATAGCCCTGAAGCATTAGGAACATTCAATGCTTCAGTGATCGAACGTTTCCTTAAATCACCATCGATCAATAATGTTTTACATTTTGTTAAAGCAAAGACAACAGCTAAATTCACACTCGTTGTTGTCTTTCCTTCACCCGGACTGGCTGAAGTAATCATCAATGAAGTCAATGCTTCCTTTTCTCTTTGGATTTGGATATTCGAGCGAATACTGCGATACTGTTCAGAAGCAACTGATTCTGGATTCGATAATGTCACAATATCCAAGCCAAGCTTTCCCCTTGCCATTCGTGTCTATCTCCTTTCCTCTACTACATATAGTTTTTTCTTGCTTTTTTCATTTTGTGTTGGTTTCATTTCCGCCACATTTCCTAAATTTTGAAGACCGAGCGTTTCTTCAAAGTTGTCTTCTTTCTCTAAGATTTGATTCGACAGTGACCAAATGAATATGCCGATAACAGCGACTAACCAGCCAATCAAAGCAAACATAACTGTATTCAGCTTTAAATTAGGAGAAATCGGTGTTCCCGAGGTGCGAGCGGGTGAAATAATCGAAACAGAATTCCCTTCACCTAGTAATTCACCGACTTTTGCTGAAAAAGATTCTGCCACCTTTTCGGAAACAACTTGAGCAATCTCTGGTCTTTCAGATAAAACAGAAATACTGAAAATCTGCGAATTTTCTTCTTGAGCCACCGTAAGCATTTGGCGAATCTGATCCACATTCAAATCGATATCTTGCGTTTCTTTTAGTTTCTTTTGTGCATCATCTAAAATCGAATAACTTGTGACTAGACTTTTATACGTATTGATCATCAATAACTTATAGTTCGCATCATTGAGCGTCTCATCCGATTCTGGTGTCACCGTAGTTTTTGCTACAAGTTGAGTGGTCGCCTTATACGTAGGTGTGATGAATTTTTCAGTGAAAACATATCCCCCAACAGCAAAAACAACCGTAGAAAGTAAAATAATCCATAGATTTTGTCTGAGTAAGCGAAATGTTTTAAGTAGTTGATTCGTGCCTTGCATCGAACTCTCCTTTCTATAAGACCACCTTATCCATGCTCAAATCACCAATAGGATCAAGAACAGTCTCACTAGACTGTTGTATCAATGGCTCATTGACCAATAAATGTTCATGTCTATTCATCACTAGCACGACATCTGTATTCTGTAAGAAATCATCAAAATCCATTGCTTGATTTTTTACGATCGATTTTTTGACCAATGGATCATAAAATAGGACTTCTGCTTGTTCTTTATCAGTCATTGCTTGATACAGTTGTAAACTAGGACTTTCTCGGACATCGTCTACATTATCTTTATAAGTTAGACCGTAAATACCCAAACGTTTTCCAGAAAATGAATGATCCATCACTTCTCTTACTTTGTCTAAAATACGTTTTGGTACGGCATCATTGACCTCTCTCGCTGTGCGGATCAATCTTGCTTGCTCAGGATAATCTCCCACTAAAAACCAAGGATCTACGGGAATGCAATGTCCTCCCACACCAGTTCCTGGATTCAAGATATTGACACGAGGATGTTTATTAGCGATTTCGATCACCGAATGTACATCCAATCCTTCCCGTTCACAGATCAGCTTCAATTCATTCGCAAACGCGATATTGATATCTCTAAAGGTATTTTCAACAACTTTAGAAAGTTCGGCTGTTTTGATATCTGTTAAAACGATTTCGCCTTCACAAAAACCTTGATAGATTTCTTTGACTACTTGGGCTGTTTCCTCATTATCCGCACCAATCGTACGTGAATTATATCGTAGTTCTTTCAGGATATTACCAGGTAGAATGCGTTCAGGTGCATGACATAAGCTCACCTTTTTATTTTTAAAGATTGGTCGAACATATTGATCAATTGTTCCTGGAGAAATCGTTGATTCTACAATAATCACCGCTCCTTCTAAACAATGTTCATTGATTGCAGTCAGTGCATTGACTAAATAAGTCGGATCGATTTTTTTTGTCGTTGCTTCAAACGGTGTTGGTACAGCGACGACATAAATCTCTGCTTGTTGATATTTTGTTGTGAACTGTATTCCATTAACCATTGCTTGATCATAGGCTTCTTGAAGACCCGGTTCGTCAAATGTCTTCTTTCTATTACTTAATTCAGATATTAGTTCTTGATTGATATCTGTCCCAATGATAGGGTAGCCAGAATTTTGTAGTAATAACGCTGCAGGTAACCCTACGTAACCTAAACCCACAAAATTGATTGTTTTTTTGTCCATGTTTCCATCTCCTTATTTTGTTTTCCAAGAAAGAAGTATACTGTCAAAAGCCTCCAAAGGATGTTCAATCCTCGGTTTTATATAGTGAAACAAACGAACATCAGTCACTTAGTGATTTTTATTTGTTGATAGTTACTATGTTGAATAGGGATCAACAAGCACTTCTTTTGTTTCCACATAAAATTTTATAGTCATTAAATGAATAAAAGAGAATCGATCCAAGCAAGACTATGCTCGGATCGATTCCCTCTTCGTAGAACAAGCAACGCTAAAACTATTACGTTTTTATCTACAAATTCTCATTATAAATGTTTTCAATTAAGCATTGATTGTCACTGTTTGTTGATCTAATTGTTTGCCGTAAGCATCATAGGCAACGACTTCTACAGTCTGATCTGCTTGAATTGAGAGCTTTCCTACGTAGTATGAAAATACGCCATCTTTGACTGAATTCCCACTAACAACACCTTGTGGCGCACCATCAATCACTAAATCGATAGATGAAACATCTCCAGTAAAGGTTCCTGTGATTGAATTGCCACCTACTTTAAATGGATCAGGTGTAATGGTACCTTCAGTAGCCGTTGCAGTTACTTCAGTAGCGACAGAACTAATACCATCTGAATTTACTGCTGTAACTTCATACTTATTACCTGCTCGTACTTTGCTTGATAGAATAATACTAAATGTACCATCTTCACTAACTTTACCACGACCTACTTCTTTTCCATTCAAAGTAATGACTACTGTATCACCAGCTTGTGCAGTTCCAGTGATTTTTCCAGCCCCTTCTTTGACTGCATCCACTGTTGGTTGCGTTGGGCGAGCTGCTAAGACTGTCGCATTGACCTCTTCACTTCTTGCATTCCCTTTTTTTGCCATGACAATCAATTGTGTATCTTTTACTTGAGCCGGAATCGTCACTTCATAGGTCCCATCTGCTTTGACTTCAGCTTGGCCGATAATATTTTTCAAATGGTCCTTGACATAGACAGTACTACCTGCTTCACCTGTACCTGTAACGGTTGTATCGCCAGCATAAATGTCATTGACTGTTGGGGCATCAACGCCATTATCGATTGATACCTCTTTTTCATCGAGACGTTTACCGTATTTATCGTAGCCGACAACCGTAACTTTTTGGCCAGCTTTGATGTGGTCGCCTACATAGAAGTTAAATTGTCCATTGGATACATTGGCTTCAGAGCTTTTACCTAATTCTACCCCATCTACAAAGACGGCGATAGTAGTAACATCTCCTGTATATGTTCCAGTGATAGATAACTCACCAATTACATAACTGTCTGGTTTTACTTGTCCAGAAGTTGCCATGACATTTTTTCTCACTGTTTCAGATTGGACATTATCATCATTTACTGCATACACTTCGTAAATATCGCCTTGTTTTGCACGATACGTACCAGTTAAGATTTCAAACGTCCCATTTTCTTTTACCTTTCCTCTACCGATTTCTTTGTCATTCACTTTAATTACGATCGTATCACCAGCTTTTCCTTTACCAGTTACTTTTCCAGCACCTTCTTTAACGTCATCCACTGTTGGAGTGTCTGGCAATTGATCCATCACCATTTTAGTCACACTTTCACTTGCTTCATCATCATCTTTGGCTAAAATTGTCAGTTCTGTACCTGCTTTTTGCGCTGGAATCGTTACTTCAAACGTACCGTCTTCCTTCACTTCAGCTTGGCCTAAAATCGTTGAACCTAATTTGACGTAGACGGTGGTACCCGCTTGTCCAGTACCTGTCACCGTTGTATCCCCAACATAAATATCATTGACTGATGGTGTTTGAATCGTTTCTTTGTTATAGATCGTCAATTCTTTTTCATCCAGACGTTTGCCATACTTATCGTACCCAACAACTGTTACGACATCCCCCATTTTAATGTTTTTTCCAACATAATAGGTGAATTGTCCATCTTTTACACTAGCTCCAGAAATCGTTCCTTTGTTCACACCATTGATAAAGACCGCAATAGAAGTGACATCGCCCGTATAACTTCCGGTCACATTTGCGTCCCCAATCGTATATTCATCTGGATTGACTTTTCCTGCTGTGGCAATAACTTTGACATCTGTAATTTCAGAGCCTGCGTTTTCTGAATTAAAGGCTTGAACAGCATACACATCACCCGCTTTTGCACGATACGTGCCAGTCAAGATTTCAAATGTACCATCTTCTTTCACCGTTCCTGTGCCAACTTCTTTTCCATCAACAGTGATGACAATTTTATCGCCGGCTTTTCCTTGTCCTGTGACCTTACCTGCTCCTTCTTTGATTGGATCAACGGTTGGTTTCATGGCAGCTTCTGCGTTCACTGTCACTTTGACTGTTTTTTCTTTTCCTGATGCAGAAACAAATGTGATACTGTATTCACCTGGTTTACTTGTGTCAACATTCGTTTCTTTGACTGTGACAGCTTCTTCTTTACCGTATTTGTCAGTTGCTTTCGCTTCCGCTTTTTCAATCGCTGCTTCATCCGTTAGATCAAACCCATAATCTACTTCAAAATCATGCGCTTCGATCGTTGCATTTTCTTCTGGTGCATCTTTGACGGTCACTTTGACTGTTTTTTCTTTTCCTGATGCGGAAACAAATGTAATACTGTATTCGCCTGGTTTACTTGTGTCAACATTCGTTTCTTTGACTGTGACAGCTTCTTCTTTACCGTATTTGTCAGTTGCTTTCGCTTCCGCTTTTTCAATCGCTGCTTCATCCGTTAGATCAAACCCATAATCTACTTCAAAATCATGCGCTTCGATCGTTGCATTTTCTTCTGGTGCATCTTTGACGGTCACTTTGACTGTTTTTTCTTTTCCTGATGCGGAAACAAATGTAATACTGTATTCGCCTAGTTTACTTGTGTCAACATTCGTTTCTTTGACTGTGACAGCTTCTTCTTTACCGTATTTGTCGGTTGCTTTTGCTTCCGCTTTTTCAATCGCTGCTTCATCCGTTAGATCAAACCCATAATCTACTTCAAAATCATGTGCTTCAATGGCTGGTTCTACAGTTGGATCTTTCACCGTTACTTTACGTTCTACGGTTTCAGTATTGAAATCAGAATCCCAAACTGTATAAGTAACGGTATACTCACCCGCTTTACCTGTGTCAACAATACCACCATATTTGATTTCAGAGGTTAAGTCCCCATCCTCTTTATCATACGCAGTGACACCTGAGATCGGATCAAAGGTATCTCCTACATTGATTTCCAAATCGTCAGCACCACTAATAACAGGCGCATTCCCTAAAGTGGCCACCACTTCAACTTCCATCATTTTGGTAGCTTTATTTCCGTCACTATCAGTCACTTCATAGGTAATAAATTGTGATCCTAGTTTGTCAGTATAAATTTGACCTAAAACTTTGATTTGATTGGTAATATCGCCATCTTCATTATCATATGCTTGTGCATAAAGGGTTGGATCAAATTTACTATTTTGTTTGATTGTTAGTTTATCTGGACTCATTACCACTGGTTTACTTGCATCACTTTGGACGGTCACAACTCGTTCAGCAGTCGCTACTTTCCCCTCTTTGTCATACACGTAATACTTGATCGTATATTCTCCTGGAGTAGATGTATCAACAGATCCTGTATACGTCAAATTGTCAGTTAGATCATTTCCTTGACTATCTTGTGCAGTGACACCTTCAAGTGGATCAAACTTCGCACGTTCATCAACACGCACGTCATCTGCGCCCTTGATCACCGGACCATCGGTTACTTGATCAACCACATGGACTGTCACTGTTTGTTCAGTCGTATTACCGTCTTTATCTGTTACAGATAATTTCAACTCATAATCGCCTGCTTTAGACATATTGACTCCAGAAGCATCTGCTTTGACTTGGTCCGTTAAATCACCGTCTTCTGGATCTTCAGCGGTGACGCCTAATAATGGGTTTAATGTTTCTCCTACTTGATAGGTCGTATCTGTCGCATGGATGATTGGTTCAGAACCAATGATTGGTTTGTTTTTAACAGTTACTTTCACTGTTTTTTCTTTTCCTGAATCAGAAACAAATGTGATACTGTATTCACCTGGTTTTGAAGTATCTACATTACTTTCTTTGACTGTAACGCCTTCTGATTTACCGTATTTATCAGTCGCTTTCGCACCTGCTTTTTCAATCGCTGCTTCGTCTGTTAAATCGAAGCCGTAATCTACTTCAAAATCATTTGCTTCAATCGAAGTATGATTTTCTTCAATCGTTACTTCTGCCATTGCACTAGTTGTTTCGTTTGTCCCATGTTGATTAACAAATTGAGCATTAGCATAAATTTTATTGCCAATTTCATATTGAGGTTTTGCCTCTAAGGTTTTTCCAGGAACCACAAAATTCCCGTTAGCATCCGCTGTGACAATTAACGTAACATTTTCTGGCTGAGCGATACGTAATTGCACATATGCATTAGGAGAAGTTTTACCTACCAAGTCATCTCCATAAATGTATGGCGTGTTAAATACTGGTGTTTCTGCTTTTTCTTGTTGTATTGGCGCTTCATTGACAGTAATCACTACTGTAGTACTTTTCCCTGATTCTGGTGAAGTGAAGGTCACATTATAGTTCCCTGGTTTATTCGTGTCTACGTTACCAGATACAGTCACATTATTTGTCACGTCATTGCCATATCTATCAGTAGCTTTTACACCTGTTACTTGTTTGGCCACGCTATCATTCCATGTTGAACCATATTCTACTGTTGCATTATTGGCTGTTAAATTCGAATGATCTACGTTTTTTCCTAAATCGGCCCCATTAATTCTAACTAATGGAACACCACTGCCATCAACAATAAAATAATAGTTGCTATCTGGATAATCTTTAACTGTTTTTTCATAAGATATCAGATGATTTAGGTCCACATTCGTATCTTGTATACATATATAATCAACATCTTTAGCACTATCAGGATTATACTCAGGTGTATCAGATGATTTAATCATATAAGAATAAATATGACTCCTAGGTTCAGTTCTTTGAGCATTTAGATATCCATTATTATCAATATACAGACTCACTATACTAGCACCCATATAATCTTCACTTAAAAAAGTAAAATTAACATTTTGTATTGTGCGTTCCAACGATGACAATGGTAAATTAGTTCCATCAGTAGTTGCTTCAGCAAACGCAACCCCTGTACTTATAAAAGTGTTCGTGACCATCCCCGCCGTCATAAACATGGCTAATAACTGCTTTTTCCTTTTTTTCGTTAGTTTTTTCTTACTCAAAATCTTTCCTCCTATTCTATTTCTTAAGGTCTAGACTAAATCTAGACCTCAGTATTATAAGTGGATTTCTTTTCTTTTAGCGTCCATTTCTAGGATTTTTCAGAGCGAAAAATTGGTTACATTCCTTGTTGAGTAGTATTTATAAATATTGGTTCTATCGAATTCCCCATCTTTACGTTTAATTAGGCGAATTTAGTTCAATTGAGTGGGGGGCTTTCTGCTGGTAGGATCCCTTTAGTGTTTTGTAACTAATATAACTGAGTGTATTTTAGCTTGGATGTTTCCCTACACCAATATATCTAGCATTATGAAGAAATAATAAATGTAAAAATAGCCATAATAAATTATTCCCTCTTGTATCTCACTAATAATCGATACAAATCTTATCGTACAACTTTCAAAATAGTCATACGGTAAGAACTTAAGAAAATAATTTATCAATTATTTTTACTGATTTTCTATAACTGTTTTATTTATATCCTCACTTCTTACATTTCCTTTTTTCGCCATGACAATCAATTTAGTCCCTTTCTTTTGAGCAGGGATCGTCACTTCATACGTTCCATCTTCTTTTACTTTTGCTTGACTAATAATATTTTTCGCGTGGTCTTTGACATAAACTGTACTTCCTACTTCACTTGTCCCAGTAACAGTCGTCTCTCCTTCATAAATATCGTTAACCGTCAACTGAATTGGGAGACCCTCTAAAACAGTTTTGTTTACGTCTTCACTTCTCAAATTCCCTTTTTTCGCCATGACGATCAGTTTCGTATCTTTCGACTGAGCTGGAATCGTTACTTCAAATGATCCATCTTCTTTTACTTCCGCTTGTCCAATAATATTTTTTTTATGATCTTTCACATAAATAGTACTTCCTACTTCACCGGTACCAGTAACAGTTGTCTCTCCTTCATGAATGTCATTGACAACTGGTGCTTCCACTCCGTTACGGATGGATACTTCTTTTTTGTCTAATTGTTTCCCATATTTATCATAGCCACTAACTGTGACTTTTTGACCATCTTTAATATGATTTCCAACATAGAAGTTAAATTGACCATCTGCTACATTCGCACCAGAAGTTTTCCCTAATTCAACACCATCTAGAAAGACTGCTATTGTTGTCACATCCCCAGAATAAGTTCCAGTGATAGATAATTCACCGATCATATAATCATTTGGATTGACTTCACCTGCTGTTGTAACAACTTTTACGTCAACAACTTCAGAGCTTTCATTATCCGAATTGAATGCTTGAACAGAATACACATCTCCGGCTTTTGCGCGATAAGTTCCAGTTAAAATCTCAAATTTACCATCGTCATTCACTGTTCCTGTTCCAACTTCTGCTCCGCCAACGGTGATGACAATTTTATCACCGGCCTGTCCTTGCCCAGTCACTTTACCTGCACCTTCTTTGATTGGATCAATCGTTGGTTTCATTGGTGCCTGATCTTTCACTGTCACTTTGACTGTTGTTTCTTTTCCTGATGCAGACACAAAGGTGATACTGTATTCACCTGCTTTATTTGTATCAACCTTATTTTCTTTGACTGTGACAGCTTCTTCTTTCCCGTATTTGTCAGTTGCCTTTGCTTCGGCTTTTTCAATGGCTGCTTCATCGGTTAGATCAAAGCCATAATCCACTTCGAAATCATGCGCTTCAATCGTAGGTTCGACTGTTGGCTCATTCACTGTCACTTTACGTTCAGTGGTCGCCACTTTTCCGTCTTTATCATATATATAATACTTGATCGTATACTCTCCTGTCGTTGAGGTATCCACCGTACCTGTATATGTCAAATGTTCAGTTAAATCATTGCCTTGACTGTCCTGAGCAGTGACACCTGTTAACGGATCAAATTTAGCGTTTAAATCAATACTTGTGTCATCTGCTCCTTTGATCACTGGGCCATCTGTTACTTGATCAACCACATGGACTGTCACTGTTTGTTCAGTCGTATTGCCGTCTTTATCTGTGACAGATAATTTCAACTCATAATCGCCTGCTTTAGACATATTGACTCCAGAAGCATCTGCTTTGACTTGAGCGGTTAAATCGCCGTCTTCTGGATCTTCAGCGGTTACACCTAAAAGCGGATTTAATGTTTCCCCAACTTGATAGGTTGTATCCGAGGCATGGATAACTGGTTCGGACCCAATCACTTGTTTCTCGTCAACAATGACGGTTGTTTTCGCGGTCGTTGTCAATCCATTTTCTGTCACGCTAAATTCCACTGTGTAGTTCCCTGGTTTTGACGTATCGACTGGATTGCTTTTAACTTTCACATCTTTCGTCACATCATTTCCTTCTACATCTGTTGCTTTCACTTTAGCTTGTTTCTTAGCAATATCATCATTCCAGTCACTTCCGTACGCAACATGGATGGTTGACTCAGCTTCAAGCGTAGGTGCTTTAGGTAGAATCATCACTGGTGTGACATCACTTGTCTCTCCTGTTGTTTTATCATAAGCAACCACTGCCAAAAGGTTCCCAGTACTATATTGATTCCCAAAAGCTTTCTTCATTTCATCTGCAGTAAATGCAAATGTACCAGATGCAGTTTCAAATGCTAATGCGTTATTCGGATTTCCACCGGCAGGATAGACTTTTGCCGTCAAACCAGGTGCAATCTCTCCAATCAAAGTATCATCATAATAGTAAGGCGTTGATTGGATTACTGGTGCATTTGGTTTTGTCACTTCTTGCTCTGTGACTGTTACCTTGACTGTTTTTTCTTTCCCTGAATCAGAGATAAACGTGAGACTATATTCACCAGTTTTTGAAGTGTCTACATTACTTTCTTTGACTTTGACACCTTCTGATTTCCCGTATTTGTCAGTTGCTTTTGCACCAGCTTTTTCAATTGCTACTTCGTCTGTTAAATCAAACCCATAGTCAACATTAAAATCATTTGCTTCAATTGAAGTATGATTTTCTTCAATCGTTACTGTTGTCATATCACTAGTTGTCTCGTCTGTCCCCATATCAGCAGTAAATGAAGCAGTAACATAAAGTTGATTTCCAACTTTATAATCAGGATAATTTTCTAAAAATTGTCCACTAAATTGGAAATTCCCATTCGAATCTGCTCTAACAGTCATCTGAATATCTTCTAGTTGAGCGATACGTAATTGCGCAGTTGCATTAGGAGAAGTTTTACCTACCAAGTCATCTCCATAAATGTATGGTGTATTAAATACTGGTGTCGCTGCTTTTCCTTGTGATGCTTTTACTGTTACATTCACTGTTTTTTCTTTACCTAAGTCGGGTGAAGAAAATGTCACCTTATAGTCTCCTGGTTTCGTTGTATCTACATTTCCAGATACACTCACATTACTTGTCACGTCATTGCCATATTTATCAGTAGCTTTTACACCTGTTACTTGTTTTGCCACGTCATCATTCCATGTTGATCCATATTCAACTGTTGCATTATTAGCTGTAAGATCTCCCTGATTTATAAAATCTGCTAAGTCGGCTAAGTTAATTGACACTAAATTTTTACCATTTTCTGATTGGATAAAATAACAGTTATAAATTGGATATTCTTTTACTGTTTTGTTACTAATCAGTATTGACAAGTCTGAGTAACTCTCTGGATTCATCTCATCGATTAATTCCATTTCATTTGGATCATTCGTACTTCCATAACCATAGATACTATAATGTTTCTCAACTGCCATTCCAAGCGTTTTTTTCACACGTAAATGCCCATTCTCATCAATAGAAACTCCAATTATTTCACAGTTTGTAGCATCATTAGCTATATGTGTAAAATTTATTGATTGTTCTTTTTTAGCAAATGTTTCTGTGATATTTCTACTCGAAACAGCTTCCTCAGCAAATATTTCTACACTACCAATAAATGATTGTGTCATCATTCCAGTAGCCATAAACATAGCTAATAATTGCTTTTTCCTTTTTTTCGTTAATCTTTTTTTACTCACATGTTTCCCTCCATCTAATTGTTTAGGTTTGGATGATCCTATGGGTGTATAATAATTGTTCCATCATATGTAAAGAATTCTTTTATAGTACTTTTTAAAAGAAAAAAATGGTTACCATTGATTAATTAGCATTCAATTCTTTTCACTACTATGCTCAGCTATTACAATTTTCCCCAATTAAACTCTCTCATCTCATTGATCGAAGAGCCTAATAAAATGAATGATTTGACGAAACATCTATTAAACAAAAAAACACCTGAGAAATAATCTATTTTTCGTGATTTCTCAGGTGTTCTATTCGTATTTACCAACTACTGTCTAGTTGGAATTTTATTAATAATTAATGATCAATTTTCGTATTTTTCAATCGACGCTTCAAATAAACCCATGCTGCTAAGAATACAGCTGTTATCCCTGAAAGAGAATAGAGCGTAGAAACATTTTGATTTTCTCCTGTTTTTGGATAAGTCTTTGGCGTTGATTGGTGGCTATTACTAATTTTTGTAGGAACTGAATTTTTGTCCTTCTCCACGTAATTAATAATTAAAGCTTCTCCTTCGTTTTTTTCGTAGACATATGTTACGGTTTGTGCTTGGTCACTAAAAGTTCCTTGGGCATTTTTTGGTGTTTCTTTTACTACATAGTCTTTGATTTCTTTTGGTGCCGTTTCATAACTTTCACCAATTTTTCCGGTTAATGTTTCTGGATCTGCTAAAGCTTTGCCGTCTTCGTCTACATAATTGACTGTCACTGCTTCACCTTCCGCTTTTTCGTAGACATATGTTACCGTTTGTGCTTGATCACTAAAAGTTCCTTGGGCATTTTTTGGTGTTTCTTTTACTACATAGTCTTTGATTTCTTTTGATGCCGTTTCATAACTTTCACCGATTTTTCCGGTCAATGTATCGGGATCTGCTAAGGCGTTCCCTTCTTCGTCTACATAGTTGACAGTCACTGCTTCACCTTCTACTTTTTCATACACATACGTTACCGTTTGTGCTTGATCACTAAAAGTACCTTTGGCATTTTTTGGTGTTTCTTTTACTACATAGTCTTTGATTTCTTTTGGTCTCGTTTCGTAGCTTTCACCGATCTTTCCAGTCAATGTATCGGGATCTGCTAAGGCGTTCCCTTCTTCGTCTACATAGTTGACAGTCACTGCTTCACCTTCTACTTTTTCATACACATACGTTACCGTTTGTGCTTGATCACTAAAAGTTCCTTTGGCATTTTTTGGTGTTTCTTTTACTACATAGTCTTTGATTTCTTTTGGTGCCGTTTCATAACTTTCACCGATTTTTCCGGTTAATGTTTCTGGATCTGCTAAGGCGTTCCCCTCTTCGTCTACATAGTTGATGGTTACTGCTTCGCCTTCTGCTTTTTCATACACATACGTTACCGTTTGTGCTTGATCACTAAAAGTACCTTTGGCATTTTTTGGTGTTTCTTTTACTACATAGTCTTTGATTTCTTTTGGTGCCGTTTCATAACTTTCACCGATTTTTCCGGTTAATGTTTCTGGATCTGCTAAAGCTTTGCCGTCTTCGTCTACATAATTGACGGTTACAGCTTCTCCTTCGGCTTTTTCATACACATACGTTACGGTTTGTGCTTGGTCACTAAATGTGCCTTGTGCATTACTTGGCGTTTCTTTCAACACATAGTTTGGAATATCTTTAGCACTCGTTTGGTAATTTTCGCCAATTTTTCCGGTTAATGTTTCTGGATCCGCTAATTTATTTCCGTCTTCGTCTACATAATTGACAGTGACCGTGCCACCTTCCGCTTTTTCATACACATACGTTACGGTTTGTGCTTGGTCACTAAATGTACCTTGTGCATTACTTGGCGTTTCTTTCAACACATAGTTTGGAATATCTTTAGCACTCGTTTGGTAATTTTCGCCAATTTTTCCGGTTAATGTTTCTGGATCCGCTAATTTATTTCCTTCCTCGTCTACATAATTGACAGTGACCGTGCCACCTTCCGCTTTTTCATACACATACGTTACGGTTTGTGCTTGGTCACTAAATGTACCTTGTGCATTACTTGGCGTTTCTTTCAACACATAGTTTGGAATATCTTTAGCACTCGTTTGGTAATTTTCGCCAATTTTTCCGGTTAATGTTTCTGGATCCGCTAATTTATTTCCTTCCTCGTCTACATAATTGACAGTGACCGTGCCACCTTCCGCTTTTTCATACACATACGTTACGGTTTGTGCTTGGTCACTAAATGTACCTTGTGCATTACTTGGCGTTTCTTTCAACACATAGTTTGGAATATCTTTAGCACTCGTTTGGTAATTTTCGCCAATTTTTCCGGTTAATGTTTCTGGATCCGCTAATTTATTTCCTTCCTCGTCTACATAATTGACAGTGACCGTGCCACCTTCCGCTTTTTCATACACATACGTTACGGTTTGTGCTTGGTCACTAAATGTACCTTGTGCATTACTTGGCGTTTCTTTCAACACATAGTTTGGAATATCTTTAGCACTCGTTTGGTAATTTTCGCCAATTTTTCCGGTTAATGTTTCTGGATCCGCTAATTTATTTCCTTCCTCGTCTACATAATTGACAGTGACCGTGCCACCTTCCGCTTTTTCATACACATACGTTACCGTTTGCGCTTGATTGCTAAATATTCCATTCGCATTTTTTGGTGTTTCCTTCAATACATAATTTTCGATTTCTTTTGGTGTCGTTGTATAGTTTTCACCAATCTTTCCATTTAATGTTTCAGACGGAGCCAATTGATTCCCTTGTTCATCTACGTAATTTACAGTAACTGGTTCCGCTTCAGCAGTAGGGGTGTATTCATTTGTAAACACTACATTATCTATTAGATTTCCTATACTTTTGTCTCCAGTTGATGTTGCAACTGCTTCAAATTGAAATCTTGTAGTCGTTTGTCCTTCAGGTATCGTGTAATATCCACTGTATGTCTGCCATTCCGTTCCAGTCTTCATCGTTTCGATGGTTTCTAAGTTACTACCGGGTGCTCCAAATTTTACAGCTGCGGTATCTGTTCCTTGTCGACCTCGATGAGAAATCTGCCAATAGATTACAGCACCAGGAGTTGTGGGGATATCTTGATAAAGAGCACCTGAAACATTGGCATTTAGTTCTGCCCATTGACGTCCACTATTCGTTGTCATTTTTTCAAAACCATTCGATTGTAATTCAATTTGTCCATCTGAAGCTGTTGTTTTCCATCCTGGAAATTCTTCTTGCGGTATAATGTTAGACACGCTATCTTTTATAACTGGTGATTCAAAATCACCATTCACAATATTTATTTTCTCACCTACAGGATTTTTGCTTAATAACATATTAGTATTTGCTGAAGCGACTAGATTATCTTGGGCATGAGCTATAGGTGCTTGTAGTGAAGCATTTGTTAATAGACCAATTGCTAAAATTGATGATGCCAACCGAATCTGTTTTTTCTTATCCATTTTTTACCACCTTTTATTTTTTTGATCTTACAATTTCTGAAACTAATTAGACTACTGAACAAATTTACTCTAACTAGTGACTTCAAAATGATAATAGATTGATTAGTTACAGGGCACTCATTTTTAGTTTTATTAAATTCCGAAAAATAGATAGCTGTGTTTTTTTACTCATAGCTTATGCATTCAGAAAAATTCCAGCAGTAAGAAGAGTAGTTAAATAATGAGGAAACAAGAAATGGATAAGTTATGTCATTTTTAAACCGCATGTAAGCTAGTTTATTATTTCAACTATAAAGTTTTTTTAAAGATAGCATACGATTTATTTGTTTGCTCTTACGGCTTCAGAAGAATAGCTTAGTGTTCAATCAAAACATCTTAATATGTAAAATCTAGTTAAGATTCGATTTCTGAACTAGTCATAGTATTAAATATAATTGGGTCATCAAATAGCAACCGATCATTTTATCATTCGTTATATTTAAAACAAAATATTACAAAATAATAAAACGATAAATGTAGAATTAAATAGAACAAAAAAATAGTAAATATTTTTTATTTTAGACACAATAATACATTATAAAAACAACAAACCTTTTATTTTATAACGTTTTTAACCATTTAAAAAAACATTTATTGATCACTAATTATGTATTTATTTTTATAGAATATAGTAGGTATTAGCTAATACCCATTATATTTTTGAAAGAAGGATGTTTATGACGAATAAAAAAGGAAAAAATAAATTATTAAAAATGTTTTTAGCTGCTGGAATGGTTGCTACGCCATTAGTAAGTACAAGTATGATTTCAGCAGACACAGTAAATTCTGGCATTTCATCTAATACTGGAAACTATACAATTAATGTTGGAAAATATCATTTTGGTAGCGAACTATCGGGCTTTGCTACTCCTAACTCTACTATCTACGCATCAAACACAAGTGACTTTGCACAATCTGTATCTGTTCGAACAAATAATTATTTAACAGGTGAATTCCACTTATCGAACACCTATATCAGACAATTGAATCTTAAACCTGGGGATACACTTTATTTGAGAAGTGGTAATGCTGAAGGTACATCTTATGGAGCTACAACTAAAGTAGTTGTTAATTACGAAAAACCACTAGTTACTAGAGGAAATATCTCAGGAAATAAAGGTGGGGTCTATTATGGAGATACCATCGAAGGAACTGCTTATCCTGGTGCAAATGTGTATGTAAGTACTAGTCCTGATTATAATAACTATATTACAGTTACAGTAGATACAGATGGAACATTTGATGTGCCTGCTTCACAACTTGAATTATTAAGCGGTTATCAAGCAGGGACAACAGTTTACATGAAAAGCGCTGAATCTCCTTCAAGCAAATTTATGAGTGATTCTTCATCAATCTCTATTTTGAATACTGATGATTACTCAGGAATTCTTGCTTCAGATTTTTCGATCAATCTTAATACAGAGTTAACTGATGAACTTGCTATTTTCAAAGCAGGAGTAGTCGCAATTGATAAAAATGGCGAACTAGATGAAGTGACAGTAAAATCGAGCAATGTAAATACAAAAGAAGCCGGTGTCTATCAAATGACTTTTGTATCAGCATCTGGACATGAACGTACAGTTAACGTGACTGTGGCTTAGAAAGATTCTACAGAATTTAGCATAACTATAAACTTTCGATTTCACAATTTTTTGCACTAAAGAGAGACTTAGATATTACCAGATTGATTTTCTGATAGCATCTTAGTCTCTTTTTTATTCTCCAAATAATATTAATATTTTTAATATCCTAACATTTCGTTTTCCTTAACCTACCTAGCCATACCTATCTTCATAAACTCTCTATAGATCAAGTTCGACATTTTCTCGTCATCCAGAACGCCAAAATCCCACTTTTCATCCTTCCCATGGAATCCATAGCTAAGTAGATTTACTTTTTTAGAATCTCCATTTGAAGAATCGATATAGATAAATAACTTCGTGTTTTTCACTGCTTCTTCAGTAACCTCATCATTCAATTTAGATAGAATATCCAAAATCAAGAATTCACTCGCTTGGTTCACAGCCGAAGTACCACCTTCTGATACATCACATTTTAAATGAATAATTGCATGCTCCCAATCCATTTTTAAATAAAACCTCGAAAATCCTTTGTTGAAATTATTGACTAGGTAATGATAATGATCAGTGTGCGATGCTTCAAACAGGAATGATTTCCTGTACTTACTATCCAAATCATGTACGATCAAATTCTTTTCATAGCGTTCTTTGGCAGATTCAAACCCTGCTCTATAAATCGAAAATTTATTATTTGTTTTATTTAACGCATAGTCTAATATACTAGAAACAGGGAGTTGGATTTCTCCCTTTTCAGAAGTTTGCTCAGCCCCAGAAATATAACCTCTCCGTATTGCTGCTCGTAATCCGGCAGCTGTCATTGTTATATCAAACTCTTTTAAATAATCGATTGTTTGTTTTATATTCAAAATAATCACCTCATGATATGATAAAAAATTCATTTCTTTATTTATAAGTTTATTACTTTTTTTATAAAAAGATCATTTTAATTCATAAAAACACGTTTTAGAATCATTATCGCTATTTTCTACAAATTGATCCACAACTATTCTTCCAACAGCACTCGTTTAAGACGTTTAAAAAATCCTTTTTTTGACTTTTTAGCTATTTAATTATTTGACTATCGTATACTAAAAATCAAATACCATGTATGTTCAAACATTCCCCATACTCAGTCTATTTTGTAAGATATATTTTTCAGGTATAAGTACTTGACTCCTATACTCTGAAAAGAAATATCTAAGTCCCTTTTCTGATCACCTATTTTCGATTTTCTTGTTATTATTATTGATAAGCAGTGACCACTAAATATACTAGATTTACATTTGAAAAACAAAAAAAGATTAGTTTTCTCTCTTTTTTAACCCGTTTCTGTTTATTCATTTGTGAAAGATCTTGTCAGGGTGTAAGTAATCTAGTGGTCAGTGCTTTTTTGTAACAATAAAGTAAATCAAATTTCTTTACTTCATACATAATTTATTATTTCATTTTATTCGATTTGATAAACCATTTTATGAAGATAATTTTACATTGTTACATGTTATTCTCTTTATAAGCTTTGGTCACTTATATTTTTATTCAATATATGAACGTATAAACATAAAAACAAACTTAATCAATGTGTTTTGAACACAAATTTTCATCCATTCGTGATTTTGCACAATAAAATCATGTTAAAGAATATGGTGACCAACAGCTTTTTACTTTTCTACATCAATTTTCTTGGGATCATTAAACGTGAAATTATCATTGTTAACACATATATCTAGTTCTAGTGTGAGAGGCAAAAGTACCCGTTTACTTTTGCCTCTCACTTTTCGTTTTGTTATTCTCCCTCTATTTATTTCTCTAGTTCCATTCATGACTTTTTAAAGGAACTTTCTTGAGTATTAAATTAGATGTTTCCTTGATACTATATGTAGTAAGCTTCGGTCACTATATTGCAACTTTATTTATAAACCCTAAACCTAGTGTCAACGTGAAAGAAGCAGTTGAGTATACTTTTTCTTCCATGTTATTTTGTCCATTCATGAGTTTGTGAAAATAGACTTATTTCCAACAATATAGTGGCCGATAGCTTTTCTTATGTTATTGATTCGTTAAAAAAGTGTTAATTGAAAGCAACTATTGCTCTCAATTAACACTTTTTTATCTAGGAAACGTCTCTTCTTTTCTACTCAATCACCAATCCCATCCCCGCCGAAATAATGATTGCTTGTTCCTGATTGACGATCAGTCCGCGAAGTAATTCCAATGATAGGTTGATTTGAGAAAATGTATTCGTTGTAAAATCTAATCCTTTCAGTGGCGTATTGACCCAATTTGAGCCTGAAAGGTCATTGTTTTCTACTACTAGATCTTTCCAATTGCTATCGAAAAAATCAGTATTTTTCAATTGATTGTCGCTAAATCGAACGAACTTCATATTCGTGTAGCTAAAAGAAGACAGGTTTGCCACACATTCTTCAAAGACGCAGCTTCTTAAAAAGCTGTCAGAAAAATTGGTTCCAGTCAATTTGCATTGCTTGAAATGCACACGATGAAAGCTTGCACCAAACCATTCTAAATTTGAGAAATCACACTTCTCAAAAATGACATTGCTACATTCAAACCGCTCCAAACGAGATTTTTGCATCGCTAATTTTTTGATATGGCTATTTTTCAATACGATATTGCGAGAACTAAGATAACTTTGATCTTCCCCTTCAGAAACAATACCTGAAAAGGTTGTTTCATCCTCTAAATAAAAGTTTCCCTCAACTAATTCGGGCAGCTCTGGTGAAGCAATTTTCTTTGCCATACATTCAGCTCCTTTCTATCTGTTTGTTTTACTATCCTTATCATAACAGAATAAAGAAAAAACAACGTGATTTATTTCATAGATAAACCTGCTTTTACTCGTATCTTCTTGCGAGCTAATTGGCTTTGACCCCTGCAGAAATTTGACAATGAAATAGCTTTCACCGTACACTATAAGTAACTAGTATTTTATTGTTTAAATAGGATATGTATCTTTCAGGAGGCTTTTATTTTGACTAATTATCATTCCAAACCATTCACATTCCTACGCTTAGCGTTATACACCCTTTGTAGTTTGAATTTATACTATCAATTCATCACAAATTCGATCTTTACTTGGGCGCTTTATCTACTCGCAATGGGATTTGTTGCTTATGACGTTTTTGATATGATCAAGAACCGGAAATAACGACTAAACGAAAATGCTATTTCAGAAATATCAAAGAATCAAGCTAAACTGGAATGTTTTAGCTTGATTCTTTTACTTTGTATTGGTGTACTAAAGTGCTTGATTGTTTATACTTTCCCCTTTTGGAAGTTACATCAAACGCTTATACAGTTCAATGATTTCTGGCACTGAGGTATCTCGTGGATTTCCTGGTGTACATACATCTCGAAACGCATCTTCTGCAATATTCGGCAGATCCTCAGCTTTTACACCTAGTTCAGAAATCGTTTCAGGAATTCCGACATCCTTACTTAATTGAGCGATTGCCTTACAAGCGGCATCGCGTACTTCTGACAAGCTCATTTCAGCTGCATTTGGAATCGCCAACGCTTTAGCGATTTCTCGATATTTTTCAGCTGTAAAGTCCTTATTGTATCGCATGATTGTCGGTAGTAAGGTCGCACATGCCACACCATGAGGAATGTTGTACCAAGCGGACAATGGATGTGCCATACCATGGACTAAACCTAACCCAACGTTAGAAAATCCCATGCCGGCAATATATTGACCTAAAGCCATTTCTTCACGAGCTTCTATATCACCAGTGACTGAATGTCGTAACGAGCGCCTAATGATTTCGATGGCTTTGAGGTGAAGCATGTCGCTCATTTCCCAGGCGCCTTTTGTAATCAACCCTTCAATGGCATGTGTCATCGCATCCATTCCTGTTGCTGCTGCCAGTTCTTTAGGCATGCCCATCATCAAGTCACTATCCACAATATCCACAAAAGCAACCAGTGGAATATCATGAGGGTCGACACACACGAATTTGCGGTGATTTTCTTCATCTGTGATCACGTAATTGATCGTCACTTCTGCTGCTGTGCCAGAAGTGGTTGGAACAGCAAAAATAGGTAAAGAAGGACTTTGGGTATTCGCAACGCCTTCTAAACTGAGTACATCTGAAAATTCAGGATTCGTGATGATCATACCGATTGCTTTTGCTGTATCGATCGGTGATCCCCCACCGATTGCAATGATACAGTCAGCAGTTGTTGCTTTGATGAAGTCTACTCCTTGCTTCACGTTTTCGATGGTGGGATTTGGAATGATCCCATCATAAATTTGATACTCGATTCCTTTATTATCCAATAAGTCAGTTACCTTTGTTGCAACCCCAAACTTGACAAGATTTTTATCAGTTACGATTACTGCTTTTGTGAACCCTCTATTCTTGAATTCTACAGGGATTTGAGCAATAGCACCTTTACCAAAATAAGAGGTTTCATTTAAGATCATACGATTCACTGTCATTTGTTTCATCCTTTCGTTCGTTCATGCGATTTTCTTCACTCTACTTATATCGTGGACCGAAATATTCACAGGCACGATAATCGGCACTTTCAAGGTCTTTTGTCCCAAAACCACTAAAGACATGTGGTCTGAAAATCCGTTCTTCAGAAACATTATGCAAGGCAACTGGAATGTGTAACATACTTGCTAGCGTGATCAATTCATCGCCGATATGACCATGTACTGTAGCACAATGATTCGATCCCCAATGGTTCATGACTTCATACACTGTTTCAAATCCTGGTAAACCTAAAATCGGTGCAAACCACGTAGTTGGCCATGTTTTATCTGTGCGTTCATCTAAAATATGATGGATCTCTTCATCTAACACACAGGTATATCCTTCAGCAATTTGCAGTGTTGGGCCGACACCATCTACAATATTGAGTCGGATCATGGTAACTGGCATTTCTGCATTCGTTCTGAAGTGGGAGGAAAAACCGCCACCACGGAAATACTCATAATTTGCTCGACACCAATCTGTTGCTTTTAAACAACTATCGATATCTTCTTGTGTCATGTTCCAGAATTCTTTCATCGTCCCATTGCCGGTTTCATCTTTAGCTGCGGCTGTTCCATCTAAGGTAGATGCACCTGAATTGATCAAATGAAGAATACCATTCCTAGCGTGACCGGTTAATTTTTTGCCAGTTGTCTTCTCCACAGACTCTGGGCTCCAGTAGGTTCGAACATCTGAAAAAATAGGTGATTTGTTTGTCAATAGTGTCCCAAATAGCATAGAAACTGCATTCAAGGTGTCATTCTCAGTCGCAAAAGCTGTCACTGGTCGTGGGCCGTTCCAGTCAAAAGTCGAAGCCATGATTGCTTCCGTAAAATCACCATTCGGTAGCCAATCTGTCCATTGCCGCTGTCCTTGGAAGCCGCCAGCGATGGCATCTCGTCCTCGAGCTTCTTCCTCCCAGCCGAGTTCTGCTAACTTTTCATTTCCAAACATGATATCGCGAATGATGATTGCTTGTTTGGCAATAAATTCCCAATCTTGATCCGCAGGTATGACTTTAGATTTGGTGATGATGTCTGGGAAGCTTTTACCTTCGTTGATATTGATTCCTTCTTGGCAATTCTTTTTGATCCAATTCAACGCTTTCTTGTATTCCTCTTGATCATAAATCTCAAGTGACATTCTACGTAGTATTTCCGTCATATCCACAAATTCGATCGGCATCCCTAAATACTCTGTAAAAAATTTGCTATCCACTTGTGAACCGGCGATCCCCATACAAGATGAGCCAATATTTACGTATGATTTGCCTTTCATTTGACCGACAGCAAACGCACCACGTGCGTACGATAAGATTTTATGTTTCACATCAATTGGAATGGAGTTGTCATCTAATTCTTGGACATCATGTCCATAGATTTTAAACGCTGGATAGCCTTTTTGTGCATACCCTGACATTGCAGCAGCAAGATAGACTGCTCCTGGTCTTTCTGTCCCGTTGAAGTCCCAAATGGCTTTGATCGTATCTGATTCCAGATCCATCGTTTCCGTTCCATAACACCAACTTGGCGTCACAGATAATGTCGCTATGATGTTCTCTTTAGAGAATTGGTCACGTACTTTTCCTGCATCTCCGCGTCCACCAATTGTCCGATCTGCAATCACACATTGTACGGGGGTTCCGTCGGCATAATACAAGCTACTCTCAATCAATCGCTTTGCTTCTTGCGCCATGGTCATTGTTTTTTCTTCTAAGGATTCTCTAACTCCCCCTTGGCGCCCGTCAATCACTGGTCTGATACCGATTTTAGGATAATTCTTCATATCATCTATTCCTCCTATTTATTGATAAAGTAATTCTTGGATCTCTTGAGAATCAATATTGTCTTTGTTGTACCATTCCACACCGGTATCGACATCACTTGCTGGCTCTCCTTTGGCTGCTTTTACTGCTAAGGACACCGCCTCATAACCTATTTTTACAGGGTTTTGTGTGACTGATCCGTAAAACCGTTCATTTCGAATCGCATCTTGTTGTAAGGCTCCTGAATCAAAGCCGATCGCAATCACTTTATCCTCTGTGATACCAATGCGTCCACCTAGCCCATCATCCGCATTGATGATTGATTTTGCGCCATATTCATTCGAGCCATAAACACAGATGATATCCGATTTTTCAAGTAATGCTTGCGCCTCTGTTTTTCCGGCAGCATCAGTTACTTCAGCGGGTACACGTAATTCGATCACTACTTTTGCATCCTTTTCTTGGATGTCATTTCTAAATTTATCATGCCCAGTGACTGCTATTTTTTCCCTGACCAACCCCACTATCTTCTTCTAGCAATTCGACCATCTTATCAATAAATCCACCCGTTCTTTGTGAGATCGAAAGTGAATTCACTTCTTGAGAAACAATGCCGATTCGAGAGACATCATTTGCAGCTATTCGCTCTTTGATTGCTTCATACGCATGTTCTGCGGCAATCGCACCAGCCTTATAGTTGTCAGTGGCAGCGGTTGCCTTTACTGCGCCATCTGGAGCATCAGGTACACCAGAGTCAAAGCCAATGATTGGAATCCCTTTACTTTGTGCTTGTTGTATCGCATCCAGTTGCGCATTGGTATCTAACGCTGCTAATGCAATGGCTCCTGGATTTTTATTGATCGAATTATTCAACATCTCAAGTTGTTCTGCAATAGCTGTTTCATCCTTTGGTCCAACAAAGTTCATCCGAACTCCATGTTCATCTGCTGCTTGTTGGGCACCAGACTGTACTGCTTTCCAAAAATCATGTTGAAAGCCTTTGGCAACAACTTCGATCACCGTGCCATCGCCTGAATTTCCAGCGTCAGATGCGCTGTCCCCATTACTACAACCAACGATCCCAAATAAAACACTTACTCCTAGAACGAAACTCCACATACGTTTTTTCAATTTGATTTCCTCCAAACGTTTTTTGTTCTAAAAAATAGATATTCGATTATTTTGCTTTCTTGCGATTCCGATAGATATCGACATAAACAGCAAGTATCACAACAAACCCAGTGATAAAAATTTGGTAATGAGGCTGTAGATCAAGATAAGGTAAACCAATTTTTAACACAGTCATGATGAATACACCGATCATCGTTCCTAAAATCGAACCGACCCCACCGCTTAATGAAGTCCCACCAACTACTACTGCCGCAATCCCATCCATCTCAAATCCCGCGCCTGCTCCTGGCATGACCGTGGTGTATGTTGCTGCATAAGCAATGGCTGCAAGTCCTGCAAAGAAACCGGCAATCACATACGCGGTTGCTTCACTTCGGACAATGTTCACTCCTGATAGGCGAGTTGCTTCACTATTACTCCCTATGGCAAAGATATATCGACCGATTTTTGTCTTATTTAAAACGATTGCTGCAATAATGCCCATAACGAGTAATAAGATGACACCAGTCGGGAAATTATTCCCCGTCCGAAAAATCGACTTATACCAACCATCCCCACTATCTCGTAACGGAAATGTTTCGGTTTGGACATTTGAAAGAATCGAGCTTAATCCTCGGGTAATCATCATCGTTCCTAGAGTAGCGATAAAAGCTGGTAACTTTAGTTTCGCCACCAATAGACCATTCAACAGACCGAACGCTGTAGCCATTGCGATGATCGCTAGTAATGCGAGCCATAACGGAGCGCCAAAACGGTTATAGATGACACCTCCTGTTATCGCTGCACACATCATATTCGTACCAATCGACAGATCGATTCCTCCAGTGATGATGACGAATGTTACCCCTAAAGCTAAAAATCCAACGTAATAAGAGGCGTCTAATATACTGGTCAAGGTGTTGCTTGTACGAAAAGCTGGACTCATAAAAGCAAAGAATCCATAAATCAAAAATAAGACGATCAAAATGATCAATTGCTGCAATCCGATACGACCAATGATCGATTTTAGCCAACTATTTTTTTGAGATGGTACATTTTCTAGTTGATTTTCCATCTAAACAACTTCCTCTCTCAATGTTGCATAATATAGAATCTTTTCTTGTGTTGCTTCCGATATTGCCAATTCAGCTGTTTTCTTACCTTCACACATGACAATGACTCGATCGCTCATTCGCAAGATCTCTGTCAATTCAGAAGAGATCATGATGATCGATTTACCCATTTTCGTTAACTCTGTCATTAACTCATAAATATCACTCTTGGCGCCCACATCGATCCCTCGTGTTGGTTCATCAAAAATCAGAATGTCACTGTCTTGTTCCAACCATTTTGCAATGACGACTTTTTGTTGGTTTCCTCCAGATAGATTGCGAATCAGTTGTTTGCCTGAGGGTGTTTTGATCTGTAGAGATTTGATATATTTTTGACTTTCTTGTTCAATCGATCGATCATCGATCAATGCACCACGAACATACTTATCTAAATCGGTCATGACAATATTATCTGCCACAGACATACCAACGATCACTCCATATTGTTTTCTGTCTTCTGATAGATAACCGACGCCATGTGCCACTGCATCTTTTGGCTCTTGGATCTCAACTTTTTCTCCATGGATAAAAATTTCTCCATTGTCTCGTGTATCGGCTCCGAAGATCAGTCTGGCCATTTCCGTACGTCCGGCTCCCATCAGTCCAGAAAAACCAAGAATTTCTCCTTTTTTCAACTGGAAGTTCAAGTCTTTTACACGCTTTCCGATGCTCAAGTTTTTAACTTCAAGTACCGTTTCGGCATCATCCGGTATCTCAGAATGAGATTTGGGATCTTCATAAATGACGCGGCCGACCATCATATTGATGATTTAGTCCTTTGTAGAAGATTTGGTGTCGATCGTCCCGATGTATTCGCCATCTCGCATAACCGTTACTCGATCAGTGATTTGTTTAATCTCATCCATCCGATGAGAAATGTATACGATTCCAATTTGACGTTTTTTTAAATCATCGATGATTTTAAACAGTTCTTTTATTTCTGAATCAGTAAGGGCCGCTGTTGGCTCATCAAAAACAACGATTTTCGCATTCATTGAGATTGCTTTGGCAATTTCTACCATCTGCATTTTTCCTACGGTTAGATTTCCAACCTTCTCTTTTGGATCGATATCCATATTCAGCCGATCGAACAAAGCTTGCGTCTGTTTGTTTATTTCATCATCTTTCGTAAAAAAACCTCTCATTGATTCTCTACCGATAAATACATTTTGCGCAACTGTCAGATGATTGATCATGTTCAACTCTTGATGAACGATGACCACTCCGGCATCCATTGATTCCTTTGGGCTTTTGAATGCCACTTCTGCTCCATCGTAGACGATCGAGCCAGTGTCTTTTCCATGAATCCCTGTTAAAATTTTCATGAGTGTCGATTTGCCAGCGCCATTTTCCCCCATCAATGCGTGAACTTCTCCTTTTTTCAAATGGAGTGCCGCATTTTTTAACGCTTGCACAGGACCAAAGTTCTTGGAAACATCTTTCATATCTAATATCGTCTCCATATTATCCCCGCTTCCTAAAATTATTTCACAACGCCTTTCTTCAAAAGAATATTTGCATAGATTGCTTCTTCCCCAGTTGCGACGATGGCATACGCTTGTTTTCCTCTCTCGTAAAAGGCCTGTCGTTCGATTGATTCAATCGATACGCCTTGATCAAGAAGCGCCTTATACTCCTCCCAAATCGCAGGTTTAGTCTCATCACCTTTAGCTACAGCCATCAATGCTACTGGCTGTTCGACGTATTGATCCAAAGGAAATAATTCTAAGATGCTTTTCAAGAGTTCTGGCATCGGTAGACCATCACAGCGTATGAGTTTTTTTGCATTGGAAGCAGCTGGATAGTTTCCGTCAGCAAGAACAATCTCATCTCCATGACCCATCTCAATCAGAACTTTGACTAACTCTGGTGATAAATTTTTAGGAATATTTTTAAGCATTTGCTTTCTCCCCCGATTTTAAAAGTTGTTGATACTTAGAAAACTCTTTATCCCATTCTCTTTTTTTAGTACTCGGAAAATAGGATTTGACCGCTATCAATTCTTTTATCCACTCTCTCACTTCCTTCACATCTTTAAATACGCCTTCTGCCAATAATTGCACGGAAATATTTCCAATAGCAGTTGCTTCAACTGGACCTGCGCTTACTCGCATATTGGAAGCATCCGCCACCATTTGACAAAGGATTTCAGCCTGGGAACCACCACCGACGATATTGACCGTATCAAACTCTTTTCCAACAGCATCGATGATTTCTAAAATACAATACTTGTATTTCATTGCTAAACTTTCATAGACACACCGCACCAATTCGCCATCTGTTTGCGGAATCGCTTGCTTCGTTTTTGCAGCATAGTGTTGGATTCGTTGGATCATATTCCCGGGAGCAATAAATGTCAGATCATCCGTATCGATCAAACATTTAAATTCCGATGCATCATCCGCCAAATTGGCAAGTTCAGAATAGGAATACACCCGACCTAATTCTGCTAAATTTCGTTTCACTTCTTGAATGATCCAGAGTCCAGTACAATTTTTTAGAAAACGCGTCGTGTGGTTGATCCCAGCTTCATTTGTTAAATTATAGTTATATGCCTTTTCGTTGATGATCGGTCTAGCTAATTCTGTACCGACCAACGACCAGGTTCCGCAAGAGATAAACAGAAATTCTTGGTTACAAGGTACACTAACTACTGCACTAGCGGTATCATGACCACAGACATTCACCACTTTTATTGGTGGTAATCCTATATCTTTTTTTATCATTCCTAAAGGTTTCCCAGAAGATACCAATGGTGGAAATATGCTCTCCGAAAAAGCAAATGATTCTAGCACTTTCTCATCCCAACGACCATTCCTCGGGTTGACTAATTGGGAAGTTGAGGCAATACTTCGTTCTGCAACGATTTTCCCTGTGAGTAAATAGTTGAATAAATCAGGCATAAACAAAATAGTCGCCACTTGATCAAACTCCGGATTGTTTTGCCGTTCTGCTAACAGCTGATAAAGCGAATTGATCTCCATCATTTGGTTCCCCGTTTGTTGATAAATATCTTTGAGTGGCATATACTTCTCGGCCTCCGCCAGAATTCCCTGCGTTCGAGGATCACGGTAGTTCACTGGTCGTTTGATCAATTGACCCGCGCGATCCAATAAGCCAAAATCGACGCCCCATGTATCGATTCCTAGACTATCGATCGAATATTCATCTGTTGCTCGTCGAATGCCTATTTTTATTTGTTCAAATAAATAATCAATATCCCAGTAAAGCGTGCCATTTTCTTCCAAAGGATAGTTTGGGAATCGATGGATTTCTTTTAATACCAACCTGCCATTTTCGTAACTACCAATGATGGCACGCCCAGAGGATGCGCCAAAATCAAAAGCGAGTACATTTTTCTTCAACGCTCTTCCCTTTCTTTCTCAGCTATATTTTTTATATCCAGGATGTTTGCCGGTCACACCATAATTCTTTCTCATTTCAAATAGCTTTTGTAGTTTATCTTGTGAAATCTCAGCTTCAGCTTTACCGCCCAAAAGCATTCTTGCATGAAAAGAAGTTTTAGCAACTAATTCTAAGGTTTCCATCCGATAATAAGCAGTGATCACATCTGAGCCCATCGCTAGTGCCCCGTGATTTTCGAGTAACAAGACATCATGTTCAGGTAAAAATGGGGTAATCGCTTCTGGGACTTCATCAGTCGAAGGAGTCCCAAATGGCGTGATTGGCACGGAAGAAATAACAATCGCATTCTCAATCAAAGAATACGTATCTAATGGGATTTGAGCTAAGGCAAACGCTGTTGCTACAGGAGGATGGGCATGAACGACTGAGCCAACATCTTCTCTTTCTTGATATACGCGTAAGTGCATTTTGATTTCGCTTGAAGGCTTGTAGTCACCATTTGCTTCTAAAACTTCTCCCTTACGATTGATTTTGATCAACTTGTCCGGTGTAATAAAACTTTTACTAATGCCAGTTGGCGTACAAATAAAGATGTCATCAGCTAATTTTGCTGAAACATTCCCATCATTGGCTGCTACCCAACCCAGGTGCCACATCTTGTTACATACATCACAAATCTGTTGTTTTACTAATTCTTCATTCATCATTGACCTCCATGATTTTATTTGTTACCGTTTACAACGCCATTATAGTTGCTATCATTTGTTTGTGATGATTTAAACCGAAGATTGATTTTTTATCATTATTTTCGTTCTTTTTTATTCAGATATGTTCAAAAGTGTTCAAGCACATGCTATACTCGACTAAACCAAAAGGAGGCGCTCACACGGAATCGGAATTAAGGTTGAATGATATCATGGAGTTTCTGAGCAAAAAAAAACAAGCTTCAAATAAAGATCTCTGCCAACATCTACACTGTAGTATTTCTACACTTAGGAGAGATTTATTGAAACTAGAAGAACGTGGTGCGATCAAGCGTACTCACGGCGGAGCCATTTTAACGAAAACAACGAATACCGAATTTTCCCACATCATACGAGAAGCCTCGAACATCAAAGAAAAACAGATCATCGCTGATTTAGCTCAAGATTTTATTGCCCCCGGTATGTGTATTTTTTTAGATTCGAGTAGTACCGTCCAACAGCTTGTGCCATTATTGAAAACAATCCCAAATTTAGTGGTGATCACAAATGGCTTAAAAATCGCTTTGGATTTAAGTGAAGGGAAAAGCGAAGCATTGAAGGTTTTTATTATCGGCGGGGAAGTCAAAATAAACTCTAGTGCAGTTATTAATAATTCCTATGAGTCACTCTTTGATTCTTTTCAATTTGACTTAGCCTTTTTTTCGTGTAGAGGGTTGGATCTAGAGGGCGTTTATGAAGCAAGTTTCAGTCAAGCACAAGTAAAAAAAGAAATGATGAAGCAATCGAAACAAACCATTCTTTTGATTGATTATACGAAATTTGGTTCCAGTCACTTCTTTAAAATTGGTGATTTCCTTGATTATAACGCTTTAGTTACAAATTGTGAGCCTAGCAAAAATTATTTAGCTACTTTTGATGATCATGACTTGGATATCATTTTTCCTTATCAAAATTAATGGTTACTTCTGGCACACTTTTATCCGATTTAAGGAATGCGAGTGGGTTGGTGGCACCGTCTTATCAATTTGTGGTGGAAGAAAACTCCTCCTTCTCCCACCCTTGTTTCAAACTAATGCCACAGTTTCTGCTCTTTGATCTCTAACTGATCGCTTGTCAGTAAACTGTTCATTCGTGCATTCATCAAGTGTTTGCGTTCTGAAAGATTTTTGGTATAGTGGATCTCGGCAAAGGGATACGATTTCTTGATTTCTTTTGCAAAAGATTGGGCGTCGTTTTTATTTTTACCATAACGAGCAGGTAATGCAAAATAAGTAGTTCCTATTTTCAATAAGTATCGTGGATCGTCTATGACTCCTAATGTCTCCTTGACTACGCCATTGAATATCTTTTCTTGATAATAACTAGCAATGATCTCACAAGAGAAGCGGTCATCATCCCAAGTAATGTTTAATGGAATAGTTGTATTTAAGATACCTTCATGAACAAGTAATCGATAATTGGTCTCCACTAGTTTTTGCTGCATCTGGCAATATTTTTGCCACTGTTTTCTTTTTTTCTTCAATTGGAAATAGGCCAGTAAGTTCCCTGTAATAATCGCTTGAACGAATGATTGTCTCTGACTATTTTTTGTTTCGTAAAGCGAGCTCTCATTTTTCTCATTCTTTTCTGATGTCTGTTTCCGAATGAACAACGGCATGGATAGATGTGTCCTTCTTTCCAATGCTTCTCGCCACAATCGTAAATGCTTATCGCGTTCTTTTGCCTGATAAAGTTGATGTTGAGTATAGTTAGCAATCGTCTGAAGATCAGGAAAATCTGGCAATTCAAATCGTTCACTTCCTGTTGAAATCAAAGGGATATCAAGAAGATTCAAGCCCTCAATGAAACCTAAACGTTTTCGAACAAAACGAAAGAAAGGCTGTTCACTTAGTGGAATATTGGGAATAATGGGTGCAATATGCCAGATATTCGTTAGTTTTGTTTCTCCAAATTTCCTCAATCCACGTCCTCTGATTTGTTGGGTCTGTACATATGAACCAGCTTGATTCCCCATAATGATCGTATTGATTGCTGGACAATTCCAGCCCTCGCCTAATAAACTGACTGTACCTATCAATACATGTATTTTTCCAGAATCAAGCAGTTGAGTAGTTAGCGCCAATAAGCTACCACGATTTTGTTGCGTCATCTGTAAATAGACATATCCAGAAACCTGGATCTCTCTACGATATTCTTGGTACGTCAAAAAATGACTGTGATAGATTTCTTGATTAATGATAAGAAACTCACCACAAATAGCCGCTAAAACTGTTTCTGCATGGATCAGATTCTTCAAGTCTAAAAAAGCGAGTCCAAGACCATATTCCAAATACCCTTCTTGTCCCTCCAGCACTGCTTTCTTGATGCGATCAAATAAAATCACGCAACGTAAGTTTGGTCCTTGATAGAATTCTTCCTTTACAAGGATCTGTTCAATCGCGGTTTTCATCAATGGCACATTCATTGATTCTTTGCCATTGAATGCGGGGTAAAAAGTCAGCTTCTGATTCGAGAGCCAACCTACTTTTTCTAGATAAGGGAAAATAGCTAATTGTGGCGCGACTTGATACAAATACTGGTACAAATCAATGATACTGTCTTTGGATTGTGACGGAACAGTCATGCGTTTTCGTTTAATCCCTAGTACCTGCCAATGATCTTTCGACAGTTGATACTCTTGCTCATTTAGATAGAACAGACAAGCCAAGTACACTGAAAAATTTTTATAAATAAATCCAGTATGGCTTAGCGGCTCCTGAATGAACGGCTGGTCTAACAAGAACGTTGTGACTTCCTCGTTACTAAAAAGGATTGTCACGATTTGATTTTGTGTTTCTAAAAAAGCACCAAATGTCTCTTCTGATTCTTTTGTGACGGGAACAAGATAAACAAAATCTTGATAGGGTGCCAAAACCTCTTCTTTGACCAATTCAGATACAGAAACTTCTTCATCGATTGCTCCTGTCAATTGAATATACGTTTGCCAGTCTTTTTGACTTGCATCAAAAGGTGGCGTCGCAGTCAAAGCTAATAATTGCAGACCTGTGGTTTGGTTCTTTAAATCTAAGAGAAAGTCAGACCAATTTTTTTTGAGATGGTGAGACTCGTCCAATACTAGAAATTGAATGTGTTGTTCTTCAAAGTAATCGCGTAACGCCTCGCCTTTACTGTATAAGTCCTGATAAGTAGTGACTGTGATTTCTGCCGGTTGAAGAAGCGACTCCGAAGTTTCCCATTGCGAATAGAAGTGCTGGATAGCTTCGATCCACTGATGCTTCAACAATAAAGATGGAACTAAAATCAACGTTTTTTTCTGTATTTTCTCAATGATCGTTATTCCTAAAATTGTTTTTCCTGATCCAGGTGGAGCGACAATATGAATACTGTCGTTCTCTAAATAATCCGTTAACTGATTGATTACTCGCTGCTGATAGGTTCTTAATTTGATCTTCGACATAGGCCAACCTTTCGAAATATTTTCTGTGAACTAGTTTAAAGCAATTATAGTATAATCCGCTTGCAAGAACCAACTCCTACGCAAACTAAGTAAATAAATTCTATATTTATAAAACTTAACTTTGATAAAACAACTACTTTATTACATATATTCCTTTATATTTGCTTTCCATCAAATAATTTAGACATTTTTGAGTCTATAAAAAATAACATATTAATTGAACTATGAAGAAATTATTATTTAACCGATTCATACATAAAACTACATATAGATTACATACTAACCGATATCAGCGCTATATAATATAATTATTTCACATGGAAATATTCCTATATTCCTATGTTTTGCTATATCAAATCAACAAAAATAATAAAATTATTTTTTGCATTTTAAAAAGGGCTAAAATAGACACCAAAACAATTATGTATTCAAATAAACATTTTATGACAAAAATAAAAAAAATTGTTTTGTTTAGTTATAATATATTTGATTCCGGAATCTAAAACTTAATTACAGGAGTGATATAATGTTAAACAAAAAACAATTACTGGCAACTTTCATGACTACTGCAACACTAGGACAAGCTCTGATTAATACAACAGCAGTATTTGCAGATGTAGCTGGACCAAATGAGACGTCTGTTGAATTAACTACTAAGGAAACTACTAACATTCCTTTTGCAAACTTATCTAGTGATAGATTTGGAGAAACCATCACTTCATTATCTATTGAAAATAATGTGTTAACAGGAACAAAGACGAATGACCATTCATCTGAAATTGGTTTTAAAGCCGCCTATACTGTGTATGGTTCTGATAATCCAGTATTTAACATCTATACTTCTACAAAAGTTGGGAATATACTAGTTAATCCTGATGACTTAACCCACATTATTGGTGACGATGTTAGTACGTATCCAGAGGCACAGTATTATTATATAGTAGATGACAGTTCTTTTGACTATATTCCTATGGTACGAATCAATGGAGAAGATTTACTAAACAAATAGTGCTTTTTAATTATTTTAAGAAATAAGAACTTTACACATACTAACGATTAGTGGGCAAGATATTGACGGAATATTTTGCCCACTAATTCGTTAGTATGTTTTAATTGCTTTAGAATCAAACGTATTCAGTAAATTCTATATCAGTGATTTATCCTGTAATAACGTGTCCTTTTGGAGCATTTGTTCGTCGCAATTAAATAAAACATCTTCTACCAGTATTTTTATAGTTTCATCCGAACCTAGATACATGATAGTGGGCATTTGCCCTCTCACACCTACTAAAACCGAATAAACCGTGGGAACAGTAGTAACCCCTTCTATTTTTTAATATTGCACCTTTATTAAATATCATTTGACATCAAATGATAAACTACCATATAGAATATTTAAAAATATCTAAATCGAGGGATTTTATATGGTTTTTTCTGAACATAAAAAGCCTATATTTTTTTACTTTTAATATTTATTTTTTTGTTTTTTTTGCTAACATAATAAATAACATCAGATATTAAAGGAGGAATTTTATGCAGACGCTATCCTGGGATAGTTTATTCTTTTTTTTAGGAGGTTTTTTTGGTGTAATTGGATCTTATACTGCAGCAATCTGGAATTCTAAAAGCGAGACTAGAAATATTGTGTTATTAGAATTACATGGAATTGAACAACTTGCTGAACAAGTATTAAATACTTTCTATGCTAACAATAATAAACTTGAACTAGATATTATTCCCATGCAACAAAAATACTTTCATCCTATTTATGATTCTATATCTAAAATAAAAGAATCTTATCCTTTACTGAATCAAAAGACTTTAAGATTGATTGAGGGCTTACATGTTCAAACAACACAATATGAACTTATTCTAAGTACAATTTTGCATGACTACAAAAAAGTTGAACATCCAGATACAGCAAGTGGTATCCAAGGATATTCTTTTCATTATTCCCAAAATGCAGTAAATGAATTTGATATTTTTATTAAGTGTGTTAGACAACTAAGAAAATCAATAAAAAACCCATTTTACTTATTTATAATTAGTAAGATGAGATGGTTTAAAAACGAGCCCACTTTACATCCATAGCAATGAGCTTACTCTGTATTGTAAGCTCATTTTCTACATGCTTTTATTATTGCGGAATATTCTAATACCAACACTTATCATAAAAATCTTGCGCGACATCTTTTGTGTTACCTGTTGGATCGTAGCCCTCATTATTACATATACCTTCTTATTAGGAAATTTCCGTATATTAAAGGAGGCGTAGTAGCAAATCCCACATTTCTAAAAGTATTATAATTGTTTCAAGTTGTTTTAGTTCATAAAGTATAAAGATCTCTCGTTGTATTTCAATGAGGGAAATAACTTCATTTTTTAACAAGACCATGACATAGCGTAGCTGATTTTTTATACAACTTTTGTTCATTTCACTCGATTTTTGTCCATACAATTGAATTCTTATTTGCATTGCATGAATTTTCGTTCCATCAATTCTAAATCTAGAGGTACAATGACTTATGCTGTGTTGTGACCTTTAAACGTCGAAGAGCTTCTTTCATCATTTTTGTTTAGCACTTATATAAATAGTAGGTTCTCTCTTTGTTGTGTAGAGAAAAAGATTTCACGAACATTCATTGCGAATATTCGTGAAATCCTTTTTTAGTAACTAAAGTTAATTTTGTCCAACTTCTTTCATATATACATATAAGATTAACAGGTTTCGACTTCATCCTATTAATTTGGATACCTATTTTTCTATCTTTTAATAATCCGAAAACAGATCATAATATTCAAACCTTTCCTCTATAATTAATTTAAACATTTGTTTACAGAAAAATACTTTGATGACTCTTTTTACATCAGATTAGGAGGAATAGTATGAAAATAGGATTTATCGGAACCGGCAATATGGCTTCAGCAATTATTAAAGGAATTATTAAAAAAGAATTTGCTTCTCCAGACGAGCTTTACCTTTTTGATATAATGTCCGAAAAAGTGCAACTTTTTGCTAAAAATATTGGAGCAACAGCTTGCACTTCTAATTCACAATTGATTGGTTTAGTAGATATGGTGGTACTATCTGTAAAGCCAACAGTTATTGAAAGGATATTAGCTTCTGAAAAAAATCAGATATTGGAAAAGAGACCTTTACTAATATCAATTGCTGCTGGTACACCAACGGACAAAATATATAATTTTCTACAAACCAATGAAGAACTTCCAATCGTACGGGTCATGCCTAATATAAATGCTATCGTCGGAGAAACTGCTGCTGCCATTTGTGGAAATGAATATGTAACAGATAAACAGTTGAATTATGTCCTTGATATGTTTAACTCTATCGGTTTTGCTTGGAAATTAGATGAAAAGTATTTTTCAAATTTCACTGCTTTAGCAGGTAGTTCCCCAGCATATACATTTCTTTTTATTGATAGTATAGCAAGAGCAGGTGTTAAGCATGGATTACCGAAAGATCTAGCTACTCAGATTGCAGCACAAGCTGTTTTAGGTAGTGCAAAAATGATCCTTGAAAGTGAAGAATCTCCTTGGTCATTGATTGATCGCGTAAGCTCTCCCGGAGGTACTACAGTAGCCGGTCTATTAGCTTTGGAAGATCATGCTTTTATATCAACTGTTGTAAAAGGAATTGATGCTACAATTGCTAAGGATAATGAAATGAATAATCAACAAAAATAGATGTTTAGTGACTATCTCCGTCTTCATAACTGATTTGAATTTGTAGAAATAGGTTAGACAACATTTAAACAATCCTTGTATGGAAGAAAATTACTTCCAACTTATGGAAAATGAGGAACATTGATGTTTATATCAATACAATGGTCACTCACTCTTTCTTGGGATTATCAAATATGTAATCTAAAGTGGGACAATAATTAGAATTTTTCTGATTATTGTCCCACTCTAGTTAGCATCAAAATAGTTACAATTATTTTTAGTTTGTAGCTACATGAAAGATTTTATATAGCTTCTATTTTTAGAGTTACTAGTTTATTTTTCTATAAAATAACTACAGATATTTTCTATTCATCTAGATTATAAGTGCTGATAAGCTTTGTATTATATTGCCAGTATCTAAATGTCTCATCCACACACTATTCCAAATATAATAGCAATATGATATTGGTCATATTTTTTAAACACTAGAAAGAAATTAACATCTAACTACAGTTTCAAAAAACCTTATCCTGGTAAATTAAAAAAATACTATTCCACAATTACTGTTGTACTAAACTTAGGTCCATCAAGTCCTACTTTGAATTGTACATTATAAGTACCAATTTCATTTGGATTCACATTATCTTCTATTACTTTAACTGCTTCTGTCACAGCTACTCCATCTGGATTAGCTGCTGTGATATTACATATTTCTTTAGCCAGTGAACTATTCCATTGTGTTCCTTGATTGATCCTAACTTCCTTCAATCCTTCAATGGTACTATTTTTTGCAGTAATATTCAGTACACCTAAATCCGCTAATCCCAATTCTGGAACTTCAAATTTTATCGTTGCTTCCGTTGAAATAATTGTATCAATATTTGCATTAATAGTGACCTGTACTTGATCTGTAATATCATTCCCAAAATCATCTATTGCTTTGACTTGGAACGTATCGATGGCTATGTTACTGTCCCATGCAGAACCAATATCAATGGTTGCTGTTCCTTTACCTAGCGTAAGTGCCCGCAATCGAGGGATAGTCACTGTCACTGCGAGTTGATCGGTTAAGTCTGGAGTTGCAAAGACTACTTCATAATCACCAAAGTTAGATATGTCTACTTCATTTTTTAGAACAACAACTTGATCAGTTAAATCTTCTCCTGATTGATCAATCCATTGAACATGACACATCTCTTTAGCAATCTCATCTGACCATTCACTATTTAAACTTAGTGTAATATTAGATGCAGTAAGTTTACCAGCTACTTGTCGTACGACATTATTCGTATTTAGTCTTCCGCCCGTGAGACACAGATCAGACAGTTCGTAAAACGGATCAACGCTATTTAATATAATTTTTTTTAATTCTTCGATAGATAAGTCAGGATTTAGTGATAGAGCTAATGCAGCACTACCAGTGACATGTGGTGTCGCCATAGAGGTACCTGTTTTATATGAGTACTTAAGATAACCTGGAACTGTACTATAAACTTGCGTCCCTGGGGCAAATAAATCGACACCTGTTTTACTATAATTTGAATTAAAGTAACGTTTATAACCAATAGAATTTCCTACAGAAATAATATTAGGGATATCCAAAGAAGCTGGGTAAAAAGGTTGATCAGTTGTATCTATTCCGTTATTTCCTGCTGCTGCTACGAATAACCCAGGATAATTTTTTATTGCTTCTTCTTCTGCGCTACTGTAACCTAAACTGCCCATACTATAATTGATAATTGGAAAATTTTTTTCAGTCGCATAATTAATAGCTTCAATCATAACTGCGACAGCAGCAACTCCACTACTACCAAATACACGTATAGGCACCATTGTAACATCCCAATTTACACCGGCTACACCTACTTCATTATTCGTCTGTGCGCCAATGATTCCTGCAATATGTGTCCCATGTCCCATAGTATCCATTGGATCTGAATCTTCATCAAAAAAATCGTATCCCAAGCTGGCATCTACATTCTCGGAAAGATCCTCATGTTGATAATCGATTCCTGAATCAATTACCGCTACCTTAACATCTTTAGAACCTTTGGTTTCCTCCCAAGCCGTTGGCATACTAATATCTCTTAAATTACCTTGTTTACTCCAATTAAGATCGTTAGGAATAATTGATTGATTCTCTAATTGATTATTTACTTTTGGTTCTTCAACCTCGTTCAAAGGCTCTAGTTCAACAACATAGTTTGGCTCTGCATAGTTGACCATATCAGAAGCATTAAATGTTCTTACTGCCTCTTCTACACTAATTTCTTCGCTCAATTTCACTAATAATACTTGATCTCGTTTGTTATAATCGCTTTCATTTGTTCTAAGAGTCAAATCTTTTTCCACCATAATATTTACACCTAGTAACTTCTGTGGTTTATTCTTCTCTGTTGAGATTCTCTGTGTGGCCTTTAAACTGACAATTACCTCATTTGGTACATACTCTCTTTGAGATTCACCTAATTGACTCATGATCATTTCTTTTTGTTGAGTATCAGCATTTACTTGTTTAGTATGAACAATGAATCCAAACATACTCACACCAACAACCAATCCTAAATATATTTTTTTCTTAAACTTTTTCATTTTCATCTCCTCCTAATAGTTTTTATTTTAGAGTCAGCTCTATTTACTTATTCACTAACTCAAAAACAGATTATCATGTAATTGTTAATAAATTCACAATCATTCATAAAAAAACACCCTAAAATCATAATCGTTTATGTGCTCATTTTTCGGATTTTCAAATAATATAATTAGAAAAGTAAATAGTTTACTATTTTCGATAGATAAGTATATACCGCTCTTTTTCGAGCAATAAAATAACTAACTATTCATTATTTATACCTAAAGATAATAAATAATTTCTCGGTTAAATCAACAGTTGATTCAAACGATCTTTAAAATTTTTTACATGAGCATAGTTCAAATCAGTTTTTACTTTTTTGTAATTATCAAAATCTCTTGCTAATTATTTGCCATTAAAGGATACCTATTAAAACTCGCAAATTGCTTCTCCTCTATTAACCCTAAAAATCGTTCTCTTGATCCCATAGAACAAACTCTATTACGTTTATGTATTAAAACGAAAAAGAACCTTTAACAACTATCAAATAGCTGTTAAAGGCTCTATGCGACTTGTGGTCATTCAAATTTAAGTACCATCTCTACTGTATCTCTGTTTAATCAACTTCATAAATTTTCTCGAAGTTATTACTTTCATCTTTAATCAATTTTTCAAATTCTTTATCACTGATTACATGTGATTTGCTATCTTTGTAAAGATAATGACGAGTAATTTTATTTTCTTTTTCCTTCAATTGTGGATCAGAATATAATTGTTCTTCTGTAACAAAGATATACTCATTAAAATCTTCTCCTGAATAATAAACTTTCTTTACATTTTCTTCTGTTAAATCTCCTTCAAAGCTGGAGCCATGTTCTTCTTCTCGACTTTCTTTATTTATTTCATTATAAAAAGCAAGCACTTCTTTTTCTGCTTTTTGGGCATTCTCATCAAGCTTATTAGTTTGGCTACAAGCCCCAAAAATCCCTAGAGAGATCAATAACAAAGAAAATCCTACTAAACGTTTCATAAAAAAAACTCCTTTTAGTTTTATTAAAACAAATGATATTTAATTTTGTGCCAATATTGGTAATTATAAAAGTTTATTTTGTCATCGCTAAAATGAACCTTCATCAAAAATTCATGCGAAGCACCACGACTTTCTTCCTTTCCAACCACAATAAAACTATCTGGATCAGTTAAGTCTTGATAGCTACGTTCAATCGTTCCCGTACTATCAAAATCTGCATGAACTTCTATATCCAGTGCATTTTCTTTTTGACAATCTTCTGTTACAAAGTTCATAACCGATTGATTTCGATTATCAATGGAATGAAAATTGACATAAGCATCCACAAAAGATTCAAGAATATCTTTTTCTTTTATTTTATCGGCTTTTTCTTCATTGCTATCAGTTTGTGGCTCTGATATAACAACCGATTGTTCACTGTTTTCGTTTTTTAAGTTCGCGATAGTAGCTTCTTTATCGTAATACTTTTCTTGTAATTCATGATACTTCACTCCAACAAATAGGAGACCAATCAATAATAAAATGATACAAGTAATTCGTTTCATCATTTCCCTCTTTTCTTCAAAATTGATTTCACAAATAACATTCGGTTTTTGCGTTTATTTTTCTGACTGCAGTCAAATAAAATGAAAAAAATCCAACGTAAAAAGCGAACAATCAATATTTACCAGTAGTGATAATCTTTAATGGATCAAGCCACGTTCCATCATCTGTGAACGCACTTGATTCCGCTTGTAACCAATCTTTTTTCGTGATTCCTAAGTGCAAGTGTTCTGTATCACGTATGCCAATTACGTCTCCCAATTTGACCTTATCACCTACTTTAACCTTTGCATTGCTGGTACTTGTGGCGAACTCTTGATAAACCATATTTAATCCACTACCATTAATGACGATCACACAAGCACCTAACCCCGAAATACCAGGATTTCCAACATAAGTGACCGTTCCACCATGAATGGCGTGAATTTCATTTCCATGGTGATCTACCGATCCAAACTCCAATCCGTTGTGAAAACCATTTTCTCGAAATTCCCCACCAGGATTTTTACCAAATAATTGACCACCTGCAAAAGACCTTGTCCGACTTCTGGGAACGGCCATACCCAGCCACCACCAACTGAGCCACTTATGTTACTACCAAAATCTTTCCATTTTTGGATCGCAAAATCATCATATTGTGTCAGATTATTCGACTGAATGATTGACATACAACCTGTAAAATAAGGACTACTTTCTGTAATACCAGCCGTAGCATAACTGCCTCTTCCTAGTATCAATAAACATTCACTAGGACTTTTATTCCCCACACACGCATTAAAATTCGATTGTGAAGCCACCATATAGCCATAATAACTAAAGGTAGATTTTTTATTCGGAAACTTCATATGATTTCCACCTTCTGAACCGCCGACACCACGAGCTGTCCCTTAAAGAAAGACTAGGACATGCCTCGATAACTACAACTATAGATACGTATGGTCACTTGTATCCTAACTCACAAAAATCAATGAGTGATAAATTTGATGATTATGATATTTTTGAATTATAAAATAACCAAATACTCTAACTAACTTATTGTAAGTAGGCATTTTTAGTCATTCCCTTTTCAACAAAAACAAAAAGCAGTCATATCGAAGGCGTAAAAGCCATGATATGACTGCTTTTATCGTATACCAGTTATAAGGATCGAACCTACGATCTACGCGTTACGAGACGACAGCCACAAAAATTGAACGCGCAATTTTCGTGGCTGTCGTCTTGGTTTCGGTTGGATCCTTTTAATATGGCCGCTTTGTTTGCAGTATATTTTTTAAACGATCAATAGATTGATCCCCAGTGCATTGATTTCATTTTGCTGTTCTTGCGTAATATGGGCATCCGTGACTAAATAATCACAGTCTTCAGGTTTCGCAAATTGCTTGAAACTGCGTTGATTGATCTTACTCGAGTCACTTAATACGATTTTTATGCGCCCGATATTGATCAAACTTTTCTTCATTTCTGCTGTTTCGTAATTAGGGGTTGAGTATCCATAATCTTTATCAAAAGAAGTGGTCCCCAAAATAACTTTATCTACGGAAAATCCAGCCAACCCAAGTGCTACGGAACTTCCTGACACATAAGGATAGCCATTTCGAATCGTCCCACCGATCACTTGTACTTGATAATTTGTTTTTTCACTTAATAACAAGGCAATCTCAAGATCATAAGTCAAGATCGTTAACTGTTTCAATGGACTAGTGATCAATTTTTCGACGAATGCACGGCAAGATGTTCCTGTATCAATCGCCAAGATGTCATTTTCTTCAATCAATTGAACCGCCTGTTCAGCAATTTTGTATTTTTCACTTGTCAACTCACGACTTTTCGGAATAATTTCAACACTTCGCTGAAATTCTCGTTTAATGACCCCACCGTGCGTACGTGTCACTAGACCTTCATTTTCAAGTTCTCGCAAGTCATTACGAATCGTTGACCCAGTCACATTGAAAAATTCTACAAGTTCTGAGACTTGCATTCGCTTTTTCTCATTGACCATATTTACGATTGATTGCTTTCTTTCTTCTGCATACAATTGATCGTCCATCTTTTATCACCTTTTTTTGTTTTGTTTCATTATAAAAGAAAATGAAAATGTAAGCAATAAAACGCCATTTACTCCTTGAAGATAATCACATTTTTTAGACCAACAGCATTCTTTGCATTTTCCAATGCTGAATCGAAGTCATCAATGGAATAGCGACTCGTAATCAACTCTTTTAGCGGGATACGACCATTCGCAACTAGCTGTGCAGAGGTTCGATAACTTATGAGACTAGCACGTGTACAACCAAAAACCCGTAACTGTTTATAGTGAAGGATATTCGTATTCAATTTCACTTCTTCTTTTTCCTTAGGTAATCCACCAAAAAACAGACACCGACCATTCATTGCCATATAGCTAAAACTTGCTTCTTGCGCTTGTGGAGCTGGTGCAGCAATAATACATAGATCGACTCCTTGATTGTTTGTTTCAGCAAATATTTTTTCTTTTAAGTTCTCAGACGTTAATGTCACAAGATCTGGGATGATCTTCTTCGCATCTGCTAAACGATCCTCTGATAGATCGTTCATCATGACTTTACCCGCACCTCTTGCTCGGACTAACTGCGCGTGCATGATCCCAATTGGTCCAGAGCCGATGATCAACACATTATCCCCTGGATTGTTCCCAGCAATCTCTTGTCCGTTGAATACACAACTGAATGGCTCGATCAGCGCTGCTTCTTCATAAGATAATCCATCAGGAATCAACGAGATATTTCCTTGACGTACAGCTTTTTCTGGAATCACTAAATATTCTGCAAAACCACCTGGAAGATTGATCCCAAATGCTTCATAAGTTTCACATAAATGTGTGTACCCGCGGACACATTGATCACAGATCCCACAGCCCATATTTGGTGCAATCGCTACGCGCATTCCTTTTTTGTAAAATTCCACAGATGCGCCTACCTCAATGATATCCCCCGAAATTTCGTGTCCCAAAGTCAATGGAGTTGTCTCGCTTGCTGTTGGATAGCCATTTTTATACATCCGAACATCGGTCCCACAGATCGAAGCTGCTCTGACCTTTACTAACACTTCTTTCTCCGTTATCTCTGGTCTGGGTATTTCATTTATTTGGATATTTTCTTTCCCTAATAATTGGACCGCTTTCATCTATTCTTTCACCTCTACAATTCTATTTTCTAACAGTGACGTCACCCCTGCGTTTACCAGTCGTACTGCCATCAATCCATCATAGCCTGTACATTGAGGTAGCGTGTCATTCAAAATACAATCAACAAAGGCTTGATCTTCTGCTACATAAGCTTCTCTGAAAAGATACATCCAACTGTGCATCGTCGGTCGTGTCAGCTGTTGATTATTAGTTGCCACTACGATAGTGTGCTTTCCTTGATCTCCGACTAATATGCTTCCTTTTGTGCCAAGGATCTCCGTCCGTGCATCATAACCATATTGAACATATTGTGCGCCGTCAATCAATCCAAGTTTTCCATCTTTGAAGCGTAAATTCATTGCTACTGTGTCATAATAATCAGGAAATTCAGCTTTCACTTCTGGCGAACGATAGTTGCCGCCATTCGCATAGATACTGCTCACTTCACTACCAGTCAGCCAACGTAACGTGTCAAAATCGTGACTATTGACCTCCCCAATCGGTCCATTACTTTGGTGGATATCATACATCCATGGTTTTGGTTCACTTGGTCCATGAGTCAAAGATTTTACCAATACGACTTCTCCAATGACCCCGGAATCGACTACTTTTTTTGCCTCTAGAAAGCTCGCATCGAAACGACGCATGAAGCCAACTTGCAATTTCACCTGATTTTCCTCTGCTGCTTGTATGATCGCCAAACATTCCGCTTCGTTCATTGCTAACGGTTTTTCACAGAAAATGTGCTTTTTTGCAGCCGCAGCTGCCAAAGCAATCTCCTTGTGATAGCTAGTTGGTGTAACGATCACAACTGCGTCTATCTCGGGATTTTGCATTGCCTCCCGATAATCTTCATAAATATATGGGCAATCCACTTCTTTTTGAGCTGACGCTAAGCTTTCCTTTGAGGGATCACATAGGGCGATCAATTTTGCATTTTCCACTCGTCGTGCAAAATTTTTGCCATGGATCATCCCGGCTCTACCTGTGCCTATCAAACATACTCGAATCATTTCTTTCATCCTGATCATTACCTCTTAGTCGCTTGTTGTTTCTGCGAGAATACTTTTACAGCTGTTATCAAAAATCCACTGACCATCGTGCCAATTGCTAACGCTAATACATATAATAGAACATTCTCCACTGCTCCCGGAATCAAGAAGACGAAGAAACCGCCATGAGGAACCGCGATCCCACACTGAAAAATCATGGACAACGCTCCAGCAACCGCAGATCCGACTGTCACTGATGCCAGTACACGTAGCGGGTCTGCTGCCGCAAAAGGAATGGCTCCTTCAGAGATAAAAGATAACCCCAAGACCCACGCTGATTTCCCAGCTTCACGTTCTTCCTTACTATATAAGTTTTTCCCTAAAATAGTTGAAGAGAGAGCCATCGCTAGTGGTGGTACCATGCCAGAAACCATGACTGCTGCCATGACTATGCTTGTTTCTCCAACACCTAAGTGCAACGCCAAAGAAATATGCAGCTTTTCCGATCGGACCTGCCAGATCAATTGCCATCATGCCGCCCAAGAGCAATCCAAGCAGCACTGAATTCATACCTGATAAACTATTCAACCAATTGGTAATTCCTTCATTAAGGGCTGTGATTGGGATACCTACGACAAACTTCATGATAAGCCCGACAAAAAGGACCGAGATAACTGGTAGGATCAACACTGGTAGTAATCCAGAAAGCGCAGGTGGTAATTTAAGAATTTTCTTCAACCAATAAACTGTATACCCTGCTAAAAATCCTCCCAATAATGCACCCAAAAATCCCGCATTCATTGTCGAAGCGATCATTCCTGCCGCCATTCCCGGAACAAGCCCTGGACGATCAGCGATCGAGAAAGCGATATACCCGCCCAAAACAGGCCACATCAAGCCCATGGTTATCCCGCCTAGCTCATTGATCGATGAAGCTAACTCACCTTCAGCATTGATACCGCCAAATGCAAAAGCTAATGCGATACATATCCCGCCGGCGACGACAAACGGGATCATATAAGAAACGCCGGTCATTAGGTGACTATAAACCCCGCTTTTTTCTGCCTTGGCTTCCGATTTTACCTCTGTCCCATTTGAATAGATAGCGGCGTTCAACGCACGATCAAGTAAATCATCTGGGTGATTGATTGCTTCTGTCACATCTACTTCCAATAAACGCTTGCCATTGAAACGATCTTTATTTACTGAAGTACTTGCTGCAATCACAACAGCATCTGCTTCAGCGATCTCTTGCTCGGTCAAAACATTTTCTGCTCCAATCGATCCTTGTGTTTCTACCTTCATTTCAATCTGTCGTTTTTTGGCAGCTATTTCTAAGTTCTCAGCTGCCATATACGTATGTGCAATGCCAGTCGAACAAGAAGTAATTCCCACGATTTTCATTTTCCCAGCCCCTTTCTATTCAAAAATCTGATAAATTTCTTCTACATCAGTGACAGCCATCAACTTTTGGCGCACGTCCTCATGCATTAGTTTACGAGATAATTTACTTAAAATTCTTAGATGCTCATTATTGGACATTTCGGGTACAGCAATCAAGAACATCAGATGAACAGGTTTTCCATCCATTGAATCGTACGTGATCCCTGCTTGGCTTCGCCCAAATCCCAACGCAGATTCAGTCACGGCAGCACTCTTTCCATGAGGAATCGCTATACCAAAGCCAATCCCTGTCGTACTTTCTTCTTCTCTTTTCATGACCGCATCAAAGTAAACGCTATCATTTCTTACTACACCTTTTTTGACAAAAGTGGTTGAAAGCTCATTGATTGCCGCTTCCTTTTCTGTTGCTTTCAACTCAAAATTTACAAAAGCCGATTTTAATAGATCTCGAATTTCCGTCATCAATCTGCTCCTTCTAACTGTTTATATTCTTCGATGATCTTGATACCAGCGCTTGTTCCTAAACGTTCAGCCCCTGCTTCTACCATCTGCAGTGCTGTATCTAAGTTACGTATCCCTCCTGCAGCTTTCACTTTCACTGTTTCACCGACCACTTTTTTCATTAACCGTATATCTTCTACTGTTGCACCTCCTGTACCAAACCCTGTTGATGTTTTGACAAAATCAGGCTTTACTTCCTTAGCAATTTCACAAACGGCTATTTTTTCCTGATCTGTTAAATAGCAATTTTCTAAAATGACTTTACTAATGATGCTACCTTCACGAGCAGTATTGACAATCGCTTTCATTTCTTCACGAATATAGTCGCTATCTCCTTCTTTTAACTTACCGATATTGATGACATAATCGATTTCGTCTGCACCATTTTTGATTGCGTCCTCTACTTCAAAAACTTTTGTCTCAATTGTTGTTTGCCCTAATGGAAAACCAATCGCAGCGCCCACATGCACATCGCTATCTCGTAAATAATTACGACACATCGCTACAGGATAAGAATTGATCGCAACCATTTTAAATCCGTAGTTATCCGCTTCTTTACAAAGCTGTTCAAATTCTTCTTTTTGAGCACCAGCCTTCAATAATGTGTGATCTACCATGTTCGCTAATGTTTTTAACTCGATCATTTGCTTGCTCAATTCTTTATTTATTTTCACTTACGCTTATATGCTATCATTTAATTTTAAATCGTCAATATATAAAAGCAAATAAAAATATCAGATTAATCAATTTTGTTTTTTTAATCTTTCAATTTAAAACAAAAAAATCCCTAGACGATAGACCCCTGAAAAAACTGTCAGTGGATTCTATCATCTAGGGAATGTTGTTATATGATCAATGAAAATGATGGTTATAGCTATCTATGGTTACAAAATGATTGGAATAATGAAGGATCTCTAGTCACAGAGGTCGAGGCAAGCTAAGGGAACAGAAGTAACCTCTACTTATTTCTCGAGATTAACCATTTCTGTCCCGCTCTTTGTTCTTTTACTTGCGATTGGCACACCTTTGTTAACCGTTTGTTTAGTTTTCTCTGTCATGACGTACATCTTTTTGTACCAAAATAATTCATTTAGCTTTTTATCAATGAATCTCAAGCTCCCTCAAGACTCACTGAGATAAATCAACTGCCAAGGTACTGAGTGGTTCATGTCAAGACCTGTTAATTCTCTGTAAAAACATTTTTTATCTTTGGCGATCATCGAAATGATTTCTGATTCTGTCATCCCTAATTCTTCACATAAACTTTTGTTGGTACTTTTGATCAATTCTAATAGGATCTGTAGCTGTGCATCAATATCTAATAATGTTGCTAATTTCAGAAAAAGAGTGGCATCTGTTTGCTGATAAGTCATTAGGAATTTTGTTCGTAAATCAAGATAAAATTCAAACATTTCTGGATGTTTACTGATAAAAGAATGATTGATTACTCTCTGATCATAATAGGCCAAGTATTCTTCAGGCGTTTCAATTCTTTTCGTTTCCATTCGCTCCCTCCTTAAAACATTAAAACCTACATTAATGTTTCTTTTAAGATTTATTTGTCAGATTGACCAAATTTAATTACGCTTACATTTTGATACTTCACTCAAGAAAATAATTACAAAAAAATATATCTTTCTTCACAGATTATTTTTATATTTACTCATTAATGAAAGTAACAGATCCTATATTTTATGTGTTCCATAATAACATTTAATGCAGAGAACATCTTACTAGATCCAAATCAGTTTTCCCCATTACTTGAAAATTTTTTATGTGAGACTACCTTAAGAACAAGCCTCTTTCGTCTCAATAATTAACAAACAAATTGAACTAATAACACTCCTAATTTCTAACTTCTTCATGCAATTTTACAGTATTCAAATAATACTTCAATTGAATAATTTCATAGTTTTCTGAAATTTATAGATTGTTGTCATTAAGTTATTTTAATATAGTTATTAGGTAATATTAATTATCAATCTGAAAGCGATACGTTTTTTAACCTTACGCTAGTGCAAAAGTGGATTGCTAAAAAAAATAGAAAGGACGAATATCCGGTAATTAATGGTATTAGTAGCTCGTTTATCTACTGAACACTTTGAACCACTATCAAAAACTGATCATAGAAGTAAAACCAACTCATTTGATACTGATTAAAATAACCATGTAAAATCGAACGCTCCAATAAGCAAATAAAAAACGTTAACCTTTCACTCAAAAGATAACATAAGTTACTTTTAATTTATATGAATGTCCACTACTCAATTTGAACATTACTCTCATATTCAACATGTAAGAAACTTAGATCTAATGAGTTCCTAACTAAATGAATACTATGATAAAAGCAATTCTCCTTTACTCTTTTATTAAAAACATACATCTGAAAATATTCTAACTTTTTTTGAATTTCTATCTCACTTGTTAACAAATAAGAAATTGGAAAATTCCAAAAATATATCTTTAACTTTCGCAATGGATACAAGCCTATGTTCTATTTTCTATTCCCTAGAAAGATTTAGATAGGAGGTAAAAGTTCTATTGAAAAATTTTCAATTAAATTTTATAACAGATAAAGTAAAATTACGTTGGTTCCAAATCTTGAAAGAGTTAGAGTCTACTGGAATCTGTACGACAGCCCAACTGATTGGCATGACAAACAGTACAGCCAGGACATTAGTCAACGACATCAATTATTTGAGAGAATATTTCGAGAACGTCGCGGATATCCAATCCTCGAAACAAGGTTATTCTTTAAACATCCATTCTTCAGAAACCTACCTAGAAAAAAAAAGAGCGATTCTCGAAGATGAACCACTCTTTATTATTCTTGAACAAATTTTTTTCAACGAACTTCAGTCTATTTATGATTGGGCAGATTATTTTCATATCTCTGAGAGCACGATGATCACGTACGTTAAAAAAATTGCAGATCAAGTAAAAGAATTCAATATCACCCTTGAGCTAAATCCCGTCAATTTGATCGGATCAGAAGCCGATATTCGAAATTTTTATTTTGCTTTCTATTATGAATCAGATATTACACCCCACACGGTTTTCCCATCAATTGCGACGCAAGAAGTAGTGATTAAAATTGTTAACCTATTGGAGCGTCCTAATCAAAAAGTTTCTTCATTTGGTTATTTTAGTTATTTATTATACCTCTCTATTGAACGGATATTATGTGGTTGTATGGTGGAACTCGACCCTGAATTAAAAGATATTGTCCTTAATGATCCAGAGTTTCACCGACTTTCACCTGCCTATTCGATTGTGAAAGATTATTTTAATATTTACCTAACACAAGAAGAAGCCATTTTTATTTTTAGTTCTGTTTTATGCCGTAGAGGTATCGAAAATCCGAAACAGGAAAAATATTTTTGTGAAAGGTATAATCGATGGCCTAGAATAATAGCGCTTACAAGCGACTATTATCAAATGATCAAGAGAAATACGCACACACAAGCACACGAGTTAATCTTATTAGAATCTTTTTTCACGTCCATCAAGCTACGTAGTCTATTGTCTAAAAGTGGAAATAAAAATATCCAAGATACCAATGAGTATGCCAAAACCTTGTTTAGCAATGAATATAAAAAAAATCGAGCTTTTTTAAAAAAAAATTCCTCCTTCCATCATTTGTTCTCTGATGATCATTTGGACGATATCTGTGCTAGTTTAACGATATTCACTGAGTCAATCAAAGAAAAATATTGGAAAAACCCTACGAATATCGCATTTATTTTTGAAGGAAATGAGTATATCAGTCAACATCTCGAAGCCTTAGTTCGAAAATATTTAGGGGGCTTTCAAAATATCTACTTTCTTCGTCCAAATGAGCTATGCGCCTCTTATATTGAAAATCATGAGATCGATCTCTTAGTCACGAATTACAATGAATACTTGACATTTTCTTCGTTAGGTCTAGAATGTCTTTTATTAAAAACAGTACCTGATGCCTCAGATTGGAAAAAATTACTAAATAAAATCGATCCTCAATTATTACAAAAATTTAGAACGCAACATTAGTAAAACTTACAGTTATTCATTTTTTCTACTGCATAATGTGGTGATCCAAACAAGTAAATACAATTCCACCGACTCGGAGTAGATGGTCTTCCGACGACTCTTTCAGTGCATTTATATTTATACTTATAATCATCACTTGCCACATCTTACATCTAAAAAAGGAATTCAATTGACCTTAATGTACCGATCAATTGAATTCCTTTTTATGTTTTTTTCATTTCCAGTCGATTTTAATCACCACTGACTGGTTCATTCTATTCGATTTTTAGGAGTGGCTTGAAACGAGTAATTGATGTGCGTCGTATAGTTTGTTGCTTTTGCATTTGCTGTATTCGGCACATTTAGAAAGATACTGCTCTCTTTATTCGAATCATCCCCAAAATTATAAAACCATGTTTGCTTCTCTATGAATAGATTGGCATCGATCAATTGGATACTATTATTATTAGGAATCAAGATCCCACTCGTGCGGATGATACCTAAATTATCTTCATTGCCGATTTCTCCAGTGCTTGAAATGGCTTGTCCATTTTTCCAACTAAGTTGTGCACCTTTCAATTCACCTGTTTTTTGATTAGAAAATTGTTCTTCTTGTTTGATGAACAAACTCCAGCCACTTATTTCTGATACCGGTCGCTCATCTGTCACCTGAACAAAATTCGGTCTGGAAGTTCCCTGCTCCGTACCGCCTATCTGACTCGGTAATGCATGGTACGTTTGTGTTTTAGTCGTAAGCGGTTGGGTCCCAAAGTCCCAATTACTTGCTTGATCGATCGTTAGCTCTCCATCGACCATACCACCGACAATCAATGTGGTAGCAGGAACAAACGTTGCATCCCGAAATGCTAATGGCGTTTTCGGATTGATGTTTCCTACGTGATTATTCGTCTCTGGTGGATTCATGACACCAGCTTCACTAGCAGAACCTTGGCGATCTCTTAAGAAGACTTGGATGACATCATCTACTGCTAAGTTTAATTTCTCAACAGCAATCCTGATATCCCCTTTATCATCTATGGTAATGAGGGTAGGATCGATTGTTTCTCCATTATGAGTCGCCGTAACCTCTACCTCAGGATCGTCGGAATGACCTGAAATAACCCGCGCATTTGCCGGAACTAAATGATTGGAAAAAGTCGCAGGTGAAGGTGGTATGATAGGAAATACGGTGACATCTTCCACTTCATACACATTTTCAAAATCGCCTTCCATTTCACCTGCTAAAACCTCAACATCTGTGATACGTACAAGATCGCCTGGTTGTAAATATTCGTCAAGTTCGATTTCAAAAACGCCGCCTTGTGGCTCTTCATCATAGATACTAATACCTGGTTTTTCCGCTGCGTGACCATGTGTCAAGGTTTCGTATGTCTGGATCACTGCCCCATCTCTTTCGATTTCCACAGTTACCTTCACTTCATCTTGCCACGCGGGGCGGCTGTCATGGAGACCAACTGGCATACGGATCAACCCGTGGATTTTTTTATCCGCATTCGTCGGTACTCTCAATTCATTCACGATTGCCCAACGTGCATTGTTTGAGCTGAGTCGAGAATAAGAAGTTAAACCCGATGAACCAAATGCATCAAAATCGAAACGTTCTGCTGGTTCCATTGAAGTGAGCGTAGAAAAGTTAGTGCCAGAGAAAGTATAATCCATATTGTTCGAGTGAAGATAGGGATCGGCATCTAAGTCTGTACCATCTTTCCAAACAGCAAAATCACTTGCAGTAGCAGTTAAAGTGGAGCTCGCAATATTACTAAAAATATTCCCGCCACCTACACGATTATTCCGATAGTCCATAAATAGCGGATTATCGAAATTCACAGTAGTTGAACGACCACGAAAAATACCTGCATTTGCGCTTGCCGTACGACCGGAAGCTTCAAAATAACCTAAATTACTCACTCTGATCTCACCATTTCCACCGACGGTATTTCCACCGGCCACTGTCGCATCACTCATATCCAATGCGGGACCATCATTCGCATAGATTCTTACTTCTGAACCCGGATCATTGACAGAAAACCCATTATTTGATCCCGCAGTATAATGGATTCCTTGGTTTCCACCACCTGTATTCCCATCGTGAGCAATACCAGTCCCCTCATTGACTACTAACAATCGCCCCGCATTACTAACAGTCACTTGGTTGTTACTGCCCCACATCCGGATTGCTGGCGCCATTTGCGCTGCACCCCCTGCGTTACCTTTTCGCTTAGTCACGGTCATATCTCCACCATTGATATTGAATTGATAGCCACCGTGCGTCGTTCCTGTATTATTTGGACCGGAACGTAAAAATCTTAAAGTAGCATTCGCATTATTTGCTTCAAGTTGTCCAGAAGGACCTGAATCTAACTTTAATGTCGCCTTGCTATTTACATTGAACTGTCCATTGATTCCTTGTAAGACTAATGCAGAGGATGAGTTCGCCCAAAGTGTGATATTTGCTGAATCGGATGCTCCTACAATTGGCTCACGCCCAATTTTTTCTGTTTCTTCTTCGCCTAACTTCACAGTGGATACACCATTTACAGTGGTTGCGATATAGTTACTTTTCGCATTGATACTTGTCTCTTTATTCTCTGCTAGGAGTTTGACATAATCACCATTCAATTGTATCGCTGTCGCTGCTTGCGTTTCCGCAGTTAACTTTCCGCCTTGATTAAGTGATAAAACAGCATTCGCACCGTCTAAGCGAATCCCTCTCTTCGTACCCGAGCGGACCAATACATCCACGCTAGCTCCTCGAGTAATTTCCATGGTAGGAGCATTTCCCTTTAAATAGATACTATTATTCGTTATGACAGTGTCAGCTGAATTAGTACTTGGAACTGCGACGGATAGTTGTGATTGGTTGTCAACAACCATTTTTGCTTGATTTCCTTGAAGAGAGACATTAGCAATTGCTCCGCCTTCATTTTCTACACTCATATTACTTTGGTTATCTAGGGTAAATAAACTAGTTTCACCTGTCAGAAGAACAGCTCCACCGGTACTTGTTGATTTCGTTGTCAAGTCACTTCTATCTAAATGGACAGATGGCTCAGCCCCAGATAGTTCCACCGCTCTTCCTGTCACTGTCTGTATGTCAGCTTTAGAATCTGCAAATGTAATACCCGTTTTCTTTCCTTGTAAATATATGCCATTTCCTGTTCCACTGTTGACTGTCAGATTCAGTTGAGCATTTTCTGAAAGAGTTGCTTTTGCCTCTTCCCCATAAAGTCCAATCAAACTATTCACACCTGCGGTAGATACTAACGCACCTTGAACGTCTAGCGTTGCACCATTTTGGATACGTAACGTAGAATTTTTACCTAATGTGGTGGTGCCGAGTTGATTGATATCCTCGGTTCGGTTCCCTGTATTTGTAATAGCAACAGCACTATTATCAACAGTTAACATCGCTTCTTGATTCAACAATCGAATACCTGCCCCAGTTGTCGCAGTCATCTTCAAATCACTGTCATTGATCGTCATTGTCGGCGTTGTACCAGTCATTGTCAGCCGATTGCCTGTACTAGAGTTGATCGTTACATTACTTGAGTCATTTACTTCAAAAGTTGCATCGTTTCCAGACATGACTAGACTATTTCCTGTAGTCGATTGGATTACCGCCGTTGATTTAGCTATGTTGAATGCGCCATTTGCACCTGTAAGGTTGATGGAATGCGCTGTATTCGATTGACTTTGCCATTGACTACCTGATGCCACATCGATTGTTGGGTTTTCCCCTGTCATGATAATTGCCTGTCCACCTGTAGTTGTCGCATTTAACCTTCCATTTTCCAGCTCAATGCTCGACTGATTCCCTGTCATCGAGAGCGCATTCCTACTTGTAGCGTCTGACGAAGTAGATGCTGCACCATCCGCTTGGATTTGTAAGTTACCGTTGTTTTTAACAGAAACTGTCGCATTGCTCCCCGTAAAATAGACGGAATTTTGCAAAGCAGTTGTTCCACTGTTCGTAATAAACAGTTCTGCTCCGTCTGCGACGATCAGTTTAGCATTCGCTCTCGTAAATGCCAACGCAGAATTTTGAGTATTCCCCAGCTTCACGACTGCCTGATTTTCTACGATAAATTCTTTTGTCGTAAACAGCGCGCCTGGTAGATTGATCCTATTATCTATGGTTAACTCACCGCCAGTTATTCGTACCACTGCGCTTGAGATATCAGCTACTCTAAAATAATTGATCGATGAGCTGTCTCTTGAAACATCTTCCATTTGAAGGGTCCAATTTTCACCAGACGATTGCCCGATAACAAAGGGATTGGTATCTGTTTTATTAAGAAAAGTATTTTCAATTCTTAAAGTTTTGCTCTCAGTAGTCGTCAATAAACGCACTTGTCCGGTGCCGATATTCAAAGTATTCATTTGCCCATTGATTTTTAGCGAACGATCAATGTCTAAGTTTTCTGGACTGATAACTGAACCTATATCGATCGAACGTTCTAAATTGATGATAGAAACCTCTGGATTGGCGAGTGCACTTAAAAATTCTGCACGAGTCGAAACCGGTACCGTTGCTCCTTGAAAGACATTTTCTTCGTCCTGTTTCTCTTCCGAGCGATTTCTTTCTTCCTTTGGTTCGTCGTTTTCTGACTTTTCTTCTCCTGAAGAATGGTTCGGATCAGCCTTCGTGATTTCTACTTTAACAGTTGCCGCTTCTCCTACAGTTACTGAATAGGTTCCTGCTTCTGCAAACATCACAGGTACGGTAAATTCCTTTTTCGGAGTTTCTGATGATAGGAGCCACTGGTCAAACGTTTCATCATAACTGCTACTCATCCCTGATGACAATTCATCTTCAATGATCTCAGCAGTTGACGGAAGTTTGATTGCCACGTTATCCACTTCTTCTGTACTTATAAACGAAAGGGCAGTTACCGTCTTTTCAGTTCCCTTTATTACCGCTTGCTCAAAAGAAAAAGCGGGTGCCAGTGACTGGGTATCCTTCACTTCAGCTGATTCTGTTGATTGACTATTACTGTTCGGCGTGTTTATAGGTTGACTCCCTTGATCGATTGTCTCCGCAACAGCGAGGAAAGGTATACCCAAAGTATATAGTGCAAAGATTGAAACACTTATTTTAGTCATCATTTTACATACTTTTTGACGCATTGGTCCTCCTCCTCTAGTCATCTGTTTTATTTTCTGAAAGTGTATCCATGTATTTTTCTTGCATTAGTTTTGCTTTTTTCTTATTTTTGTATGTCGTATAGGCGAGTACACTAATAATGATCACGATTAGAACGATTGCTGCAATCAACCACCAGTTGGTATCTTTAACGGAAACATCTGATTGGTTCAAGCGTCTTGCTTCGTCTGCTGTCACATCAAAAGTTTCTTCCCAAGTCCATTCATGTTCGCCAGAGCGAGCCGTCATATTCAGCACATATGTCCCGCTTCTAAAACGTTCGCCATTGAGTGAGATTGGAAAATTAAAATTGGAGTTAGGTGCCATTTGCATCATCTCCTCTGATGCTCGATATAAAATCGTATCAGATCCTTCTCTACGTATCGAGGCTTCCACACTTAGTTCATTCACAAAAGTAGGTAAGAAATTCTGAATCGTCGCACTAAAGGCGTTTCTATAATTTATTTGATCCGCAAATACATCTAAAAGCGCCAATTCTGGAACAATCGTTTGTGTACGATCATTACTCGCTACGACACCAATTACATAAGAAAAAGAATTGATGATCTGCATTCCTTTATCCTCAGAATCCTCTTCCTCTTCTTCTTGTGCCACTTCGCTTAGTTGTAAGCCACCGGCTAATAATCCTTCTACCTCATCCTGAGGCATAGTGAGGGTTGTAACGATCCGTTTTTCCTCTCCTGCTTCTAAACGAATGGGTTCATCTTCGACATCCAGTAAGTCCTTCATTTCCACTTTTAATGTAGGATCGGGCTGGTCAGTTTCTCCGCCATATTCAACCACACCATTGATATTTGTGTAGGCAGTATGAGCTGTGATCGAGAGATCGATCGGGATATTTCTAACATTTTTCACCACTAACGTGAGTTCTTCTGTTTCTCCTGGTTGCAATTCCACATCAAAGTAGCCTTTATCATCCCCAAATTGACTTTCAGGCGTAATTGTGCGAACACTAAAATTTAGTTCACCATTGGCAAATACCTCTTGAGAAAAACCAACAAACCCGATCATTACATAAAGCATAACCAGAAAAGATGCTGTAAACTTGTTCAATAAAGGCATAGTTATCTCCTTTCTAAAAAACAACGATGCTGACTGCATCGTTGTTTTTTATCAACCTTTCAAATCTCTAGCTAGTTAATTGATATTTGCCGGTGTTGCAGACAATGTCCATAATAAATTAGTCGTATATTTGGAATTAGCATCTGTACGTGTTGTGCCAGGTACACTTAATTGTACAGAAGGATTAGCCAATCCTCCATCTACTTCACTGTCTTGCACTAAGTTGGTTTTATCTCCCCACATGGCAGTACTTAGTCCATAGCCTATGTTGCTTCCGGCAGTCATGATCACTCGGCTATTTTCCGGAATCAACGTGAAACCTGAATTTATCGTTGGTAATTCGTCACTTGTATTTTGAGCTGTCCCATTCGCAAACTTGACTTGAGCACCATTTAAGCTTCTTTCCCCATTCGTAAATTGTGCTTCTTGTTTCAATGCCAGGTTCCAACCTGTTAGGTCTTCACGTAAGTCACGTACTTGAGCAAATTGTGTACGTGCAGCTTGTTTTGTCGCTTCATTGACCCATGGGCTATTCATATCAGGATTAGGAAAATCAGTTGATTCTTCATCGATGTCAAACCACCAAGCGGCAGCTGGATAAGATTGATCTAATGCTGAATTTTGACGTAAACCAAAATCATAATCACCAACATATGCAATTGCAAAAGCACCATCTTGAGTAGGAGGTACGATGACTTCTTCTGGTCCCGGGTTTGGATCAATTGTTTCACCGTTGTCCTCATCCGCTTCACGATATTGGATCTGTCCATTCGTTTTTAGTGTTCCATCCTGATCTGTATTGTCTGCATGAACAACCATACTTCCTGTTGCTAGACTTGCTAATAACACTGACATTGATACTAGTTTTAATGCTTTCATTTATTCGTTCTCCCTATTTGTTTTATTTTTTTGTAAAACATCTACTTGATAGTGCGACTTGCTCGTTTATTTTCTTATCTCTTCGTTTTAACCAAGTTCGAATGACCCATAAAAGAATTAGTAGACCCAGCAACCCGTAACTTGGTATCACTTGATTTAATTTTGGTAATTGTCCATTTACCTGTACATATTCGTCTCTATCTGAGGGTTGCGCCTGCTCTTCAGAAGGTGGTTGTGGTTTAGGGTCCCCTTCATAATCGATTTCTCCGTAAAACCCTACATTCTTATTCGTTTCTACAGAGGAGCCTTCTGCCGCAAAGACTTGAACTGGTTGATGAAGCATCCCAAGAAACAATAAAATGGTCCATAACAAATACCAAGGCTTCTTTTTCACATTTATTTCATTCCTCCTATTCTAGGTAACTACATTTATTTTCTTCTAAATAACATTTTTATGACTCAAGTTTGTTTTTTAGAAGAGTACATTATATACTTTAAACAACACACGCATTCTTTCGCAATTAGCGTTTTTCACCATACTCTGAAATTATTACTATTTACTAATTATACTTAATAGATATAATTTACTTAAAATTAGCTACACCTAAAACAAAGAATCAACTACCCTAAACTAAACTGATCTATGAGAGGTGGGTACATTGAAAACATTCCAACTGAATTTCATTACCAATAAACCACTGATACGATGGCTTCAAATCCTCAATGAATTTGAAAAGAATGCTTGTTGCAACGCGAATGACTTAGCAATACTTACTGAGAGCACTTCTAGAACAATTGGTAAAGATATCTGTCAGATCCGAGATTATTTTGAAGATTCGATCACGATTGAATCTACCCATCAGGGGTATGTATTCAAACAATTAAAATTAGTTACTTACGAAGAGAAAAAAACTGCTTTACTTGAGAACGAGCCACTTTTTTTAATTCTTGAGAAAATTTTTTTTGCTGAATTATATACCCTTGACGATTGGTCCGATCAGTTACATCTCTCTAAAACGACCCTCTTGAAATACCTCAAAAAAATCCAATCACAGTTAGTTCATTTTGATTTGGATATCACGCATGATCCCGTAAATATCATTGGTCAAGAAGCAGATATACGACATTTTTTTTGCACGTTCTTTTATGAATCTGAAATCACTCCGCACACCATCTTCCCTTCTGTTTCCGCTCAGCAAGCGGTGAATGAAATCAGTTGTCTGTATAAGAATGACTTCTATCGAAATACCTCATTTTTCTTATACACTTACTTACTTTATATCTCGGTTGAGCGATTCATGCAGGGAAATACTGTGAACGTAAATAACCACTTACGCTGTGTCCTGACTGATCGGATGCAACAAGTACATGCCGAAAAAATAAATGACGTAATTGAAAAATATTACGGCATCCGTTTGCCTGAAGATGAACTGATTTTCTTATTCTGTAGCATTATTACACAGAGAAAAATGAGTGATATCATTGTTGAAAAACAATTTTGTTCAACATACAATCAGTGGCCAGAAAGCAAACGACTTGCAAAAGAGTTTCTAGAGATATTAGACTGTAGCGATGAAAATAAGCTCGTCAATCTGATCTTTTTAGAATCTTTTTTTACAACCGCGAAACTGAAAGAATATTTGTGCATTTCTGCTAATCGAAATACGCAAGATATCAATCGATTTATTAAAAAAATCTTCCCGAATGAGTGTCGTAAGTACCAATATTTTCTAGAAAACAGCTCGGCTTATCATTCGCTATACTCTCATGACTTTTTAGTAGATTTCGCTTCTAGCCTAGTGATCTACGTTGAAACCATTCGAGAACGCTACTGGAAAAACAAAAAAAATATTGCCTTTCTTTTTGAAGGCAATAATCATGTCATACAGTTCATTGAAGCCATATCGAATAAATATTTTATGGAATATCAATGTGTGTTCTATCCAAACGCTAGTGAAGTAAACAAGAACTATCTTCTTAAAAACAAGATAGATTTTTTGATCACTAATCATCCTGAACATGTAGAAGAATTCCAAGAAGTAACAGAATGTATTCTTTTTCGGTCTATTCCTTCTGCTTCTGATTGGAATCGCTTACTCGAAAAAATCAATCCGAAAATCATCAATCAATATTTTTTAGCTGACAAAACGAGCTTTCCCTCATCCATATGCGAATGATAAATCCACCATACTCCAATGGCCTTTCGAATGGGTCTTTGCTAAGCAGATTTTAACTATGTCTACGATTACTCCTAACCTTGGCTTACGATTATTTTATCAGCACCTGTATCATGAAATGCTTGTTGTTTAGATTTGCAAATATGTATCGATTTTTAAGACAAAAAAAACTCCCTCAAATGGAAATAATCTTTGAGGGAGTAAAAACGTGATAACGTTAGTCGTTCATTGATTCAGTTGAGGGAAATGTATCTGGGTACAGCTGACTAGCACTTCCAGCAGTATACTCTCGATAACCATTGAATCCTAAGAAATTCTGTGTAAAGCTATTGATGTTCGAAGAAACCACTTGACTCCCATTTGCACCACTTAACTGTGTTTGTAGATGAGCTGTCCAAGCATGAGTCGGTGTTGGTCCAAAATTATTATTCGCCCAGAAAGCATTTCGAACGGCATTGATCTGGATATTTGTTCCTAACGTATGGATCAATGGACTAGAATAAGCGGCAGAACCCGTTTGTCTTAAATGGATTTGGTAAGGATTATCAATTGTTAAATGTCCAGATCCAAGGACTTTTACTACTGGCTCTCCACCAGTATGATCTGCTTTAAATGTTGAGAATTCCCCCACATACATCCGACCATTTGTTGAAATTTGTACAGGTGATAAAATATTCGAATTGACAGTCAAACTACCATTGTTGATCACATTCAATTGATTCGCCACGATGGCTTCATTCATGATCACTTGGGAGCCAGAGTCGATTTGCACTAGACCATCTGTTCGGATAAATGGTTGTTGTCTCTGTCTTGTTTGTTCATTCCCAACAACCAACGTATTCCCAGAAAAACTTACTGTTGAACCAGAGACACCTTGTATAAATGGTTGTCTGACTTGGTTTCCGTTTGTAACAATTGGTCGATTCGAGCTAGAGTTAAAATGAACATGTCCACCAAACCCTACATGTAGGGAATGATTATTATTCATATTGATAGTCGAATTATTGAGGAAATTGATTGTCACCGCTCGATTGACTGTGTTTAGACTAGTTAAAGCGCTATTGAAACTTGAAGTGACATTGATTACTGACACATTTGAATTATTGATGGCACTTCTAAATCCAGACCATGTTCTTACGGATGCAGTTGTGCGATTTTGATCATCTACAAAAAATTCCACGTCTTCATCATTTGTAAATGTTTCCCCATACATTGATAATGTTTCCCCATCTTTCAGAAAAACACCACCAGCAGTTTCGCCTTCTGTCAATAATTGTGCTTCTGGTACGATTTCACTTGCAGCGACATTCGTTACTGAAATTGGGCCAGCAAGGAGCATACCACTTAATAATAAGGTACTCATCAGAGTCATTCGTTTCATTTTCTTTCCTCCATTCATTTGATAATTTAAGATTAACGAAGAACTCACATTGAATCAAAAGTGTTTTTTCGTAACTATACGAAATTTTTTAATTGATTCTTTCAAGGTTCTTCAAAAGCTGTTGTGATTTCTACTTCAATCATGTTACTCCGGGAATGTATCAGGAAATAATGGCATCTCCATTCCAGCAGTATATTCTCGATAAGAATCAAATCCTAAAAAATGATTTTCAAAACTAACTGAATTTGAACGAAGAACTTGCGAACCATGGGGGCCACCCAGTCGTGTCTGTAATTGACTATTCCAAACATGGGTGGGACGAAAACTCATATTATAATTCTCCCAAAAAGCGTTTCTCACGGCATTGATTTCCATGAGTACGGCAGAAGAATCGATCAATGGAGCGACAAGCCCACCGAAGCCAGTCTGTTTTAAATGTATACTGTACGGATTATCAAAAAAAATCTCCCCGCCAGTCATTTTGATCACTGAATGACTCCCCCCATGCGTCACTTTTAACGAAGAAAATTCACCGACTCTAATCGTCCCATTGATCCCCATTTTTATGGGGGTGATTTCATGTGCGCGTAATTCTAAACGACCATAGTTGATCACAAATAAATCATTTGCTTCGATTGCTTCATATATCCTTACATTGGAGCCAGACGGAACCTCGATCAATCCTTCTGTTCGAATAAAAGGTTGCTCTCTCAGTTCAGTTGAACCATCTCCGATGACCACCTCACCTTCTAGACGAATCGTACTCCCATAAGAACTTTGGATAAATGGTTGCTTTAATTGATTTTGACTAACAAATATAGGCGACTTGGCGTTCGCTTTGATTTCTAAAGTAGAATGCTTTGCCAGCTTGAGTGCATGATTATTTTCTAAATCTATACGAGCAGCATTGATAAAATTGATCGTCAATGGGCGATCAATCGTATCCAACGAATGAAAGGTCGTATTGAAGCTAGCTGACACATTGATAACGCTGACATTTTGATCATTGATAGCATTTCGAAATTGGTACCACGTTCTTACCTCCACTGTTTTACGATTTTCCTTGTTTACGACATAGTACGCCCCATCTTCACTGATAAAATGATGGACGTTATCGGCTAATGATTCACCATCTTCCAGTAAAATCCCATTGACCGATTCTTTCACTCCGATTCCAAGATTTGTTTGGAAATCATGCATTGTCGCTTCACTTGTTGTTGAACGTACAAAGAGTAAGCCTATTATTCCTCCTAAAAAAAATACCAAATTGAGCTGCATAATTTTTTTCATATCTAACACGCCTTCCTTTTATAAAGCGATCATACCTGAAAGCAAAATGGAATATCAAAAATGTTTTTTCTGCAAAGCAAGAATTTTTCTGTTTTTACAACTAGAAGTTGTGCTCATTCGGCATATACATCCACCATGAAACGAACAAACCAATAAGCCCCTTTCAATGACGGAGACCTATTGGTTTGTTTCTTCTTTATTATTTTGTTTTTAGTAACTATTCTTTTTCGGACGTTTGTTACCTGAGCGATGATTCTTTCTAGTCGAAATAACAAGCCAGGCGGTAACGAGTAAATAGCCAAGCCACAAGAAACGCTGACCGCTCAAAGCGTTTGTTTTTGGTAGCTTCCCTTGTTTTAGTTCGGAAATATCAGCGACAAGGGTGTGCTTCTTGTCCTCGTTTCCATGTGATCCATTGATCGTTATACTTTTTTCTGTGCTAGTGTCTTCTCCAATTCGTCCAGTGACAGTGATTTGTCCCGTTGTCGTATCTGCACCAACTACCTCAGTAAGCAATCCATTAGCGATAATAAAGAATAGTCCCGTGATATAGAACAACTTCATTCTTCTTTGCATACGATTGATCCCTTCTTTTTGGGATTTAAGTGATTCTTTTTTATGCTACATTAGGAGAGAAACTCAAAACTAATTTAAATGTTGGGTTTAACTCTGCTGAGGCATTGACCGGCGTGACTTTACCAGTGAAAGTAAATTTTCCTTCATTCGTCCCTTGATTTCCTTGGAGTCTGAAAAGTTCAGCTACCGTTTCTGTTGGCTTGCCATCTTCAAACAAATCAATCGTATTCACTTTCAATGAGTCTACTTCAGCCATATTCGTTGGTGTATCTACGCCAGAAACGGAAGCAATCACGCCAACAGCAGAATTATTCGTAATCGTGTGTTCAGGTGACGTAATTGTGGTATGATTTGAGGCTTTTGTTGTGTAAAATAAGGCGGTTGTTGGAATCGTCACATTGATCCATTGATCCAAATCCTCAGGATTTGGTCCAGGTGTCGTATTATCGAATTCACCGATGATCCCCCGTACAAGAACGTCTCCTGACGTCTCTCCTTCACGCCCGTCAATCACTTGCTCCGCTCTAGCGATTGTCCCAGTTGCCATAATCCCTGCGATTGTTGCTGTACTTATAAGTGCTGCTACTATTTTTTTCATCTAAATTCCCTCATTTTCTTTTTTTTTAGTTTTTAACGATAATCATTACTTCCGCCTCAGTGACCCCTTGTTTTTCTTTCGTTTCAGGATCATAAATATTAACGGTGGCTTTAGCAGGATACTCTCCTTTAGTTAATTGTTTTTCCAATTTTACATTCTCTACGAATTGGTTTGGATGGATGGCACCCGAAGAATAAATCAACTCTCCAGTAGAGAGTAAAGAAATATCAACTGCGATCGGATAAACATTCGTCCCAGGATTGACAATCTCGATCGAGCCTTCACTCTGTCCGTTCTCAAAGACGGCTTCTGGATTGATTTGTAATGTAAAATAATTGGCATCGGCTACTTCTTGCGCACGTTTCGCCAAGCGTTGATCAGAGGCATCACCAACTGCTGGTAAAAGATCCGCACTGATCAATGGAACCTGATCTTTTGATTGATTGAAATAATAGGCAAGACCACCGGCAATCAACGAAAATAGCAAAAACCACAAGAGCCATTTACGCTTATTCTTATTTTGTGCTTGGTTCGTTTCCTCCAATGGCTTCACCTCCTTGTTAACTATTTTTTTCTTTAAATTCGTGGGACGAATCGTAACACGATTCGGTAATTAGGTACAAGTGTGCTCTCGTAATAGCCCCCTTGCTCAAGTTCAGGATGATCAATCCACCGTGGATAATTCCCATAAAATTCTCCCGATAAGGAAAGGGGGGTACGATCTCCTTCAGATAAACGAATCAAATGTTGCTCTGGCATCGTTGCGTATAACTGTTTTTTTGTCTCCTGCGTTTGGAGATGCAAGCGCAACAGTGGCTTCGTAATATCCTCATAACTAGGATCTTCCACTGCACTTTCTGCATAATCCAGTGGATCTTCCCCTTTTTTTAAAAGAACGATTCCAGCAGAATCATCAATAGCAACTTGGTTGATATACGTATCAATAGCTACCGAAGATTGGTTGTGGATCTCATAGGTTTGGCTCTCAAACTGGCGGTTTGATTCTTCTTCGTCATACAATGATTCAAAAATCATTTTGACAGGGATCGTTACCCTTAAATGTTCAACTTTGGAGGTAAGATCAATATCAATCGTCATTTGATACGCTTTATTGCCGACTTCAAGAATCGCGTAGTAACTTCCGTCTTCTTCGCTATCTAACGAAAGATCGGTCTCAACGATGCGAAAATCATTGGTCATGTCTTCTTCAGATAAGATATTTTTTGCTTGTGCACGACTTTCTTGAAGAATAAGCGCATGTAATGCTTCGACAGTAGCTAACTCATTGAGCTTAGAACGATCTAACGTAAAGTTATTGCTCCGATAATCAATCCCTTTGATGACTGTTTGCTCTTCTGCTACATCACCAGTTGTGTCTCCTGAAGGTTTGGATAGTTTGATTTCGACCGTTGACCCCGTTTCAAGCCGTTCATTTTCTGTCAAATTGATTTGGAACGAGCGAACCTTCTCCTGGGTATCTTGATACTCTCCCCAGACGATGCGAGGAGAATCTTTTTCAAGAACTACTGTACTTCCTTCTGTGTTTTTATAGGTAATCGTCAAATGGTCAACTGATTCTGTGGCATGACCATGAATCGCTACAGATTGGTCACTCACAGGGTCAAATTTGGCAATGAGTTGTTCAGGAGGAACTGGCTCCCAGATATACGTACCTGGATAAGTGCCATCATAGTTATTCATAAACTCGGTTGAGTTTTCAAAGGCGATAACCCCAGTTCCGCTCGTTAAACTTTCTTCTAAAACCCACCGTCCTGTATATTGATCAGTTATTTCAATCTGTGGCAAATTTGTCGAACCAGCTGATGACGTGGGTGGGAAAACCGTTTTTTCTCCCAGAACGATTGTCTTTAAAGATGTATTATTAAACATAGCTACAACTAAACTTAAGCTTGCTGTATTCCAATTACTGATATCTAATTTTGTTAAAGAATTTGCACCATTGAACATAAACATAGTAGAAAATAAAGCTGAGGTATTCCAATTTCCTAAATCTAGTTCTGTGATTGAGTTTGCAGATTGGAACATGAAGCTCGTATTAGTTACCTTAGATGTATTCCAGCTACTTATATCCAATTCGATTAAGGAATTTGCATTTTGAAACATGCCACTCATAGTTGTGACATTCGACGTATCCCAATCACACACATGTAACGTTTTCAACGAGGAAGTACCATTGAACATATAGCTTATATCGGTTACATTCGACATGTTCCAATTATTCAAATCTAACTCAATCAAAGAAGTTGTGAAACTGAACATCCCGCTCATATTTATTACATTTGATGTATCCCAATTAAGTAAATCTAATTCTCTTAGACTTGACGCATTGGAAAACATATTCATCATGTTTTCGACATTTGAAACATTCAATCTATCAATATTCTCAATTACTTCCAGATTTCGTAAGCTTGAAAACAGCCTCTCTGAATTTTCTGGTAGTATCACTTGATCTTCCACAATAATTTGTTTGACCGAAGAGTAGGTTTTCCATGGAGCATCTGCTACTTCGCCAGCTTCCCCACCATATAATGTGATTGTTTCCGTTCCTTCCTCATACGACCAAGGGACCGTTCCCCATAGATTCTGTTCAGGCTCATAAGTATAGACAACCGTTTGTTCTTCTACTCTAAAAGTCCCAGAGGCATTTTCGGGAGTCTTACTCAATTGCCAACCACTAATGCTTAACGCTTCGGTTGTGTAGGTTTGATCAACTAATCCAGTCAGCACGCTAGGATTAGCTAATTGATTTCCTTCCTCATCTTCATGCTTTACAGTAATATTCCCACCTGGAACCGATTCATAGACTGCACGAATCACAGAGTTTCCAGCTTCACTTTGGCTTACAGCAAGATCTGGGATATTTGGACTAAATATGAATATTGGACCTGAAACGACTTCCCAGCGTAAAAATCGGTAACCGGGATTGGGGAACGCGTGCATATTACCCATGCTCTGTCCTACCTGGAGCCATACCACATTCGATCCTGACGAATCAGTTCGTCTAGGATTACCACCAGCTAGTGGGCTTGCAACTAATTCTAAACGATATTCAGTAGCACGATTACTTACCTCTTCACTTTCTTTTTTTCCCGATTCTTCTTGCTTTTCTGGATATTCCGTAATTGCTGCTACTTCATGATTATCAGAAGAGCTTGAATAATCATGTGCATAGGTTAGTTGAAATGGGAGCTGGGGTAAAAGCAAAACCATGATCAATAATAACTTTCCAACGATTCGGCTAATTGTATTTATGTTCATACCACTCCTCCTAGTATTTGACCTACTGTATTATTCTTATTAGAAACTTATAGCGAACAAAGTTTAGACATTCTTTTTATCAACTGTCATTTTTTATTGGCTCGAAGATAACTCTCTTTCAAAAATTCTGTAAGTCAACTTGCATGTTTATTACTTCACTAAGATTACATTGATTTTTTAATGAAATAAAATCATCTATTTCATTAACGTCTGAAATAAATGAAAAAAAACAGTCGCTATTTTTATTAGCAACTGTGGAAAAATATTAATTATAGTTTTTACGATAAGGATTTATTTTTCTTTCTAATCGTTGCCAATCATGTTCATCTGGAACAGCTTTTAACAAAAGAAAATCGCTCTCAATGATGTAATCTAAAAGATAGCGATTGTAGTTTGTCACAATTAAATCAATATGTGCGGCGTTCAATACTTCTTCTGCTAGATAATAAAGCGGTAAAAAAACTAATGTATGTTTACTCCCAAATTGTTGACGTACACGAGTTATAATTTGTTGACAAACAAAATGATCCCCTTCCAGAAGAAAGTAAATTGTTTTACTTGGTAAATAAAAATCGAAAATCAAATTACTATAAATCGTTAAACTCACACTTATATCTTCCATGTATTTTGAAGAAATAGAGTAGCTTTTCCTTTCTTTTTTAAAAAAACCTAAATTCCGCTGATAATTCTCATTATCTGAGCGTATGACTGCTTTTTTTATCTCTATCGCCTCTTTATTTAAGACAGGTGATAACAAATCATTTATTTTTCTAGATAGAAAAAACGAGCGTAAGAATGTTGTGATTTTTTGATCAATATTTTTAGGGAAATCAAATTCCTTTAAATATCGATTCGTGAGTTGAGAAATTTCTGTGCCTTCATGAAAATCTTTATAAAACTTTTTCTCTGATTCTTCATGATCTAGGGTACGTTTACAGACAGTGACTAAATAAATCCAAGCGAATTCTTCTTTTGATAATTCGACCTTATAAAGTTTCTTGATGTCATCTTTCAAAGAATGAAGGAGAGAAAAATTCTTTGCTTTGTATGCTAATTTCGCTAATTTTCTTGGAATCTCTATAGAAAAACCCAGTCACGCACGTTTGATTGCGATATAAAAAGTATAATAAAAGGCTGCTGGCGTAGTTCCAGATCCAACCTCATCTTGGCCCAATTTATTGCTTAATTTTTTTAAAACCAATTCATGTAATTCAATATCAGGAACAAGCGTATAGGGCGTTTCTACTCCTTCATAATAAAAATCTTTGAAGAATTTTCGCAAATTAGCTTCTCTTCCTTCAATCGACAACGGGTTGGATGCCCACTGCAGTCCATAGCTCTTCAATACTGTGGTTGTTCGATTCAATAGCCGGCGAAAGGTACTCTCTGAAAAATGATAGTGATGGGCAAGTTCATCGATTGTTGATAATTCTCCTAAAAAAATATTCCCGATGATTTCAAATAGACACTCATTCTCAAGTAATTTCTGCTTTTTTTCTTGATACATCGAAGCTTTTTTTTCTTCAAAAAAGATTCCACTATTTCCTGAATCTAAACTGATACAATCATCAAAATAGTCTTTGATGTACTTGATATCATTGGCAATCGTTCGTTCTGTCACTTGCAGTTTTTCGGCCAATTCTCCAATCGTAAACAATCGTCTTCGTTCAATCATACTCAATATTCGAAACAAACGACTCGTCGTTCGATTACTGATAAATGCCAATTGTAAGTCTTTCAATTTTCCACCTCATTTTTTAAATGAACACTTTTCTTTATACTTACATATAAATAACACAACCAATCGGAATGATAAACTATATTGTTTCTCCTTGAAAGAAAAAACGAACGTAAAAGTGACAGATTTTAACGTTCTATTTTGCTTCTTAACCTTATGGTAGTTATGATTTATTCAATAGTTACACAACGCTTTCTAAATGATCATTTGTACCCATTTTTATATTTTTTTCAGGATTCCAAATGAACCCTACTGTTATAAACAGCATTACCAACAAAGTCATTCTTTAAATAAAAAGGAGTATTTTTGCTAACTGACCAATCTTATTAGTTATTAACCATGTATGATCCAAAAAAGCTGATACACCTTACATAGAACCAACTTATTTATAACAATTTGTTCATGTATTCTTGCTTATTATCCATAAACTCAAGTTCTTGATCTCCCTTAAAATCCATTTGCTATTATCGTTTTTTGTCTTCCTTGCTCTAGTATCCTACAAAACAAATCCAATAAATAAAAAAACATGTCTTTCTCCTTCGTCAGATAATACGTAGAAGAAATACATGTTGAATATTTTGTTCATATCCAATTAAATAATTTATTGGGATCAACGTGGAGAGTTTTCTCTTTCACCAATACTGTTAACATTAACAACGACTATTTTATTCACTTTAACAATCACTTACCTATGGAATAGAAGATGAGAAATCAGAACGGTAAATGCGTAACCTTATAACCAGTCAGAATAGTCAAAAACCTAGGATAAGAACCAGCGATCACTGTGGTATCTATCCTAGGTTTTTACTGTCTAGCTTGAGCATACATATTTTTTCCCTTAGCCAATCCACTCATTTACCCCTCTACCAATTAACAGATCTCTGCTTATCTCTTTGATTTTTTCACACCAGCATCCTATTTAGCGACAAATAGCAATCCAACGCCTTTTTTCATTTCGCCTAGATACGCTGACACTATCACCGACAATCCCAATTGCGTACTTACTTTAGTGATATAGACAGATACATCTCATCAACATGCTATAATTGATAGAAAGGAACAGAACCATAAACAAGTAGGTGATCCATGTATTCTCCAATTCAAGTACCCTATATCGTCAACCCAATCTATCAGAAATATTTCAAGTATCCAGCAATTGTCATTCCCTCATTACAAGACTTTGTGATTTGTCTATGGGAACACCAATCCTTGACTCAGGATTCCTACGAAGTGAATGATTTGATCATTCCAGATGGGTGTATCGATCTTTTCATTGATTTCAAAAAGCAATCATCGAATTTTCAGGTATCAGTAAAACAGAGTATGATTTCTATAGCAATTAGTGAGTTTAAGATACCTTTCAACCTCGACTATTTCTTCTCCCTATCCTATTCTCAACAAAAAGAATATTTTATTGATTACCTCCATCAATTGATTGAAGGACATACACCAAACCAGTTTATCAAATTGATTGATCGATTTAGCCAAATCCCTGCTTCTACAATTCAAGATTTGTGTCAGGATTTAGTTGTAGGCACACGGCAATGCCAACAGTTATTTAAGAAGTATTATGGCATTTCACCGCAACTGATGTTGCTTACATTGCGTTTTCAGTACTGCTTGAAAATACTAACCGATCCTCACGCTAGTGAAAAAAAGTTAATTGCGTTGCATTACTACGATCAGTCTCACTTGATCAAAGATTAAAAAAAACATATCGGCTTTACACCACTCGAATTTGTCCAGCTTTGTAAAGAGTTCAAAGCACAACCTTTGGATTAGATGATACGTCGTGAGCAAAGTGAGATGTCGTGTATTTACAATACAGTCTAAAATTCTCATGCTATAGTTGCTCGATCAAGTTCAGGGAGATGAAATCATGAATAAAATCAAGTGGAAAGGCTTTTTACTTACAACTTCTGATTCAGAAATCGAAGTGATCCACGATACATTGACCTATGACTGGGGACAAAAAGTGTTTCGTTTTTACGACTACGATAAACATATCGTTGAAGTTTCAGAAAGCATTCAAGGTGTCTTCAATCGTCTATATGCGCAAGGATTGAGCCTTCCGAAAATCGCTGAACGCTTCGGTGATCCACTAGAAATTGTCAAAGAGCGTTACAGTATCTCCTAAACTCCAAGAATAACTAAATTATCCACCTCTAAGAAGTTTGTCTATTCTCAATAGATTTATAGGATATCTTAGAGAATAGGTTCATCGTTAGAAAAACTAGAATATTTGAAGTCAAGGCAAGTAAAAATTGATCAAAACCAAAAATACTCCAATTTAGCAGTATGACTATACCATCTATGAAAAACAAGCCTGTAGAGAGTTTTATATTGAAATATTTTTTTAAAATTATCGGTGGAATGGACGTTCCTCCACTAGAAGAATTTTGTGAATAAACAATGGACATACCTACAGAAAAAATTAGACTCCCCAAAACGATCGATAAAATTTTATTTTCAGTAAACATTATTTTAGGTACATAAGTTAACAATAACGGTAGAACTAAGCTGCCATATAAAACTTTCATAAATACTTGTTTACCTAAATAAATGATTGCTAATAGCAACATAACTGAATTTAATGCTAGCACGACGAGTGAACGATTTACTTGAACAAGGTATTCAAGTAATATTCCTAGACCACTCGTTCCTCCAGCAGCAATATAATGTGGGCCAAAAAACATATTGATACTAATTGATAGTATCCACAGCCCCAAAGTAATCGTTAAATATTTGAATAGATTTTTCATATGCGCCTCCTAATATTTTTTAATGCAAGAACACAAAAAGGGATTAGATAAGAATATTCTTATCTAATCCCTTTGGATCCTCCGAAACTTTAATTAAGTTAACACATCTATTCTAAAAAGTAAACCTGTTAATTTTATTTTTTAATTTTGACTCACAGAATTACACCGCTATAAACAATTGAAACTAGTATCCGGCAGAACTCCTTTCACTAATTGGCTTTCGTGGCTCTGTGCACGATCTAGTCAAACTAAAGAGGTATCTCTCAAAAAAAATTTCAGGTTTCACTGCTTATTGCTTATAGTTGCATCGTTCTGTCTTCCTCTGATTTTCCAGTTAGTTGCTCGTTTGTCTGACTCACATTCCATCTCTTACAATGGTCTTTTCACTGTTTCAAATAGCTCGCATGAAAAGCAATATGTTGTTCTACAAATGTAGCAATGGTGAAGTAGCTATGATCATAGCCTTCTTCTTTTCGGTAGAAAACTTCGTGTTTCACTGATTCTGCTGCTGATAAAAAAGCTTCTTCATTGAGCTGGACTTCGTAGAATGGATCAGCCGTCCCTTGTGTGATCAGGATAGGCGGTTGACTGGTTGTTTCTTTTTTGATCAGCTCAGTGGCATCCCATTCACTCCATGTCGCTTGGTCAGGACCTAGATAAGCGGTGAATGCTTTTTGTCCCCATGGTACGTTTGAGGGGTTCGAAATTGGTGCAAAAGCAGAGATCGAAGCAAAGCGTGCTGGATTTTTCAGACCGATCACTAACGAACCATGCCCACCCATGGAATGACCCATGATACTTTCTTTTCCAGAAAGATTTGGGATCAAGGAGTAGATGATCTCAGTCAGCTCTTTCGTAAGGTAGTCGTACATTTGGAAGTCTTTCTTCCAAGGTTCTTGTGTTGCATTCAAGTAAAAGCCAGCCCCTTGACCGAGATCCCAATCTTCACTGTCAGCAACATCCCCCCGAGGCGATGTGTCCGGCATGACGAAGGCGATTTGCTGTTCTGCTGCATAGCGTTGGAATCCACCTTTGATACTAAAATTATCATCTGTACTTGTTAAACCAGCTAACCACCAAATGAGTGGGATTTCTTGATTTTCAACAGTGGTTTCTGGTAGATACACGCTGAATGTCATCTCACAATGTAGCGTTTCTGACAGGTGACGATATTTGATTTGTTGCCCGCCAAACGACCGATGTGTTTCAATTTTCTGTAGTTCCATCAGTATCACCTCCATAAGTGAGCATAGTACGAATGGATTCTCCACGATGCAACAGCTCAAGTGATTCATTGATTTGTGTAAAATCTAAACGATGGGTGATGAATGAATCTAAATCAATTCCACCGTTCAAGTAATCTTCCACTATACCTGGCAATTGGCTTCGCCCTTTGACACCGCCAAAAGCCGAACCACGCCAGACACGACCAGTCACTAGTTGGAACGGACGCGTGTGGATTTCTTTTCCAGCTCCGGCTACACCGATAATGATGCTTTCGCCCCAGCCTTTGTGACATGCTTCAAGCGCGGAACGCATCACTTCCACATTGCCAATACACTCAAAACTATAATCTACGCCACCTTGGGTCATTTCTACGATGACTTCTTGGATTGGACGATCGTGTGTTTTAGGATCAACAAAATCCGTTGCGCCCATTTTTTTAGCTAACGGCCATTTTTCAGGGTTCATATCGATTGCAATGATTCGTTTAGCATTAGCTTTTTTCAAGCCTTGGATTACTGCTAAACCAATCGCTCCTAGTCCAAAAACAGCTGTGACAGCACCTTCTTCAACTTTTGCCGTGTTGTCAACAGCACCTAACCCTGTCGTTACGCCACACCCTAATAGTGGAACGGTATCTAGAGGAGCATCCTCTGTGATTTTCACCAAATTGATTTCATTGACGACAGTATACTCACTAAACGTACTCGTACCCATATAGTGATAAATCGGCTCGCCTTTGTAAGAAAAACGTGTCGTACCATCTGGCATTAGACCTTTTCCCTGCGTTTCACGGACAGCAGAGCATAGATTGGTTTTTCCTGACAAGCAAAACTCACACTTTCCACATTCTGGCGTATACAACGGAATCACATGGTCCCCCACTTCAACAGATGACACGTCATCACCAACTTTGACAACGATACCGGCGCCTTCATGACCTAAGACCGCAGGAAAAACTCCTTCTGGATCTTCCCCTGATAAGGTAAACGCATCTGTATGACAGACAGAAGTGTACAAAATTTTTACCATGACTTCCGTCGGTTTCGGATCAGCAACATCGATTTCAACGATTTCTAACGGTTTTCCTGGTTCAAATGCTACGGCAGCTCTACTTTTCATTTTTCTTCCTTCTTTCTTATTCCGCTCGTCTGGTTCTTAGTTAGCGAGCGAAACCGCAATCTTTCCACTTCATCGTATCATAGGCTGTGTTGAGAAACAAAACTGACAAACTTGTCAGTATCCTCAATTTCTTTACTTCCATTGGTAAGATTTGTATAATAGCAACTATTGCTGTCGAATAAATAAATCAAAGTGAGGTTCTTTATGTATCAATACCATGAAAAAGAGTTTACCAATACGAAAGATTTAGCCATGCACGTCCTGAGTGGAAAATACAAGATCGTCTTGATTTGATGTTTTTTACAACAACCGATTTTACGATTAAGTGAGATTGAAAAAATGTTACCAGACATCAACCAGCGAATGTTGATTCGCCAATTAAGAGAATTAGAAAGCGATCATTTACTCACACGTAAAGTCTATCCCGTAGTCCCGCCAAAAGTAGAGTATCAATTGACCGAGATCGGGCGCGAACTCTCAACGATCGTCCAACATATCTGCGATTGGGGCGATCATTATTATGAAGTCGTTGCTGATCTTTCAACGGATATAGCGGATTGATTCTGTAAATGATGGAAAGATGGTTTTTCTATCACAGTAAAGACAGTTCTTGAGATAATAAAAATCCCATATAGTTGATAGTAGAATGAACATCTTCTCTTATCGACCGTATGGGAAAGTGGGGAAGTATTTTAAAAAGTTGGGTCAATCAAAAACTCGAATGTTTCCGCTTCCAAAAGCGTCACTTCATCTTGTGGATTTTTGTTGATTTTGTAAGTCACTAATTTTTTGCTCTGTGTGGGCCCAAACATGTTGACTTTGCACAAGATCCAATAGTTTGTCCCAGCAACTACTTGTGTTCCTAATAGCGCAAATGGTATAGCCTCACTACTGTCATCTAACGTTTTGCGTGCTTCTTCTACCAGCTTCTTGTGTTCATCAGTAATCGTTGGTGCGTCTGGAATAGTGATTCCTCCAGCTAAATCAGTCATATCTATCGCCTACTAAGCTTACATAGAAAGCGCTTACCGCTTCTTGAAATAAAGATAATTTATTTAAAAAAAAACATCAAATAAAACAACCCGAAGAATTCCACACACTGAATGAATCTTTTTTATATTTCCCCTCTTTCGCCTATCCACCATACCATTCCCCACTGCATTAAAAACCACTAGCCCTCATAAAACAATGAAAACCAGCTGATAAACCAGTATTATCAAAGTCCCCTAACACCTAGCAAATCATGGAATCGCATAAAATCTATTCATGTTTCACCCGATAAATTAAATAACTTTAAACAAAAATATAGATAACTAAATAAACAAAAAAATAAGGTTACCAACAAAAAACATACGCCAATCTTTGAAGATGGCGTATGTTCTCTTGATCATGCTATTTTCATTTTACCCATTCAACAAGGCACGTTCCAAGAGCGCTCCAGCTTGGTGCTGCCCTTCTAGGTTTCGTTCCCCGGAGAATTTCGACACACGATCCATGTTCGTGATCACAACGATGACCATGCTCTTTTTCCCTTGACTATGGATATAAGGCAAATCCATTTGAGCAATTTTAGTGTCAACGGTTACCTGATCACCGACCTTTACAAGTACATCGAATCCTGCCCCATTCAAGTTGACAGTATCAATTCCCATATGGACTAATACTTCGACGCCATTACTAGTTTTAATTCCTAACGCATGTTTGGAAGGGAAAATCGTAGTGACTTTTCCGCTGACCGGTGCAAAGATGGCGCCATCGATTGACTCGATTGCAAAACCATCCCCCATCATTTTCGTTGAAAAAACTTCATCAGGCACATCTTCTAAAGGAATATATTCTCCTTTAGCTACAGCGTGTAGATTCACTTCGTTCGTGTACTCAGTATCTTCAGCTTGTTCGTTTGGTACTAAGAAATAAGTGATGGCGAATGAGGAAACCAAAGCGATCACTATCCCAAATACCGCAAAAACAAAATACTGACCGATATAAGCTGGTAAGCTAAAAATACTTGATAAAATATAGCCGTAGATCCGAACACCGAAGAAACTGATAAACGCTGAAGCGATCGAGCTACCGATTGTAGCCGCCATAAACGCCTTCTTGTATTTTGATAAGATCCCAAATAGCGCTGGTTCAGTGATTCCTAATAGACCAGAAACAGCAGAAGATAGTACCAATGACTTTTCTTCTTTTGATTTTACCTTGAGATAAATTGCAGCTGTCGCACCAGTGATCGCCATGTTCGCCATGAACATCATCGGCATCAACATGTCATAGCCTTGATTCGCAAAATTTTGTAAGGCAATTGGGGTCATCGCATGATGCAACCCAGTAAAGATTGCAATTGGACGGATCGCACCGACCACGATACCAGCTAACACTGGTGAGATTGAGAATAACCATGCCACACCAGCTGCTAAGAGGTTACCTAAATGAATACTGATCGGGCCGATCACTGTGAGTGTCAACAATCCTGCAACAAACAGGGAAATGGTTGGTGTGAAAACCGTTCGTAACACTTGTGGCAACAACTTATCCACCCAACGATAAATGTAGCTGAGTGCCAATACCGCAAAAATGATCGGGATAACTGTTCCTGCATAATTAAAGACAGGAACTGGAATGAGACCAAACAGTTGGAAAGCAGAGATCGAACCTTCAGCAACCGCTGTCGTCATGGTGGGAAATTGTAAAGTTGCAGCGATCGCAATCGCTAAATATGGATTCGTTTTGAAGATCCGAGCGGCAGAAGCAGCAACGAAAAATGGCAAGAAAGTAAATACGCCACTCGCAATCATATCAATGATCAAATACGTATCCGTCTGGTTCGAAATGACATTCAATGCCACTAAACCGGCCATCAAACCCTTGATCATTCCTGCCCCAGCAATTGCTGGTACGATCGGACCAAATACACCGGAAACAGTATCCATAAATAAGGATACGACGCCTTTTTTCTCTCCTTCACTTCGTTCACTTGTTTCATCTAACCCTAATTCTTTCGCAATTGGTGCAAAATAGTCAGCGACTTCTGTACCGATCACGACTTGCAGTTGTTCACTTTGATATTTTGTCCCCACCACTTTCGGTGTTTTTTCCAACGCAGCATAATCCACTTTTTTCTCATCTTTTAAATCAAACCGTAATCTTGTCATACAATGCCAAGCGTTGTTGATATTACTTGCTCCACCCACATGTTGTATGATTTGTTTTGCTATTTCTTCATGCTTCACATGTTCTCCCCCTTATTCTCATCAAACAATGATTCTTGTTTCCGCTTTCACCCAAATAGTAGCATGTGGAACGCCACTTGTAAAACCAGTCCTTTTTAGTAAATAACCAACGAAAAAGCTTTAATATCAACGTTTATAAAAATACTAACGTAAAATTGGACTGATTTTTAGTCGGTTTAGATGTTTTTATTAGACCAAATTGACAGGATGTTCTTCCCCATGTTTCAATGAGGATGCACATGATTCATATTTATGTATATTGGAGTGAAAAAAATGACACCAACGATCATTACAAATATAAAAAGTTACGCAATCAAACCAGATCGTCACAACTTGTTAGTCGTAAAAGTTGAAACAGATAAAGGCGTGACCGGCTTCGGTTGCGGCACTTTCCAATTTCGTCCTTTGGCTGTCCAGACCGTAGTTGAAGAATACTTAAAACCTTTACTGATTGGACGCGATGCGAATCAAATCGAAGACCTTTGGCAAGTCATGAATGTCAATTCTTACTGGCGGAATGGGCCAATCACAAATAACGCCATTTCAGGTGTCGATATGGCGCTCTGGGATATCAAAGGGAAAATCGCTGATATGCCATTGTATCAGTTATTCGGCGGAAAAGCTCGAACAGCAATTCCTGCGTATACGCATGCTGTCGCAGCTAATCTAGAGGACCTCGATCGTGAAATCGAAACATTTCTCGCACAAAGGTATCGTTATATTCGTTGTCAATTAGGTTTTTATGGGGGAAATCCAACGAATTTAGCAACACCTGAACAACCACTTGCTGGCTCTTATTTCGATCAAGAAGAATACATGTCCACTACGCTATCCATGTTTGAACATATCCAAAACAAATATGGCGATCGTTTCCAAATGTTACACGATGTTCACGAACGCTTGCATCCTAACCAAGCGATCCGTTTTGCAAAAAAAACAGAAAAGTACAATCTTTTCTTTTTAGAAGATATTCTACCGCCAAACCAAAATGAATGGTTGGCTCAATTACGAAGTCAATCAACGACCCCGATTGCTACTGGAGAATTGTTCAATAATCCAATGGAATGGAAAGAATTAGTTCGCAATCGTCAAATCGACTATATGCGTGCCCATGTCTCACAAATCGGCGGGATCACGCCTGCCTTGAAATTGGCACACTTTTGCGAAGCGATGGGGATACGAATCGCTTGGCATACGCCATCTGATATCACACCGATCGGCTTAGCAGTGAATACGCATTTGAACATCCATTTGCACAATGCGGCGATCCAAGAAAACATCGATGTTCCTGAAAATACGAAACAACTTTTCGGAAATATCCCCACACCAAAAAAAGGCTTTTTCTATCCGATCGAACAAAGTGGGATCGGTGTCACATTCAATGAAGAACAGGCGGCAGAATTTCCAGTTGTCTATCGTCCACACGAATGGACACAAAGCCGTACACCAGACGGCACGATCGTGACACCGTAATTCCAAAAAAAAGCTATCCTTACACGAAATATGTAAGGATAGCTTTTTTTGGTTCCGCTGTATTCCTATTATTATAATAATGAATACACGTGTAAACCTTAGTAGCTTTTTATGTAAAACATAGTTTTCAAAAATCAGTTTCTAAAGAATAATCTAAAATCTGTTTGACTTGAAGAAAATCGTCTCCTCTTAGACGATCAATAAATTCTTTACTAATAATCCGGTCAGTATCAAAACTATGAATTTGTGTAGCGTTCACTCTTCCACGTATCTTGTAATCATTCAAAGAAACATACCCAGAAAAGTTGTTCCCCCAGTCATTACCGGACAGACAATAATATAGTTCGTTTTTTTATTGTAAGCATTTGAGGAAACAACTAAAGCTGGCTGCTTCCCTCTTATTTCCCTGCTAAAAGAAGGCGTAGAATTAAGTCAGATCAAATCACCTTGTTGAGGTTCATACATTTTTCCCAATCTCCTCTTTTGCTATTGTTTGCCATCCCTCATCTTCATCCTTTTGAAATGGTTCATCCAATAAAAATGGATTTTCTATTTTTGGTGTGAATATTAATCCTCCATTCTTAGATTTATATACGACATATTTTGATCCAGCTTTAACCTGATACTGTTTAGGAATTGAAATAGAGATAGAATTCCCTACTTTACGAGCTTTTACATTAATCATCATTTATCACTCCTCACACAGCAAATTTTATTATGTAAAATTTAATTTTATAACGTAAAAGATACTAATACAAAAATAAATCAATAGAGTTTCTCAGACCTTCTTAATCTTTTATTTAATGCCACATTCTCATTAAACACTTATTGAATATTGACTTAAAAAAGGCATATAATCAACTTAAATCACAATAATAATTTTAAGGAGGATAAACATCTATGTCGAATAAAACCCAAGCTGCGAGAAAACTTGTTCAAGTTATTTGGTTGTTACAACTTTTAACTTTGTATACTTTTTTCCTAACAACTAACGATCAATCCTATCAGCTATCGAATCTGATCATGAAGTTACTTATCATGCTCTCTCTAGGTTTACAGAGTATTTTTATACGCAGTAACAGGAACTATAAATTTGGTATCATTTTTACATACAATCAATCAACAATAGCTCAAATAGTTGAAAGACTTATTTGGTTCATACTTATTGTAAGTTATTTTTTTGTGTTTTATATTTTCTATTATAAATAATATAACTTACTTCACTTATCAAGCATTTGTAAGAAAGCACTGATGATTGCGTTTTACGCTTCATCAGTGCTTTCTTCACAATCACTATCAACTAATTCGCTTTAATGTTTTCTTCCTTAACTTTCAAAAAAGCTACATTTTTACAGAAGTTTTTTCCTTAAGCTATTTTGAGACTACTCAAATCCTCAATCAATCCTCGAACGATGGATCTCACGGTCAAAGGGGCGGATGTAAGTCACAGAGTAGTCGATGGCAATGATACTGCTGTATTCATAGACTTGTCCATCTTCTAATATAGCTCGGTTCGTGATTTGCATGGCTGGTGTACCGCGTTTACATAGCAATATTTTTGATTGTTCTTTGGAAGTCGTGATTGGGTCATAACTCGTGATATAGTGAGAAATTCGATAGCCTTTTTGTTCCACGTACTTTTGGATGGAATGTTCGATGACTTCTTGGGATAAGTCGGGAAACATTGCTACCGGCATTTTTGACATTTCTAACTGCTCGATTTTATAATCAACGATTCGAATACGTTCAAATGTCCAAACTTCGGCGCCGTCATCAAGTTGAAAGATTTTTTGCTCATCCGCCGTTGCTGGTGCTTTGTTTAAACTGATCATTTTTGAATGGATCCGATCATAAGGGGTACGTGTCAAAGAATTGAAGATCAAGGGATTTTTGACCCATTTTTCATGGATAAAGATACCTGATCCTTGAACGACACGGACAATACCGATTTCTTCCAGGTTTTTGATCGCTTGTTGGATCGTAAAGCGAGAAACATGATAGATTTCCGCTAGTTTTCGTTGATTCGGTAATTTTCCATCTTTAAATTCTTCTTGATAGATCTTACTCAATAAATCTTGGACGATGAATTCTCGTTTTTTCATGATCTTCTCCTTTACGGGTTACATTCACTTCTTTATCTTAACAAAAAAACAACCAATCACAACCCACTCATGATGAGCCAGTGGAGAACGAAACGTATTTAGAACAAAAAAGCCACAAAAATTGGCAAAAAGAACCATTTTTGTGACTTCATCTAATCAATTGAAGTTGAATCTTTCTTCTTGATCTTCCTAATTCAAACGTAATTCTTGACCAGGGTTAAAGAAGAAATCATCCATCGTCATGCCATTCAAGGACAAGATCGTCTCAACTGGCACACCCGTCCGTTGCGCAATTTGATTTGGACCTTCGCCTTCACGTACAACGGTTGTAGCTGCTTGATTGGCTTGATTGCTCGTATCTTCTGTGGACTGTGCCGTGTACTGATCGGCTTGTGACTCCGACGTTTCTGTTGTTTCTGGTGTCGCTTCCGTCGAAGGTGTCGTCTCTTCCGAAGAAGATTCGCTACTAGGTGTCGCTGCTTGAAGTTCCGCACTTGTTCGCAGATAAATGTCGGAGATCCGAGCGACCTGCGCCGTATAACTTGCAGATAGCTGATTGATCATGGTATCTAGGTCGATATCCTCCTTGTTGGAAGCATCTTGGTACATCCCTCTTAATTTACTGATTCCTTCATCCGACAAGGCTTGAAGTTCTCTTGCTTTTCGGTTGGCAATGACCGAAAGACCATTGACACCGTCTTGATTGTTTTGGATCTCTGCTTGGTATTCTTCGATCAACACTGGGGTTTTATCTTCGATTTTCTTCGAATAATCTGCAACGACTGCTTGTAGTTGTTCAGAAATAGCTCCTGAAGGTTCTGTTGCTTCGCTGCTTTCTTGTGTTGCTTCAGTTTCAGATGAAGCAGTAGTTGAAGCTGTGGACGATTGCGTCGTTTCACTCGTCTTTGCTACCGAGTTTTCACTGGCATTGTTTCTACTATGGAGATATAATCCAGTACCTGCACCAACCAGTAGTAAGACTACTGCAACAGCGGCACCGATTTTCATCATACGCATGCGTGATGCTTGTTTCTGTTGTTGTCTTCGAGCTGATCGAACATTGCCACGCTGTTCATTTTCTTCATTCATTTCATTCACCACCTGTTATTTCTGTAAAAAAATAGCGTTACCAACTTTCTTGTAGTTCCATTGTAGCAAATAATAAGCGTTATGAACATTTTTTATTATGTTATTACTGAAGAAAAATCACCATTTTTGATGATTCCAAGATTCTCCATCGATTTCTCCTTGCAACTGCTCGATCCGTTCATTGATTTCGACAAATAAGCGTGACATTTCATGAAGTAAGGCTTTGCCCTCATAATCCGCTTGCGTACTCAATTCGGCTAATTGTTCTGTCAACCATTGATCCATTATAAGGTCTTTCCTTTCATCTCTTGTAGTATAAATGTCAGATCTTCAATATTTTCTTTGGCTTCTTCTAACATCGTTTCGATCATCTGCTGCTTCATCGGTGCTTTTTCCTTGATGCGTTCATTTTGTGCAAATCGTTCGATAAACCAATCGATCCGATTGATCAGTGAAGGTTTTTCGACTAATGTGAGATATTGCTGATAACTGATCAGGCGTTCAAACCGTTGTTCTTGAGTTAAGTACATGAACTGTGCTAAAACAAACGGAGGCAAAAAGGTCATCTGGAATTTATGGGCAATTCGTTGATACGGACGCAAATACTCCGAGATCGTATACTCTTCTTTCCCACCTGCTTGGTATTCTTTTTCACTCACGCCGGTTGTTAAGACGATCCCTAATTCTTTACCTGATAAGACTGCTGTTGCCGCTTCTAACACTTGGTCTTGCCACATTTTCAAATGGGCTGGCGCGCTATACCAATAGAAAGGAAATTGGAAGATGATCCGGTCATGCTCTTTCAATAAAGCAAGTTCTGCTTGAAGATCAATTTCCCCATCTGGATAACAAGCTTCTAGATGATGCCAAGTAGTCGATAGCTGGCTGGATGCTTCTTTAAAAAACTGTTGGTTCAACGATGTGTCAATTGTCGGATGGCTGACAATAATCAATGTTTTCATAGCTTTTTCCTCCCGTTTTCTAGTCTAGCATATCCCAAGAAAAACCCAGTCAACAATGCCTTTATGTCTTAGGTCGCCCAAGAAATGATGGCTTGTTCTTCTAATTGCTTTTTTAATTGTTCTGCGGAAACTCCTTTGATCTTTTCGTTATTCATTCGTCTACGATAGTTTGTCGCCGTCTCACCAGTGAATTTCTTGAACATGCGGCTAAATACGACCAAACTATTGAAGCCGACTTGATAAGCGATTGCTTCAACGGATTCTTCCGTCAGAGATAAGAGAAACGCTGCCCGATTGATGCGAACACCAATCATATATTCTTTGATACTGATCCCCATATGATTTTTGAACACACGAGAGAGATGACTTCGGTTAACGGATAATTTTTTTGCGATCTCCTCAACAGTCAAACGCTCGCTGTAATGTTCTTCGATATACTGTACCGCATCAACAGCGAGGGCTGAATAACTTTTTTGTTCTCCTAAATGAACATAGCCACCATCTTCTAATAAGAGCGCGAGCAATTGATACGTCAACGCATTTAATTGCAGCTCATCGACTAGATTTTTTGTCGAGTAATTCATACATGCCAAGATAATCTCCACATATCTAGCAATTTCTGAAGAAACCATCGTGTATTGATCATCTTTGAATAAAGAATGTTGAATGATTTTATCGGCTACTGCCCCACCGAAGGAAATCCAACAGTAGACCCAAGGATCTTCACCATCCGCCAAATAAAAAGTAGAATCACCCGGTCTAATCAAAAAAAGATCACCTTTTTTTAATTGATATTGCTGATCTTTTACGCGATAGACTCCTTTTCCTTCCATCACGATATGCAAAATATAATCTTGACGAATAGCTGGTCCAAATGAATGAAAGGGCAATGTTTTAGAAAAACCGCAAAAGTCAAAGTATAGTTCTTGTGAGATGGATTGATGTTCTTTTTTCAAAAAAATCGCTTTTTCCATTGACGTACCCTCTTTCGTATTTTCTTTATTCTACTATAGATGCAACAAAAAGTTAAATACTGCTCACAGAAATACATTCAAGCAAGTGCTCTTCTTTGATATGATTGAATGGTAAAAACAGTAAACGCCCCATTGTAAACGCTTCATTTAATGGTATAGTTAATTTGATTAGGCGTAAACTGCGCCTACACCAACTACTAATCCAGCACCAAGAAAGGACTACTTAAATGGACATTACTAAAAAAACATTTGGACAATCTGCACATTTGATTACTTTAACCAATCAACAGGGTACGACCCTCGCTGTTACCGATTTAGGCGCACGGATCGTCAGTTTGACATTCATGGGTAGAGAGTTGATTCTAGGTTTTGATTCAGCAGAAGAGTATCTCGAAAAAGATGCCTTTATCGGAGCAACGATCGGACGAACTGCTGGGCGGATCGATGCAGGCAAATTCACCCTCGACGGCCAGACGTATCAACTACCTGTCGATCCTGCAACTGGTCACTCCTTACATGGCAGTACGCCAAGTTTTGAAGAAAAAATCTGGCAATACGAAATCATTGATGGCGAACAAGAAGCCACTGTGGTCTTTACCACGACTAGTCCCGACAAAGAGCGTGGTTTTCCAGGGAATTTATCCGTAGAAGTTCGCTATACCCTTACAGAAGATAATATTTGGCGTGTCACAACGAAAGCAGTCAGTGATCAATTGACACTATTCAACCCAACCAATCATGTTTATTTCAACTTGAGTGGTGATGTGACGCAACCAATCGATGACCATACTTTGTGGGTCAACAGTCAAACCTTTGCTGCTTTACGACCAGATAGCATTCCGACAGGTGAACAAATAGAAGTGACTGGAACACCGTTTGATTTTCAAACACCAACAAAACTAACGACTGTTTTCACCAGTGACTTTCCACAAAAAGAATTATTTGATGGAATCGATCATCCGTTCTTCTTAAAGGACACAGGCTTAGATAAAACGGCCGCTTCTCTTTTAAGTCCAGATGAAACAATCAAAGTCAGTGTCAGGACGGATGCATCGAGTATCGTCATTTTCACTGCCAACTTTGGGGAAGATACACCTGAAATGCGCGGGCAACGTTTAGCGAACCATGGCGGCATCACTTTTGAAACACAAATCGCTCCAGGAGCAGAACGTTACCCTTCTTTCGGCGACATATCTTTGGTACCGGAAACACCATTTGAGACGATTACAGAATTCAAACTTGAAGCAAGAGAGGAACAAGACAGATGAATAAAACAGCACATTTAACAACGAAATTCAATGAATTATTTGGTGAAAAACCAACAACAAACTATTTTTCACCTGGGCGAATCAACTTGATCGGTGAACACACGGACTACAACGGTGGACACGTTTTTCCTGCATCAATCACTTATGGCACTTACGGCGTTGCTGCACGTCGAGAAGACAACAAAGTATTAGTTTACTCAACAAACTTTGAGGAAATCGGCGTGATCGAATTCACGCTTGATGACCTGACATTTGATAAAAAAGACAACTGGGCAAATTATGTCAAAGGAATGATCTTGAAACTAAAAGAAGCTGGCTATACCATCGAGAGCGGTTTTGAATTGGTGATTGAAGGAACGATCCCTAATGGTGCCGGACTTTCTAGCAGTGCTTCGTTAGAATTATTAGTGGGGGTTGTTCTGGAAGATTTGTTTGATTTAGCGATCGATCGCTTGACACTCGTTCAAACTGGAAAAAAAGTAGAAAATGAATTCATTGGTGTCAATTCAGGGATCATGGATCAATTTGCGATCGGTTTTGGAGAAATCGACCATGCCATCTTGCTAGATACGAATACATTACACTATGAAATGGTCCCAGTTAAATTAGATGGCTACGCCGTGGTTATCATGAACACGAATAAACGACGTGAATTAGCGGAATCAAAATATAATGAACGTCGCAGCGAATGTGAAGAAGCCTTGAAACGTCTACAAACGAAGCTGGACATCAAAGCTTTAGGCGAATTAGATGAAGCGACTTTCGAAGCGAATACGGACTTGATTGGCGATGATACCTTGATCCGTCGCGCACGTCACGCCGTCACTGAAAATCAACGAACATTAAAAGCAAAAGCTGAATTAGAGCAAGGAAACTTAGAAGCTTTCGGTCTATTATTGAATGATTCTCATTACTCACTCCGTCATGATTACGAAGTCACAGGCATCGAATTAGATACACTTGTAGATGCCGCACAAGCGCAACCTGGTGTATTAGGCGCACGAATGACAGGCGCAGGATTTGGTGGCTGTGCCATCGCTCTAGTCAAAGAAGAGGAAATCCCCGCCTTTAAAGAAAATGTCCATGCACGTTATTTAGAGGTTGTAGGATATGAGCCAGAGTTTTATGTAGCACATATCGGAAGCGGTACGACGAAAATTTAGTTAAAAACAGAAACATGCGTCTGGGCTTGGCAAACAATCAAACTCAGGCGCATATTTTATTGAATCATGATTTTGAATCTAGGTTAAATAATTTTGAAAAAATTTAAAAATCAGCTGTTGATTAGTTGCATCTTATTTTAATTATAAATTTCTTTTTCAGTTAAAAAGACAGAAAGAATGTATTTGCATTCTTTCTGTCCCAAATCATTCTAAAATTCTTTATTCCTCGTATCACTATTTTGACTTGCAACGCTACAAAGTGTTCAGTCGTTTAACCCAAGATCTCAACAATTGCTTTGTTGAATTCAGGCAAGTCATCTGGTGTACGGCTAGTAACTAATTGATTATCGATCACCACTGCTTCATCTTTGACATTGGCGCCAGCGTAAGCCACATCTGGACGAACAGTATCGTAAGCAGTCATTGTTCTACCTTCTGTTAGACCGGTTTGGATAAACAATTGTGGGCCATGACAGATAGCAAATAACGGTTGGTCATTTTTCAAGAAGTAAGTAACGAAATCAACAAAACGTTGATCCTTACGTAATTGATCCGGTGAGAATCCTCCAGGGATCAAGAGCGCATCGAAATCTTCAGGAGAAACTTCATCAATGCTGCGATCGATCGTGAACTCGCCACCTTTTTTGCCTTTGATCGTTTGGTTTGCTTCAAAACCAATCGTTGTCACTTCATTCCCCGCATTTTCCAATGCTTCTTTTGGTGAAGTCAACTCAATATCTTCGACTAAATCAGTTACGATTGCTGCAATTTTTTTTGCCATTTTTCCTCTTCCTTTCTTATCGCTTGATTCTAGCCTAAAGGATTTCAGAAAAGTGTGCAAATCATCTGTTTATGATTTATAACCTATTTTATTTAAAAGAAAGATGATAGTTTCTCTTTTAAAGTTAAGCACCTAGTTTTTCACGAACAATGGCTTCAGTCAATGTCTTTGAAAAATTTAGATGCATTTCTTTACCTAACTTATCTGCCCATTTTGGGATCGTTAACGTCTTTTTTACAGGTTCCTCTGTGCCTAAATATTCTGTTAGATCTACAGAGACCATTGAAATAAATGATTTTTCAGCATCATATTCTAATATGAACTCAGAGTCACTTTTAAAAGGGTTATTTTCTATAAGTGACAATGAACTGATAAGAGATGGTTCAGGTAATGTTCGGTCTTCTTCTATCTCAGCCGCCAAAAGAATACCTAAGTAATCAGAGGCATTTTCGAGCGCTTCAGGAATGTCAGATCCGCTTGTACCAGCCATCTCCGGAAAATCTGGAAAGAAAACAGAAAATCCCGAGTCATAGCCTTCACTTGTTTCTGAATAGAATAATGCCGGATATGAAATAAGCATGATCCTCCTCCTCTCTCAAGAAGCAGGAACAAAGCTATTTTAACCCTGCCTGCCTCAGTATCGCATGTTCTGTCCCTTTAGGTAGCTTGGAAGGAACAATAATTGGTCGATTTACTCCTGGTAGTTTCACTTTTATATGAGAACCTTTTCCACCTTTAACTTTTAACCCACTTATGGAAATCAAGAGTTTGACCATTTCCTGTTATGTCATTGGCATTGTTACAATACCTCCTGACATATCTATACTAACACGTGTAACACGTGAAAAAAATAAAAAACACGTGCTATACGTGTAAAAGCAAATATAGAAAAATTATTCAAAAAAAACCAAGGCAGCTATCTAGGTTCAGCTGCTTTGATTTATTTTCTGTATGTCGCTTTTTTATCCTCACGGCTACGGTACACTGGATATTCTCCGATCAATTGGACCGGAAATGCTCGCTGTTCCAGTAGTTTGATTGCTTCGTTCAATTTTGTATCTGCCTGTTCAATCTCTACTTCGATCACGAAAAAGTATTCACCTAACGAGGTTTTTTGCGGTCTAGACTCGATTTTGGTCAAATTAAGTTTTTGTTCTGCAAACACCGCAAGTACTTGATATAACGCACCTGGGCGATTTTCTGGCAAGTCTACAAATAGCGTTGCTTTGTAAGTACTGACTGGTAATTGAGATGACATCGGTGAGGAACCTAGTAGCCAAAAACGGGTTTCATTGTTGCGGATCGATTGGATATCTTGCTGAACGATGGTCAAACCAAACTGTTCCGCAGCTTCTTTAGGTCCGATTGCCGCGATTTTTTGTTCAGGATGCTCGGCAACTTGTTGGGCACCTTGGGCAGTCGAACCCATTTGCTCGATTTCCACGTCAGGGAACTGTTGCTTCAAAAATACTTGCGATTGTGCCAACGCTTGCGGATGACTACAGATTTTTGTTACCTCTTGCCACATCTGTTGATGCTTAGGATGTACCATCAATTGTTGCTTGATTGGTAAAACGATTTCTCCTTGGATCGTTGGTAAGGTTTCATAGACATGGTCTAATGTGGGCAATACAGAACCTTCGATGGAATTCTCGATCGGTACCATCGCATAATCGATCGCATCGTTGATCTGGGCATCAATCAAATTTGTTAAAGCTTGATACGGAGACCAATCGCCTTCGTTGAAATAATTCTTTACTGCACTATATGTGAAGGAACCTTTTGGGCCTAGATAACCAATTTTCATCGATTCATCACCTGCTTTATGATTTCTGAGACAACTTCTGCTGGTGATTTACCAGTTGTTTCTATCGTAAGATCTGCTAATGTTTCATAGTGTTTTTTCCGCGAAAAAAATAATTCTTTTAACTCTGTATCATCTTTATCGAGTGCCAACGGACGGGCTTGTTTGTGATCTTGGCGGATACGTTTGATCAAAAGATCGGGATCAGCTTTTAAGTAAACCACCAGATGATCTGTCAGCAGTCGTTGATTTTCTTCTTGTAGGATAACTCCCCCACCTGTCGCAATGATCGCTTCTTCTTGCAATGAGTTTTTCAGTAGCTTCGTTTCTTCCTGTCGAAAGGCAGCTTCGCCATGTAATTCAAAATACTGACTGATCGAACAGCCAAACTCCTCGACTAGTTTTGTATCCATATCGATCAATGGTTTCTTTAACTGCATAGAAAGCTTGCGACTGATCGTTGTTTTACCGGCGCCCATAAAACCAATCAGCACAATTGCAGCCATTAGTTTTTCTCCTTGATCAGACCAGCTAGATCAGTGAAGAAGTCAGGATAAGAAATATTTACCGCTTCTGGATGGTTCAATTCAACTGGCTCATCGGTCAATAATGCGGCAATCTGTAACATCATGCCAATGCGATGATCCCCATGACTGTCAACAATTGCCCCATGCAAAGGTGTCGGACCATGAATGATCAGCCCATCATCTGTTGTTTCGATGTTTGCGCCCATTTTTATCAATTCTTCCGCTGTCGCATCGATGCGATTTGTTTCTTTCACTTTTAATTCTTGTGCGTCCCGAATGATCGTCGTGCCTTGTGCTTGTGTTGCAGCTAATGCCAAAATCGGTAATTCATCGATCAAGCGAGGAATGATTTCTCCTTCGATCGTACACGCCTGCAAGTTGGCAGAACGTACCATTAAGTCAGCCGCTTGATTTTGTTGATCGATTTGCATTTCTTGGATCGAAGCCCCCATTTCGATCAATACATCTAAAATCCCTGTTCGTGTTGGATTGATTCCTACTTGTTTCAATAAGACTTCACTATCTGGCAAAATACTTGCTGCGACTAGATAAAAGGCTGCTGACGAAATATCCCCAGGTACCGCCACGTTTTGTCCAACTAACCGTTGTCCGCCAGCAAGTGTGATCACTTTATCTTCTACTCTGATTTCTCCACCAAATTGTTTGATCATTTCTTCTGTATGATTCCGTGAGCGTTCTTTTTCGATGATCGTTGTCTCACCATCTGCTTGAAGTGCCGCGAATAAAATCGCTGATTTGACTTGCGCACTGGCAATCGGCATCTCATATTCGATTGGTTTCAAAGGCCCACCAGTCACTCGTAAAGGTGGTAGATCTGGATGTTCGATCCCTTTAAGATCTGCACCCATTTCACGTAAAGGATTCATCACTCTCCCCATCGGGCGACGATTCAACGAGTCATCTCCAGACACTTCTGCCGAAATCTTACTTCCAGCTAAAATCCCTAAAAGTAAACGGATCGTTGTACCAGAATTACCTGCATCTAAACGTTCTGTTGGTGTTTGTAATCCCTCTACGCCATAACCATAAACATGGATTTTCTCTTCTTCCTCTTCTATTCTCACACCTAATTGTCTAAATATGGACATCGTACTCAAGCAATCTTCTGCTTTTAAAAAGTTCGTTATCGTCGTTTTTCCATGACTGATTGCACCAAACATGATGCTGCGATGAGAAATCGATTTATCTGCTGGAACCGTTAGCTCACCTTTGATCCCATGTGTAGCATTAAGTAATTGCATTGTCTCAACTCCTGATCCAACAGTGAAAATTTTCCGCTTGAATCAATGCTTGTCCTTTTTCTAAATCGGTTTGATTTTTGAAGGACAATTCAAGGACTCCGAAAATATCTTCTCTAGTTTCTTGTATTTTTAGATTGATGATTGAAATATCTGCTTGGCTCAAAGCCGTTGTCACCTTAGCAACTGCACCGGAAATATCCGGAATATCAACGTATAGATCATAGAACGCTGGAATCGTTCCTTGTCGTTTCTTCGGCAACTGATCCCTTGTTTGCTTCGCTTGTGCAAAAAATCGATAAATGGCCTCTTCATCATTTCTCGCAAGTTGTGTTTTCAATGTTTCCATGGAGGATTGCCATTCTTCTAGTAAAGACAGCATGATTTCTTGATTCGTTAATAAGATATCTGTCCACATTTTTGGATCAGAAGAAGCAATACGCGTAATATCTCGAAACCCTCCGGCTGCAAGTTGGGAGGCTCTTGGATGTTTTTGATTGAGTTCATCACTGGTTTGCACTAAACCAGCAGCCACGATATGAGGCAAATGGCTTAAAACGCCGACGATCTCGTCATGATTTTTGGCTTCCATCAATACAAATTTTGCTCGAGTCGGTTCTAATAGTTCCATCAGTTCAGCTACACGATCACTCTCATGATCATTGGTCAATATATAATAAGCTTCCTCGAACAAATTAGGATTGCCGGCTTTTACTCCAGATTTATGCGAGCCTGCCATTGGGTGTCCACCAATAAAAGTAAAAGGTAATTCCTTAGCCGCTGTCATGATTGCTGCTTTCGTACTGCCAGTATCACTGACCAATACAGTTTCCTTTAGCGGAAGTGTCGCTAATTGTTGCAAATAGTCCAAACTAACTTGTACAGGAACCGCTAATAAAATAACATCCATTTGACTTGCTTCTTCGATCCCAGACACCAGATGATCCACTAATTGGACTTCTTCTGCAATTTTTCTTGTTTCTGCTGAATGATCCCATCCATAAAGAGTCACATTCGATCCTTTGATGGCTCGGCAAAGCGAAGCACCAATCAGACCTAAACCTAAGACAAATACCTTTTTCTTCATATCAGTCTCCTCACTAAAAGTCTTGGATCATCTGCCGATGACTGGCAACAGATTTTTTCAGCTCACTCATGTTATCCGCTGGGAAATGTTCAAGGATCTCCACGGCAAGTGCTGTTGCAATGACGTGTTCAGCCACCACAGAAGCTGCTGGTACAGCGGTACTGTCGGAACGTTCGACACTTGCTTTATAGGCTTCTTTCGTGTCGATATCCACACTCATCAACGGCTTGTAAAGTGTAGGGATCGGTTTCATCACACCACGAACGATGATTTGTTCCCCATTTGTCATCCCACCTTCAAATCCACCTAAATGATTGGTTGTCCGGCGGTAGCCTTGTTCTTGATCCCAGGTGATTTCATCCATAACTTTAGAACCTGGTAAAGTCGCTGCATCAAAACCGATCCCAAATTCTACCCCTTTGAAGGCATTGATACTCAGCATGGCTTGTGCTAATTTTCCATCTAATTTTTTATCCCATTGGACATAACTACCCAAACCAGCCGGTACATTTTCAACCCGGACTTCGACGACACCACCTAAGGTATCACCTGCTTTTTTCGTCTCATCGATCAATGTTTTGACTTGTTCTTCGATCTCAAGGTCTACCATATTGACTTCGGAGATCGTTGTTTTTTCCTTGATCACCGCCACAGGTAGCACTTCAGGAATCGTTGCTTTGACCCCTCCAAGAACTGCTACGTGACTGGCAATTTCAATATCTAGTGCTGCTAGGATCTGTTTTGCTAAAGAGCCGATTGCTACACGCATGGTCGTTTCTCTAGCTGAAGACCGTTCTAACACATTCCTAAGATCTTGATGTTGGTATTTCATTCCACCAACTAGATCCGCATGTCCTGGACGAGGTTTGGCTACTCGACGACGTGTGACATGTTTTTCTTCGATTGGCTCGGCTGACATCACCGTTTGCCAATTCTTCCAGTCTTTATTCTCCACGATCATTGTGATTGGCGAACCAAGCGTTTTACCATGTCGAATACCTGAGGTGATTTGGACACGATCTTTCTCGATCTTCATTCTGCCACCACGACCGTACCCCCCTTGTCGTCTCGCAAGATCTTCATTGATTTTTTCAAGTGAAACTTCTAAACCTGCCGGGATACCTTCAATAATGGCAGTTAACTGTGGACCATGAGATTCTCCTGCTGTTAAAAAACGCATTTAGTTCCCCTCCTTTAAATAGTCTTTCACGGACTCAAGCGGAATTTCTTGGATTCTTGCTTGTCCGATTTTATCTAATAAAATAATTTTCAATGTCTTTCCACGTGCCTTTTTATCGTGGGTGATCGCATCATAAAGGGATTGCTCCTCCCAAGGTTGGTACTTGATCGGTAACTGATACTTTTCGATCATTTGGATCAATTGCGCAGTGATGCCCACTGGTGATTTTCCCATCTTTTCGGCTTGTTTGGTGATTTGCACCATACCGATCGCTACGGCTTCGCCATGACTGATCTGACCATAACCAGCAGTATTTTCGATGGCATGTCCGATCGTATGGCCAAAGTTCAGTAACAAACGATTCCCGTTATCGAATTGATCTTCTTCAACAACTTGTTTCTTCACACGCAACGCCTTTTCAATGATTTTTTCACTATTAGCCAGTAAGTCAGCAACTCCTGTTAATTTTGCCAAATCTTGCCATAGCGTTTCATCACTGATTGCACCACACTTGATGATCTCAGCGATCCCTTCTTGGATTCTACGCTCTGATAACGTCATTAACGTCTCTGGATCGATCAATACCCCGTCTGGTTGTGCAAATGTCCCAATCATATTTTTCGCCATGGGTGCATTGATTGCTGTTTTTCCTCCAATGCTTGAATCGACCTGTGCCAGTAGGGAAGTCGGGATCTGGACAAATGAAATCCCTCGCATATAGGTGGAAGCAACGAAGCTGGCTAAATCGCCGATCACTCCCCCTCCAAGCGCAATCACCGCATCACTACGCGTAAATTGTTCTTCTGCTAAAAACGCATAGAGGTGAGCTGCCATGTCGAATGATTTGCTGCTCTCCCCAGCTGAAACAACATAATGGACGACTTCGTAGCTTGCCCGCAACTGTTGACAAATTTTTTCGCCGTATATCGGAAAAACATTCGTATCACTGATAATCGCGATTTTTTTATTTTTCCAGATTCCTTCGATCCACTCAGACACATGATCGAGTGCATTTCGTTCAATGATGATCTCATAGCTTTTTTCTGGTAAGACAACTTCTAACATGACGCTCCTCTTTTCTATAAGGCTTTGATTTTATTCATTGCTTCAACTAAAATCTCGACTTCTTCCATCATTCGTAGGTAGTTCTTTTCATTCAATGATTGCTGTCCATCTGACCATGCGTGGATTGGATCAGGGTGGATCTCTACGATCATCCCATCTGCGCCACTAGCAACACCGGCTCTTGCCATTGGTGATACGAGATCCCAAACCCCTGTACCATGACTTGGATCAACGATGATCGGGAAATGACTTAATTTTTTAATGATCGGTACAGCACTTAGATCGAAGGTATTGCGTGTCGCTGTTTCGTAAGTACGAATACCACGTTCGATAAAGATGATGTTTGGATTGTTTTGTACCGCAATGTATTCCGCCGCGTTCAACCATTCTTCGATCGTTCCTGAAATCCCGCGTTTCAAGCCAATTGGTTTTCCTGTTTTCCCAACAGCTTCTAATAGACGAAAGTTTTGCATATTTCTGGCGCCGATCTGAATGATATCTGTGTATTCGCAAACGACATCGATATGGGCTTCATCCATGACTTCGGTAATGACTTTTAAGCCGTAATGATCCGCTGCTTTACGCATCATTTTCAGTCCTTCTTCTCCTAATCCTTGGAAAGCGTAGGGTGACGTTCTAGGTTTGTAGGCTCCTCCACGTAGGACTGTTGCCCCACCAGCTTTTGCCATACGAGCAGTTTCCATGATTTGTTCTTCGCCTTCTACTGAACAAGGACCAGCCATCGTCACAAAACTACCATCACCGATTTTCAAACCATCCACATCAACGACTGTATCTTGCGGATGAAATTCTCGAGAAGTCAGTTTGTACGTATTAGAGATTTTTACTGCACGCTCCACCGTGTCGTATCTTTCAAATGGTACACCTTGGATAATTTTTGGATCACCGATCAATCCTAAAACAAGACGATCTTTGCCATGGTTGATCTGAACGTCCAAGCCCTCTTCCTTGATACGTGAAAGTACTGGTTCTAGTTGGTTTACTTCAATTCCTGGTTTAATAATTAAAATCATAAGATAACATCCTTTTTTATTTTTATTTTTTTATCACTGTTTGAACACTTGATCGACAATGGAAAATCGTTCGTTGTTTACTTAAAATAACTCGTTGGAAGATGAACTGATGTGGTTCTCCTTTCGTTAGGTATAAAAAAAGCCCGCCGTAGACAAATCTACAGTGGGCCTTCACCAATTCTAACAAAAAAGCCACTATAGATTTTCATCTATGTGGCGGACAAGTCATCTCAAACATCCTTAGCCATCATAGATACAAACGTTGTGTTTGCACCCATGAATGTCATGAATACAAACCTATCTAAAATAGCTAAAGTAATACGTATTCAGTTGTGAATTCAATGTGATTTTCATAAGAAATCGCTCCAAACTGATTTAAGATTGGTTTAAGTATAGATTTCTTTCTGAAATAAGTCAACTACTTTTTCAAATCTTTTTCTCTTTATGCTAATGATCCTTTAGAAGACCGATGTTTTTTTAAAGTTCCTATTGATTTTTTCGTTGACAAAAAACGCGAACGTGTGTTCTAATCATGTAGAAGAGGTGACTGTTATGTTTAAAAATCAAAATCCTGTATTTGACTATCATAAAGAACCTTCTAGAGATATTTTATGTATTGATTGTAAGTCGTTCTATGCTTCTGTTGAATGTGTCTCACTTGGTTTAGACCCTTTAACAACCAAACTAGTTGTTATGTCGTACCCCGGAAATTCATGGGAAGAACGTGGTAGCGGGTTGATCCTTGCCTCTAGTCCAGCTGCAAAAAAAGCCTACGGGATCACGAATATCAGTCGTGCGCGTGATTTGCCCTTTCCTTATCCCAGTGATCTATATATTGCCCCACCACGAATGGCTTATTATATGGAGAAGAACAAAGAAATCAATGCGATTTATAAAACCTATGCAGACGAGAGTAACCATCATGTCTATTCGGTCGACGAAAGTTTTTTGGATATCACAAATAGTTTGAATTTGTTCGATGCTCCTGATGCCCGGACACTTGCAAAAAAAATTCGTCAAGACGTTTATGACCAGACAGGGATCTATACCACGATCGGTATCGGTGATAATCCACTATTGGCAAAATTAGCTCTGGATAATGAAGCGAAGGATACCCGAGACATGATCGCCGAATGGCGTTATGAAGACGTCCCTGAAAAACTTTGGCGGATTCCTCAGCTGACAGATTTTTGGGGGATCGGTCGAAAAACAGCGATTCGTTTAAATAAAATGAACATCCATAGCATCTATGAGCTTGCACATGCGGATTACTATCGTTTAAAAAGTGCAATGGGGGTAATTGGTACACAACTTTATGCCCATGCCTGGGGAATCGATCGGAGCTTTCTTGGTGAAGTCTACACCCCTAAATCAAAAAGCATCGGAAATAGTCAAATCCTCAATAAGGACTATACCCGCCGAGAAGAGATTGAAATCGTGATCAAGGAAATGGCAGATCAAGTAGGCACACGCTTACGACGAGAAGAAGCAAAAGCACAAGTAGTTAGTCTGTGGGTCGGCTTTTCTTTGGGCTACACAGATGTTTCAGGAAAAACTGGGTTTCACCAACAGATGAAAATCGAGCCGACCAATGCCAGTCATGTTTTAGCAGAAGCACTATTGATGATTTTTGATCGACATTATCAACGGCAAGATATCCGAAGTATCGGCGTCAACTGTTCTCGCTTAGTTTATGCGACTGGCTTGCAATTGAATCTATTCGATGATCCTAAAGAGCAAGTCAATGCGGCAAAGATTGACTTTGTCGTGGATAAGATTCGACAAAAATATGGATTTAAAGCAATCGTCCATGCACATAGTTTACTAGAAGGTGGTCGAGCAATCGCCCGCAGTTCGCTTGTAGGCGGTCATGCTGGCGGAATGGCTGGTATTGAAGGTGAGGGACATGCGACGCACGAAAAAAGAATTTCTCGATTACAATGAATACCGTGATCGCCCCTTTGGCTTGAAATGGGGAACCGCTTTTGCCATGGATGAGCTAGTTAAAGGGATCGAAGAAAATGCAGCAGTCGCCTTAAAAGACCTCCCTCCCCAATTGCAAATGACGAGAGAGGAAATCGACCAAGTACTATTACAGTCCTTTCTCTACCGACAAAAAGTGACCATCCAATTAAACACAAAAGATGAATTTGGTCGATATAGAGAAAATATCGAGGGCGTTTTCTTAGGCGAATGTGATGAAGAATATCTGACGATTGACCAGTACCAGATTCTCTGGGAGAACATTCGTCACGTTGGTTTGAAACAAGAAATGAAATGGTTTGAGTTTAGTACCAACAAGACATATGACGAACAAGTTTCCCGATCAATCGATTGGAACAAGCCAAACCAACAAGCTGAGTTGCAATTGATCAAAGATGAATTTTATCAAGCTTTTGAAGAGGAAAATGACTAAAAGGGAGGCGTTGCCGATGACAATGGTAAAGAATCATTTCGAAACTGTCATAATCACTGCTTATATTGCCAAACAAGAAATTACGATCCAAACAAAAAAGGGAGAAAACTATAGAGGAAAGATTCAAAAAAAGATGACAGAAGATGGCTTTTATGTAAACGAGGGCTTTATTGCTTGGGATGAACTTGATTCGATCGATTTAGAAGAGGAATATTTTCATTTTTGGCAAGAAATCGTCAAGCAAGCGATTGAGTAATTCAGATAAGCATTGGATTCTTCGGCCATTATTGAATGCTATTTCTCTCAACCTAAAAAGCATCAACCGGTAAACATGTAAAAAAGATTCTACCGGTTGATGCTACTATTCTCAGCAAAGAACGATTCTATTCGTAAAGTCTGAAAGCTTTAGTTCAAATAGTTTGGGTCAGCCAATAAAGATTGGATTTTATTTGTATCAATAACGAATTCTTGTGTCCCCATAGCACCAGGTGCTACCTCGTATTTATCAAAGAAGATAACCAGCTGGTGTTCTTTATTGATATAAAAACTAGGATCTTTTTTTAATAAAAATGAGCCATTATCCTCTAGAGCAAAATAAGTTGATTCTGGATTTTTTTCCATACGATTTTTCATCTGTTCTTCAATTTCCTTTGAAAGAGCAATGAGATAATCATCATTTTTAAATAATAAAGGCAAAGACACAAGTACCTCATTTTGTTTATCTAACGTGTCAAATTGATTGTTCGTTTGCGTACTTGCAATTGTCTGTTCGATTGAACGATCAATCACTAAAAATCGCTCATCATTGACCAATATGCGATATCCACCTGTTGTATCAATCTGTTGCCCGTTTTTCTTGATTTCTTTCACTCCTTCCTCATAAGCTTGTTGTCCCTCTGCGAGATATTTTCGATTCAACTGGTCATGGATTTCTTCTTTTCCAATTATTTTTGGAACAGCAATCCTGATACCCGATTCCTCTTCTTGGAATGAATAGGTTTTCCCAGTAATGATCGAAATCAATTCTCCGAGAACAGGGATTTCTGTCGCCCATACGCGAAAGTCTCTATTTTGAACACCTGCGAACAAAATAAGTACAGAGCAGACGATCCCCAAACCGATATGAACAGCATGTTTTACTTGTCGTTTCACCTTCACTTTTTTCTTGGCAATCGTAAAACGCTTGAATAGCTCATCTTCTAGCTGTTCAGGAATTTCCCCCGCTCGATACGCCTGATTCATCATACTTATTTTTTTCTTTGTTCCTCCCATTTCGCTATCCACTCTCCTTTATTTTAAAATTTCTTTGTAATTATCTAGTGAGCGATACATTTTTGTTTTCACTGTATTCTCATTTAAATTTAAAATCTGAGCAATTTCTTTCAATGTAAATCCTTCAAAAAATTTCAAGATAATAATCTCGCGTTCTGGGCTAGGCGTTTGGCTCAATAATTCACGTAATTCCATGTAAGAAACATCATTTTGACAATCGATGAATTCAAGTCCTGGACAGTCTTCCAATTCAAAATTCAAAGGCATTCGTTTATTCTTGCGCCAATAATCAATTGCTGTGCGGACTAAGATTTTATAAAACCAAGCTTGAAAATGATCGATCTTCTTTACCTTTGAGAAATCCATCAGCGCTTTTTGAAAGCTATCTTGGATAACATCTAGTGCATCTTCCGAACAGTGTGTATAACTATAAGCGATTCGATACATTTTTTGATATTGTGTCTCAATCAGCTGTTCTAACTGAGATTCATAATGTCTGACTCGCTGCTTTTTTGCTATCCGATTAAAAATATTAGATCCCTCCCTATCTCAAATAATAAATTTCACCCAGTTCTCGCATAAAATCCTTGTTTGCTTCCTTACGTGGTTGTGTATCTTTCGTTCTAGTCGACTCGCTTGTCCCTATCTCTTGTGGCTTTTCTTCTATGATCGAAAATGTATCCATTGAATACATCCATAAAAAAAGGCTGGTAAACAGGAACAATAAGACTAGGAAAATTAGTTCTATCGTTAAAAATGAATAGTTTTTTTCATGTTTCATACGCTCACTCCGCTTTCTTTTTTTATACTTAATTAGACGATCGTTTTCTAAGAAAAGTTTCAAAAAAATCAACTTTATTTTGAATCACTAACTTTGCACAAAAGACAGTTTGTGAGATTCTGATAAAAGTGTTAAGCTCCGCTAAAAAGCACCAAATCCCCACAATTATTCATCGATGGATTTTGGTGCTTGTTTATGTAGTATTCACTTCTAGAAAACCATTTATTCGTTTTTAGCAATCACAGTACCATCTGGCAGCTTATCTTTCCATTTTTTATCCGAAATTTTTTCTCCCAAATAACTCCTCACTTTTCAAAAGGCACGAAACCAACGATGATATCTTTAAAAAAAAGAGTCAGCGATTTGACGTACTCCAAAGGATAGACCCAAGTGGAAAATAAACCAGGCAAGAATATCAAGCATCACTAACACTCCAGTGATCAAATGAATCAGTAGCATAAAAAGCTCCTAAAATTTGTTTTTTCTTCCTAAAAAAACGATTACACTATTTCTCTAGTAACTCCTAGAACAAAATAAACGAGAGAATCCAAACACTTTTAAAACAAGTTTTAGATTTTCTCGTTTATTTTTCTGAGTTGTCCATTTATTTCACAACTTCTTTAAAAGAATTCACTGTGAGATCCCAGCCTAGCAAGTATCAATATTAATTGATCATTATCAATCTTATATACTAATAGCCAATCAGGACTGATATGACATTCTCTAAATCCCACATAATTGCCGGTCAAATGATGATCACGATACACTTTGGGCAATTTATGTTGGCATTGCAAAAGAGATAGCACCTTTTTTAATTTGGCTAAATCTTTCCCCTGCTTTTTTATAGTCTCGCTTGAATTGTGAGGTATAAAAAATATCAAGCATCTAAGTCCTCCAGCAACTCATCAACAGAGCTGAATCCACCATGAATATTGCCATCTTTAGCATCTTTTCTCGCTTGCAAAGTAGCCGAATTTTCCCTTTCAATTTTAAAAGGAAGTACCAGTTTAGTTACAGACTGTTTTTAAAAAACTGTAATTGCGGTTATCATATTCATACCCAACTCAGCAAATAATTGCTCAGCATCCTTTTTCAAATCCTCATCAATTGAGATATGGATTGGTTTCTTTTTTGTCGTTTCCATGTCATCACCTCTGCTATTTTTCAACATATAAACAACATAAAAGAAACATAAATCCGTTTTAAGAACCTACTTATTCCTCATTCTTCTAATGAACGCTCGTTCCAATCGTGGCCGATTATAGCGTTGGATCATAATAAATGGGATATTGACAAGAAGCGCATAAAAAACCATGACCCACCCCGCCCATTTGGGATTCCACAAAAAGAAAAGGAACGCTGGCGCAATCAATAGCCAATGTGTCAGCTCTGCTCTTTGTGTTTCAATGATGAATTTCTTCAGTGCGGCAGAATCAGTCTTACCAAGTCTTGATTTATCGAATCCACTCTTGGCAATCACAGTACCATCTGGCAGCTTGTCTTTCCATTTTTTGATTCGAAATTTTTTCTCCCAAATAACTCCTTGCTTTTCAAAAGAAAAAGAACGAAACCAACGACGCTTTCTTTCAAAAAAAGAGTCAGAAATTTGACGTACACCAAAGGATATACCCAAATGAAAAATAAACCAGGCAAGAATGTCGAGCATCACTAATACTCCAGTGGTCAAATGGATCAGTGGCATAAAAACCTCCTAAAGTTTGATTTTTCTTCCTTTCCAAGTCACTGATTTCAAAAGATAGGTTTGGATCAATGACCACAAAAACAAGAAAAGAAAGAAGATAAAAAAGAACGGAAAAACGAACAAGAAAATCGGCTTGAAATTTCCTACACGTTTGGCAAATACAATACATTGGAGCACATACAGGCAATAAATGACCAGTGCGAGCGGCCATTGTTCCATACCAAAAGCCAACACTGAGCCAACACCACCACTTATCCAGAGGATGACTCCTAACAAAATAAAGGGATTGGTTGCTCTAGAAGCTGTGGCAAAATCCTTTGTCCATCCTTGGATCAATTGCTTGAAACCTTCAGGATACATGCGAAAAGCAATCAACTCTTTCCCACCATATAAATGGATGGGAAATCCTGCCTTTTGAAAACGATTGGCTAAAGCCATGTCATCTAAGATCCCACTAGGCATATCTTTATGCCCATCGACTTGGAAGTAATCGGTTTTCGAGCATAAGATACACGGCCCGAACGCCCCCGCTGCTTTTAATTTTTCACCTAGCACAGAAAAAGTATTCAACCCTACCAGAATGACCACATTGAAAACAAACGAGAGCTGTTCATAAAAGCGAACAGTTTGATGAAACGGTTGAAGCGACAGCAAGCCACTATTCCCTCTTTTTTCGTATTCATTCAACAGTCTTTCCAAACTATTGTCTGTCTGAAAAAATGTATCTGCATCTAAAAATAAGAAATGCTCACTTTGGGCCTTTGTTGCACCTAACCAACAGGCAGCCGCCTTGCCATGCTGCTCACGATCATTTGAGAAAACTGTTGCATCTAAGTTCTTGGCGATTTCTGCTGTACCGTCAGTGGAATCATCATCCACGACGATGATTTCTCGTGGTTGGATCGTTTGCCTTTGGATCGATTGTAGCAATTTGGGGAGCGTATTTGCTTCGTTACGTACAGGAATAATGATTGAAACATTTGTGTCAAAACGTTTTGCAGAGGTTAGGTTTGTGATGAATGGCAGTCGATAAAAGATACACCAACCTGAAAGCCAAGCAACAAAAAGGACGATCATTATTAGTAACAAAATAAGCCTTCCTTCCTATACATCCGCTTCTCTTCGAGCAATCTTGTCACTCACTTGTTGCCCACTCAAAGTGACCATTGGCATACCTGCACCTGGATTGACTGTCCCACCTACAAAGTATAAGTTGTCATAGCGCTCACTATGTTTTGCATGTTTGAACCCATGATTTTTCTTACGATCAGAGACAGTCCCATAGATTGCTCCACGATGGGATAAATAATTTTTTTGGATATCTTCCGGGGTCCAACGATTTTCATAGACAATATGTTTTCTCAAATCCGTTAATCCCATCGTTTCTAATTTGATCAAGATACGCTCCCGAAAGGCATCGTATTCTGCCTCTGTAAATGGTTGATCTTGTAAATAAGGGATGTGCGGTAAAATCTTGATGTTCTCATGTCCTTCGATGGTTTGAGAAGGATCAGTCTTATTGACATTCACAAGATAGATCGTTGGGTCGTCTGGTAACTGATGCTGATGGAAGTTTTGATCAAAGTTTTCTTTAGAAGCATTCGAAAAGAAAAAATTATGATGGGCTAATTGTGGGTATTCTTTATTAACACCTAGATGCAAGACAAAACCAGAACTTGCGGGTTCAAATTTCTTTTCTAATTTCTCTGTAAACGCTGGTTTTTCATCTAATAATTGTTCATAAGCTGGGATGACTTCCATATTCGAAACAAAATAATCTGCTTCGATCACCGTCCCATCCGCTAGTCGTGCCGAACGGATCTGTTCATCCACTACATTTAGTTTTTCAACCTGACAGCCAGTATGGAACGCTACGCCGAGCTCTTTTCCAAGATTGACGATTCCTTCAGCAATTTTATGCATCCCGCCCGGAACATACCAAATTCCTTGCTCATGCTGCATATAACTCATCATATTTAAAACCGCTGGCGCATCATAAGGAGAGGAACCGACATATTTGCTGAAATACCCTAAGATATCTTGCATTTTTGGATGACTCACACGTTTAGCGATTCCATCATGCATGGAAGAAAAATAATCAAACCCTTTCAACGCTTTGATCACACCATGTTCTTTTAAAATCTCCATTGTCGAATCAAGCCCTTTGTCAAAATAACCGACTTCTGTGGCCGCATAGATTTCCTTCGCATAGTCTAAGAAATCTTGATACTCCATCATGTCTTTTTCAGTCAGCAAAGGATTTTCTTGGGCCATTTTCGTTAAATCACTGTATAGATCAATCGTTGTGTGATCAGGAAAAAAAGAACGCCACTGCAAATCTAACCGTTCGATCGGAATGTAATCTGCCATCTGTTTGCCACTCGTGAGAAACAGTTTTTCAAAAATTTGGGGCATCGTCAAAATCGATGGACCTAGATCAAAGCCAAACCCATTTGCTTCTAAACGGTTCAATTTCCCCCCTAAATGATCGTTCTTTTCATATAGCGATACGTCGAATCCTTCTTGGGCTAAGGAAACTGCTGCAGACAAACCACCAAGTCCACCTCCCAGAACAATGACTGATTTCTGTTTGTTTTTCACAAAATCACCTCTTACTTTCTAAGTCTTAAAGCACATTTTCACAGATGTAAATTCGTAAGATCCAACTGTAAAAAAACACTTTATATCTATCTCTATAGTAGCATATCTCTAAAAAAACTTATTTTATTGCGCATTGTATTGTTATAAAACACTAAGAAAGGATAAAAGAAAAAACAGAAGAAACAAACACGTATGAAACGCTTTGTCTATTCTGTCTTAAGCTAATGGCACGTTCTTATGCGCTGATTCCGTTGCTTCTATCAAAGTATCGGCACAAACAAGCCACTGATTTTCTCTTTGATTTTCGTCCATGCACTTCGCTCTTGCCATTCGTCTTTTTTGACCTTTTCAGCGTGGGCTAAATCTTCTGTAAAATGGACGTTCAATTCATCAATCGTTTTTGATGGACCATAAATGAACATTGACAGTTCATGATTGAGATAAAAACTGCGAATATCAAAATTAGTTGATCCAATCGTTGCAACCACATCATCAACGATCATATATTTACAATGGATAAATGCAGTCGTATCGTAGATCGACACTTCAACTCCTGCCGATAACAACTCATCAATAAACGAGTTCGTCCCATGAAATGAAATCCCGCGATCGCCTTTTCCCGGTATGATCAATTGTACTTTGATCCCACAGCGAGCTGCTCGTCTGAGTGCCCCAAGAGTTTCTTCATCTGGAATAAAGTAAGGCATAGCAATCTTGATCGAATCAACTGCTTTACCAATCAAGTCATTGAAAGAGTCTTTGATGATCCTCTCCTGATCATACGGCCCTCCGTAAACGACCTGTACGATTTCCGAACCTTTTGGTTGTTCCGTTTGTAATGGAAAATACAGCTCTTGCTGATTGATGAAATAAGTGATCGTTTCCGTCCCTTCATCGAGAAATAACCAATCATAAACGAAACATTCCTGCAACTCGAGTACAGAAGGCCCTTCGATTCGAACATTCGTATCCCGCCAATAAGAAAACTTTTTCCCGCGTCCACTATACTCATTCCCGATATTCATACCACCAGTGTGTGCAATTTCCCCATCGATCACAACGATTTTCCGATGATTGCGCCAATTGGCTTTGTTACTCAGCCACGGTGAATTCAATAGATCATAGGTTCTTACCTCTACACCATTTTCTCGCATCGTATCTAATAATTGATTCGGGAAAGCAATTGATCCGACACTGTCATACATAAAACGTACTTTGATTCCCTGTCGAGCTTTTTCGATCAAAGTAGCAACTAGTTCTTCGCCAGTTTCATCCCCTTTTATAATATAGAAGAAAACATGGACATGATGTGTTGCCTGTTTGATATCTTGCAACAATGAAGCAAAAGCATCCGTCCCTTCTTTTAACAATGTCAATTGATTGTCTTTTGTGGGATACTTTGCGGAAAGATGGAAAATTTCTTTGGAAAGATCGTGCTTGGCATGAATGATTTCTGAATGTTCCTGAAGGATCTTGGACACCGTCTCTTGTATGTTTCGTTCATTGTCTAGTTGCTGTTTCGATAACTTGCGTAATCGTGGCTCACGACCAATCAGATAGTACAGCATGATCCCGACGACCGGTAAAAATAATAACGCTAAGATCCAAGCAATTTTAGAGGTTGCTTCTCTTTGATCAAAAATCACTAAATAGCCACAAAGAAGAAAGGCAAAAATTTCCACGATCAGCCACGCATAAATGATTTGATTCAAAAAAATAATCAGCGAAACAGCTACAAGAATCAATAATATCAATAATATTTTGTATTGTTGCAATTTATTCTTTATCATATCTATCTCCATATTCGCTCGCTTCGTTTTTTTGTTGCTTCTTTTTTCTGTGCCAATCAACGTTAATGGTGACAACACACCTTATATAGATTATATACGTTATAGTTACTCTAGTGTAAAGAAATCTCTCGTTTTCTTCGCACTTTTTTACAGAAAGTTTTCAACTAATAGAAAAATACTTTTTTCCCTCAGTTTTAAGAAAATGAAAGAAGTGAGATAATATTCATCATCTCATACTCCCTAAAACTGAGTAAATGTAATTAAAAAAAGGATGTTAGCAAAAATAAGCCAGAAATCCCGAAAATCTTAGCGGTTTCTGACTTATTTTTTGGAGCTGTATCTGGCTATCACAACTCTTTTTTTTATTGATTTTCTGGAACACTACTCAATTCCCAAGTAAGTGTCGTTGAATATTCTTTGGCTTCTGGATTCGTTCCTTTCGGTACATACAAACCAACACTTTTATCAGCTGTCTCTGCATTACCAAAACGATAGATCCAGGTTCCTGTTCCAGATTTTTCATCTGCTTGTAATAAGATTCTTTTAGTATTTGGTATGATTTTTTGGCCAGTTTCTTCTTTTAGCGCAGGCGCTGTTCCACCTTGAGCTGTCACTAGTTCTTGATTGAGTAACTGGATCTCAGAACCAATCAATTCATGACCATTTTGATTACTGAATTGTCCATTCTGGGTAACCGATAATTGCCAACCACTTCGCCCATTGTCCGGTCGACGATCACTGATTTGAACATAATTTGGTCGCTCTTCGTTCTCTTTCACTGTCCCATCTTCATTCAACAATCGTTGAGGTTGGGCATAATAGGTTTGTTCATGAACAGAAATAGCTTGTGAGCCAAAATTGAAGGACGAAATAAAGTCAATGCTTAGTTGCCCTTGATCTTCTGGCAATTCTGGTTTATTTTCAGGTTCCACTTCTAATTCTGGATCCAAAGGATCTACCGGTGAGAAAGGTCCTACATCCTCAACGATTAATGTCGTAGCCGGTTCAAAAGTTACATCGTGAAATGTTAAGTCAGCGGCTGGGTTAATATTTCCACGTGCGTTATTTGTTTCTGGCGGATTGATCACACCTGCGGCTTCTGCCGAGCCTTCCGCATCTCTTAGAAAGACCTGAATCTCATCGTCTTCTTTTAAAGTTAAGTCAGATAAATTCAGGATAAAGTTACCCTCGTCGTCTACCGTTACATCAGAAGTGTCAAAGATTTGTCCATTATGAGTTGCGGTTATTTCAACCTCTTTGTTTTCAACATATCCCTGAACATGTGTTGCTGTTTTTTCGATGATATTCACAGGGAACTCCGCTGGTTTTGGTGGGATAATTGGAAAGACGACAACACTATCTATTTTGATATCGTCCGGCAAACTGGGAACTCCAACTTCACCAACACCGCGAAAAGCAGATAGAACGCTAATCCGATCTCCCTCATTTAAAAGTTCCGGTAATTTTACTTCAAATATTCCCTCTCTATCTGCTTCACCATAGATACTATCTACTTTAGTAACTGCTCTATGTGTTTCTTTTTCTCCAGTAAGTCGTTCAATTTCTATCTCTAGTTCTACCTCGCCTTCAAACGCTGATCTATAGTCACTCCCTTCCGGAATACTTACATGACCAAAAATAGACTTATCTGCATTGGTAGGAACTCTTAATTCATCTACAACAGCACGTGCGTTATTTGCACTAATTCTACTATATGCAGTCATTCCAGCTGGTCCAAAAGTACTTGTATTAAATGATTCCGGATCGCTAGTCTGTCTAATAGTATTAAAATTGCTTCCCGTTAATTCAAAATCAATCATATTCCAATACTTTTCTGCTTCAAGATCAAAATTAGAACCATTAGTCCATGCTGCAAAATTAGAATTTTTCAAATCAAATATAGAGGATGCCGATACACTATATATATTGCCTCCGTTTGGACGTGTATTTTTAAAATCAAAAAAAAGTGGATTATCAATAGTTATATTACTAATTGAACCATTAAATATTGCACCTGATGCAGTGCTCGATCTTCCAATTGCTGTAAAACTAGTTCCTTCCCTAACATTGATTTCCATCGAACTGTTTCCACCAATAGCAGGTCCAAAATCAGAGACAATATTTACTTCTGTTCCCACGCCACTCAAATCAAAAACTCCACCATCATTAGCAAATTCTATACCTTGATTCGCCGAATTATTAGGTGATCCGTTTCCACCATTGTACATTTGTAATTTACTATTTCCTTTTACAAAGAATTGACCATCCGCACGAAATCTTACTGCCGGAGCAGCTCCTTCTTCAGCCTCAATAATAACAGTACTATTATTATCTATATCAAATCGAGAACCTCGGCTTGCAGCCCCATAAAATCTAACTGTTGCATCATTTCCATCAAGACGAGAAGAGTAAAGTTCCATTTTAGAGCCATTGTCTACCAAAATTCTTGAATTCGTAGCAGTATCATAAAGAAGCGCACTAGTTTGAGGGGCTTCTATTTTCAAAGATGCTCCATTGTTAACCTCAATAAGCGATTCATTTGAATCAAATCTAATAACCCCTCCGTTTCTACCCGAGCTTGTTGAAGTTGTATTAATAGAAACTGTAGTGTCTTCATCCGTAATTTGAACTACCGGTAATACGCCTGAAATTTGTGCTAACTTTGCTTGCAGGTCCATACTTACTTTACTTCCATTTCGAGCAAAAAATTTATTGACTCGGAAGACAGCATCATCACGCCCATTCATAGTCGACCTATAAGTATTTTCGCCACCTATATATCCTGCCTTTGCATTCGGTGCATTAACTAAACCAGATACATTCCCACTTCCCGTATGAACATTTTCAAAATTTAATGTCCATCTTTGACTGTTGGCTGCTGTACCTGTAAAAATTGCTGTAGTTCCTGGTTTTGTTATTGTTATATTTTTTAAAGTAATTGTCGTCTCTACGCTCACTGCTCCAAGTGTGAATCCAGCAGTATTATTAGCAAAATCTATCGACCATCCTTGTCCGTCAATTTCGATATTTCTGTTGATCGTTCCTGCCGATCCAGCGTTTCTGACTATGTCGTTTTCCAAAATAATTTTTTGTACATCATCGTTACTTATGGCTTTTTGAAATTCTTCCCATGTAGAAACACTTACGAAAGGCTCTTTCTCCTTTGTTTGTTGATCCTGCGGAGCTTCTTCCTTAGGCTCATCTACTTCTTCGGATGTCTGATCATCCTCTTGATTTTCTTCTATTATATATTCTCCCTCTTTTGATTCCTTTTGTCCGCCTAGCTCATCATCAGGGGAGTCACTTTCTTCAGCTGGAAGTTCATCACTGATTGCTTCTGGCTCACTGATTTTTAGCTGAGTCGTCGTTTCTTCCACAGACAGTTCATAGTTTCCTATCTTGTCAAATACCAAAGGAAGAACAAACGTATTTTGCGCATGTTTTGAGTGAACGATCCATTCATGAGGCTGCTCTCCTTGTTCGATTGAAATCCCTGCCGACAATTGGTCTTGGATAAGCGTTGCTTCTTCTGGTAAGATCACTCGTGCCTCTGACACTTCTTGATCAGAAAAGAACGTCACTTGTAGCGGAACTTTTATCGTTCCTTGCAATTGAGATTGAGAAAAGAAAAAGTTAGGATTACTGGATAGTTCTTTTAAGGAGTTTTGGATAGCAGGACGTTCCATTGGCTCATGTTCCACATTGTCCATCGTGGTTTCTGCGTAGACCATGCCTAACGGTATAGTTACTGTTTGTATCACTAAAATTGTCGTCCCTAAAAAAAGCATCGTTCTTCTTAATCTTGAGGGCATTGTATTCACTCCTTCTCATTACTCTTATTCGGTTGCTCTTTTTTTCTTTTATGGATTAGGTAAAGAATTATTCCAAGCAATAAAACAAGTAACATGATTGAACCAATCATCCACCAATTAATACTCGTATCGACCATAACATCCGCACGATTCAATGCTCGTGCTTCATCTGCTTCGATCGTAAAGGTTCTTTCCCATTGCCATTCGTCTTCCCCAGAACGTGCCGTCATTTTCAATACGTAGTCACCACTGCGAAAACGATCACCTTCTAAAGAAATCGGGAAATTAAAATTGGAATTGGGTGCCATTTGCATCTGTTCTTGACTGGCTTGGTATAAAATCTCTTCTTCGCCCACTTTTTGAACCGTAGCTTCGACTTCTAAGCGATTCACGAATGTCGGGGTGAAGTTTTGTAGATTCGCACTGATCACATTGCGATAGTTGAGTTGGTCAGCAAAAACATCTAACAACTCTAAGTCCGGTTGTACAGCATCTTGTTTGTTGCTCACAACCACACCGATGATATACGCAAAATCATTTTGGATGGCGACACCTTCTTCATTACTCGTTTCTTCTGTTGCTTCTTCTTTGACTTCTGACACTCGTAATCCACCAGCTAACAATCCTTCAAATTCTTCTTTAGGCATGTTCAAATCAAGCGTAACGGTCTTTGTTTCATTTCCAGCAAGCTCAATGATTTCTGGTTGTTCAATCAACTCAGCCAACGAATGTTTGAGCGTTGGATCTGCTTCTTCCGCATCTTGTCCGTATTCTACGACCCCCATCACGTTGGTATAAGCAGTATGTGGGGTGATTTTGATTTTTTTGGCTTCTGCGTTTGCGTTTTGTAGTTTCAACGTTAGCTTTTCTGTCGTGTCTGGTGCAAGATTCAATTGAAAATAACGATCATTTCCTGATTTTTGATTTTCTGAGAACTCAGGCGTTACATAAAAATTCAACGTTCCTTCTTCCGCTCCAACCAACATGGGAGCCATCAGGCTGACAATCATGACGAGTAATACGATCCCCACTTGTTGGATTTTATTTTTTCGATATGTACTTGTCTTTTTCATAAACTTACCCCCTTCTTTAAAGGAGGTAGCGCTACAAAATTGTAACGCTACCACATTCACTTCTATAAACAAAAATCGGTTGCTTTTTAATGATTATGATTCGTTATGTTACTCATATTTTTTTTCTTGTTAATTTACACCACTAACATCAGGTGTATTGGATAATTCCCAAGTCAATGTTGATTTATATTGTGTCGCGTCTTTTGCTGTAGAACCAGGAACAAACAATTGGATCGCATTATTTGTTACTACTTCAACTTCATCGTTCACCTCTTGTGCATCTAGGTCTGCTTGGTTTCCCCAAACAACTGAAGATACCCCTGCACCTTTATCTTTTTCTGCTGTCATCACGGATACCGCAGAAGCATTTGGTATTAATTTCATTCCAGCTGGATGAGCTACTGGCGCATTACCAGGCGTGCTTCCTTCATACTGGATTCTTGGATCCAACAATGAAATTTCTGCACCGAGCAATGTATCATTTGTTGTATTCGTTGCTTTAAAGTCGGTCATGCGTACTTGCAGATTCCAACCAGCATTCGTTCCACGGACATCTTGTACTTGCGCAAAACTGACATACGGAACTTTGTTTTCTTCACCAGTTGTCCCCTTTTTTTGTTGTTTTTCTGCAACCATATTGTATGTTCGATCTTGATTTGAAATGACTTGTGAACCGAAATCCATTGTGACAGCTTTCATGATCGATAAAGGTCCAGTTGTTCCTGGCACTTCAGGCTCAATCTCGACATCTGGTTCTTTTACTGGCGGAACAACGACTAGCTCTTCATCTTCATTTGGTGTAAATTCAATCGTTCCATTAGTTGTTACATTACGTACTTCTTTTGATGTGTTTGTGGAACCATCTTCTGCAAATACAGTCATACCTCCGGCAAAAACTGTTGATGATAAGGCTGCAATTGTTGCTAATCTAACTAATTTCATTTATACACGTCCTACTTTCTATGATTGTTTTTTCTTTTTGTATTTCCAAAACCAAAAACTAAGTGTCACTATCACAAGAAAAACCCCTAAAATTATCCAACTACTCATTTGTTGTGCATTCGTTTTTGGCAATCTTCTGTGACTGGCATCTCTCTCCTCTGACGGTTGTTGAGCGATTTCTTTCGGGAAATCTGGTTTGATTTCAACTTCTGGAGCTGGTACTGGATCTCCAGGCATTTCATACATGCCTGTAAAACCGACTGTCCCCTCTGTTTCAACCGATCGAACCTCTGTCCCGTATACAACCAAGGGTGCATAACATTGAATAAGTAACATACTCAGGCTTAGTATGTATTTTTTTTTACGATTCATTTCCCTCCTCCTATAACCTTTCTTACATAATAGTAATTATCATTACTTTCTGCATAAATAAGATTAACGTAGCTCAAAAAGAAAAGAAATTCATATTTTTCACTAACTAGTGAAGTGGCTTGTTCCCACTTTCACTATGTGACTTTGATAGATTCGCTCCTTTAGTTGCACAACAAAAAATCGATGAAGAACCGCGGAGATCAGTTAATCTCTTTAGTTACTTCATCGATTAACGTCGTTTTTTGCTTCTTACAGCATACTATTGAGTAAAGGATTCAACTGAGTAAAAATGTTGACCCAATCATTTCTATTAGGGACTCGATTGATCAACAAATAGTCCTTGTTCAACTGGTAATCCAATAAATAAGGACGATAATTCGTTACGATCAAATCAACATGCTCAACGTTCAAACGTTCTTCTGTCAATTCATGTAACGGAACAAACAGCACATGATACTGCTTCGACAACAGTTGATTGGCTTGGACTTTGATCAACTGAACGAGTAAATGATTACCTTCCAAAAGAAACAACACTGTTTTCTTAGGTGAATAATAAGAGAACAAGATTTCTGTATACATCGTTAAACTTGCTATGATATCTTCTAAATATTTCTCTGAGAAAGACAGCAATGGTTGATTTTTTTGAATAAATTGTCGATTTTTCTCATAGGCTAAACCATAGAGACCTTTGATGATAATAATTTCTTCATTTAATAATTTATTCAGTATTGGTGCCATTTCATTATTGATTTTCCTCCCCAGAAAAAAGGCAGAAAGAAAGGTGGATAATATAGGATTAGTCTTACGGTCGATGTTGAATAATTGGAAGTAAGATTCAATCACTGGATCTATTTCAGGCCACTGATTATACTTCTCCAAAAAGACAGTCTCTTGCTCGATATGATCAATTGTTCGTTTGCTAATTATGATCAAAAAAAGCCAAATGATTTCATCTTGATGGATCGAAATACCATACTCCTTTTTGATCAGTGGAATCAATTCGGACATCAATAAAAAATCTGTCTCATTGCTAAAATCGATCTCTTTTATCCTACGAGGTAAAGAGATGATATGCCCATTCTTGTTTCTGATCATCGTGATATACAAACAGTAATAAAATCCTGTGACCATGATCCCTGTACCTATCTCATACTTACCAAGACGCTCACCTAACTTATCCAAAAACATTTGGTGGATACTTTCCGGGGGATAGACCGTATACGGTGTTGGTTCTCCTTCATAAAAAAAATCAAAAAAAAACTTGCGGATATTTCCTTCTTTTCCCACAAGGTCCACTGGTTTTAAGCTAAGTGAAAGCTGATATTCTTTTAAAACCTCTTTGATTTGAGCGACTGATCGTAGCATCGTACTTTCTGAATAATTATAGCGATCAGCTAATTCTCCGACAGATACTAGCTCTCCATAAAAAATGTCACTGATAATTTCAAACCAAATCTCCGATTGTAACAATGCTTCTTTGTCTTCATGATACAGTCGTCGATTTTTTTCTTTAAAAAAATAGCCAGTGGTATTTGACTCAAAAATCGCACTCTCTTCAAAGTAATTTTTCAGTTCACTGACATCTTTTAGGATCGTACGCTTAGAAACACCAAGTTGTTGTGACAATCCGACAATCGTAAACATATTCTGTTGTTCGATCACATTTAAAATCCGCATCCACCTTTCTGTAATCGTATTTGTAATAAATTTTAACTGTAACTCTCGCATTTTTCACACCTCTTTTGCTTTTTATATCTATTCTAAAAAAAAATAGATTGTAAACATGTATATCAAAAAATATGTGAAAATACTAATAATAAATAAGTGAATAAACTAAAAAATAACATACTTATGATGGCTTTCCATAACGCGTTGACAAGTTTAAACATATCGTGCTATACTCACTTTAACAAATTGAAGGAGGTCACTATGCGAGAAACATTTTTAGCGTTATTACGCGATTCCACGCCCCTATTTACGACATTACAAGAAGAAAATCGTCAAGAAATCGTCAGTTTACTAGTAGAAAAAGGTGGTTTAAGTGTGACAGAAATCACAGAAGAAATGTCTATTTCTCGCCCCGCTATTTCTCATCATTTAAAATTGCTTTTACAAGCAGGGATTGTGTATGTCGAAAAACGTGGCAAAGAGCGGATCTATTATTTAGATGTTGCTTTTATCAAACGTAATTTGAAAGGATTTATGCAACTATTAGAAAAAATATAAAAAGGCTTCGGCCTTTCTTTTTAAATAAATAGGTTCATAAGTTCGAACATATAAATATATTAAAAGGAGAAAACGCATGATCAACCAACTTTTACAGAATCAACAACATTTTTTTGAAACAGGAAAAACAAAATCAATCGACTTTCGATTAGCCCAATTAATCAAACTGAAACAGGCGATGCAAGAAATAGAGATTGAATTGACACAAGCATTATTCAAAGATTTGCGAAAACCAGCACACGAAGCATATGTCACTGAAATTGGTGTTGTCTATCAAAGTATTTCTGAGATGATCAAAAAATTAAAGAAATACGCTAAGCGAAAAAACGTTCATACACCGATTTATATGTGGGGGAAAAGTTATCTTGAGTATGAACCTTATGGACAAGTGTTGATCATTGCTCCTTTCAATTACCCATTTCATTTAGCTATTGAACCACTGATTGGGGCAATTGCGGCAGGGAATACGGTGATTTTAAAGCCAAGCGAATTAGCACCAAATGTGGCTAAAGTTCTGACAAAATTGATTCATTCAACTTTTGACAAAACATACATTGCCTCGGTCGAAGGCGGTGTGGACGTAACGACTGAATTACTCGCACAAAGATTCGATTATATCTTCTTTACTGGCAGTGTCCCAGTAGGAAAAATCGTAATGCAAGCTGCCGCAAAGAATTTGACACCCGTCACTTTAGAATTAGGTGGCAAGAGTCCCGCGATCGTCGATGATACTGCTAATTTAAAAGTGGCAGCAAAGCGCATCGTTTGGGGAAAATTGCAGAACAACGGACAAACTTGTATTGCGCCAGATTATGTTTTAGTGTCCCGTAAACGAAAAAAAGCATTGATCAAAGAAATGATTATTGCCACGAAAGAATTTTATGGTTCTGATATCCGAAATAACACAGACTATGGCAGGATCATCAATGATCGCCATTTTATCCGATTGCAACAGATGTTAGAAGCTGACCACTCCTTTGTCGTATTTGGCGGTGAAACAGATCGGGAAGATTTATATATTGAACCCACAATTTTGGATTTACCTAGTCATGATGCCGCAACCATGCAAGAAGAAATCTTTGGGCCGATCTTACCAATCTTGACTTTTGATACCATCGATGATGCGATTTCTCAAGTTAAACAGTATGAAAAACCTTTAGCACTATATCTATTTACAACATCGAATCGGAAAAAAGAACAGCTCATGACCGCTATTTCATCAGGAAATGTGACGGTCAATGATGTTCTGAAACATATTGCCAATCCTCATTTACCTTTCGGTGGTGTAGGAGAATCTGGTATCGGTGGCTATCACGGAAAATATAGTTTTCTTACCTTTTCTCATCAAAAAGGAGTCTATGAAAATCGTTTAACCTTCAATGTTCCTGGATTATTCCCACCTTATTCAAATCGATCGTTGAAACTTTTAAAAAAAATACTGAAATAAAAGGAGAATTCAATGCTATTATCAGAAATCACTTTACCAAATCAAACAATCTTAAAAAATCGAATCGTCAAATCTGCAATGAGTGAAACACTTGCCGACAAAGAAAATAACCCAACTGAAAAACATATTCATCTTTATCACCGTTGGGCTCAAGGCGGTAGTGGACTTTTAATTTCAGGAAATGTCATGGTCGATCGTGATCATTTAGGTGAACCTGGAAATGTTGTTATAGATGAAAATACAGATAAATCAATTTTAAAAGCCTGGGCCAAAGCTGGAACAGAAAACCATACAAAATTTATTTTACAAATCAATCATCCCGGCAAACAGTCACCCAAAACAATGAACTCACAACCGGTTGCCCCTACTGCTCAACCGATAGGTGAAGAACTTCAAGGATTTTTTAATCCTCCAAGAGAACTAACTACTAAAGAGATCAAAACACTGGTGGAACAATTTGTCACAGTTGGTAAAATAGCGGAAGAATCTGGTTTTTCTGGGGTACAGATCCATGGTGCACACGGCTATCTCATCAACCAATTTCTTTCTCCAGCAGATAATCAGCGAACCGACCAATACGGTGGTTCTTTGGAAAATCGGATGCGTTTCCTTCTTGAGATCTACCAAGGGCTAAGAGAAGCCACTACACCGGAATTTATTGTTGGTTTAAAACTTAATTCCACAGATTTTACTGCTCAAGGGTTTAGTGAAGAAGACTCGCGTCAAGTTATTTTAAGAATGGCGGAACTAGGGATCGATTTTGTTGAGATTTCTGGTGGTAATTACGAAAAAACAAAATTCATGGAGGTTGGGGAAGGGGCATTTTTCCTTGATTTTGCTAAAGATATCCAACAGCAAGTGACAACCCCAATCATTCTAACTGGTGGACTGACACAACCAGAAACAATGGAAGAAGTAATCACTAAAGAAAAAATTGCGATGGTTGGACTAGCACGAGCACTAGCAATGAATCCAGAGTTGCCAAATCAACTAGCAGAAGGACATGCTCAATCCATTCAGTTACCACGTCTAACGACACATCTGAAAAATCTCGACAAAAAAGCTGGGAGCATTATTAATCTTTCTTATTATGAACAACAAATGAATCGCTTAGCGACTGGTAAAGAAGCTAAATTTACAACCAACGCTTGGTCACCGCTTCTTGATGCAATGTTTAGACATGGTCTAAAAATTCTAAAACCAAGACGCAGATGATGGTTGCTAGTCAATCAATAAAAAGAAAATCCGTTCGACTTTCTGTTTCTTAGTCGAACGGATCTTTTTTTGATGCAACACAGAAAAACTTGTTAGTTACCTCCTAAACGGATTATCTGATCAATAAGAAGATGATATTTTTCAGCTATTCTTTTTGACCAGATAACATGAAAGAGCAAACCGATGAGATTCGATAAAACAGACTGTTCATATTCGTTACATTTCTTGTATCAAAATGACTCACATCTATTTCTCTTAAATTGCGCATCTGGGTAAACATACGTTCCATATTTGTTACTTGACTCGTATCTAAATACTCCATTCCTTCAATTGTTTGGACATTTCGTAAATTTTTCAAAAAATCCTTGGTTATGTTCCCCCTGCTCAGCATTCGATAAGACACTATTTCTTGTTCCAATCAAACTTCCCCGTAATTCGATCCTCCCCGTGATAACGATGCCGTTGATCATTTCTTGATTCGCGGACGTATGATTAAAATAATCCGTCGCTCCATATCGACCACCAACATTATTTTCCTCATCGAAGATGCCAGAACTTAGAGTCAGTGTCCCAGAAGCATCGACTGTCCATGGAATCGTTCCTAATTGACCAGATTCAACGACTGCAGGATCAAACCCTTCAGTCTCATTAACAAACGCTTCTACATCGCTTTGCTCAATAGTCCACTCAGGCGCTTCTATAAGTTCAGTACTTATCTCCGCTCCCTCATAGAGCCTATCATTTTCAATTTCTTCAAATTGAGAAAACTCTTCTATCCCGTTTTCTTGCGGAATATTATTAAAATGGAACACATCGTCTTTTAAAACCAATTCGTCATTGCTATGTGCTTCTGGTGATTCCTCCGATTCTACGTGAATCGCAATTACTTGCCAACTGGCAAAAGCATCATCATCATCACAACATTGAAAATCAAAAGTTGTTTTTTCCACAAACCTTTCTTTCTCATGTAGCCACCCACCCTAACTCTATATAAGTGAAAGAATTTGTCATTAATAGCTTATAGCCTACTCAAATAAACAATATATCTTAATCATGTATCTAATCTCTCAGCTATTAATAAAAAAGCTCTCTCTTTTTCAATAATATATCACCTCATTTAATCTTAATCCATTTATTATTTTTTTCTAATTCAGAAAAATTACTGTACTCACGCCTATTTCCCTGATATAAAAGAATGATTAAGTAAAAATAAAATAACGTTTGAAAGAAAAGATAAAAACAGCTCAAACCCTTACTTAGAATAAACTAAAAGCAAAAATTACATTATACTAAAAAAACACATCTTTATAACCATTAAGACAATGTGATGCACAACCTGAGATCCACTCCAATTCCCCTAAAAAAAGATATTTATTCCTCAAAATAAACCGAATCCCTTTTCAACTGTTCCTTGGATTATTGGAAGACAAAAAAAACTGACCTAATTTCTTAGATCAGCAAGTCTATCGATACAGTTGATTATAAATGGTTGGTTTCTTACAATTTTTTTGAAAAATCAATGTTTAAATTTTTGAAGTAATAAAAAATAGCAACTCAACCTTTAAGAAATTGATTATTCATTGCCTGTAAACTTAATTGGTCGATAGCCAGTGCTTGTTTCAAATAAGTTTGGATCGACCCGTATTCCTTTTCTACTACTTGATAAAAACGGTCCAAGTAACTACTGTCCACATTCAACGCAACATCTAAAGCAGCTAGATTCCCCTCAGTCAAGTGGACTTTTTTTGCTTGCGCCAAAATCAACGCATTTTCTTTTTTACGTAGTTCATTCGTACGTAAATAATCGACATAGATTGCCTTGCGAGGAACGTCTAATGACTCTAATATTAGTAAGGCTGCGATTCCCGTTCGATCTTTCCCAGCAAAACAATGGAATAAAAGACTTTCCTCTTGATCCAAAGTAAGTACTTCTTGGAAGAAACGAGCATACCCTTTCTGCGAAGTCGGATTCAATGCGATATCTTCATATATTTTTGTCATATAGTTCGTAGCTTTTTCAGGTGAGCCGATTTTCACAAAATCTTCCAGCCCAGCGCCTTCGTCTGCCACATCTTTCATGATGTCGATATGGATATATTTCGTCTGTGGAACCGTTTTATCTGGTCGAGCCTGAATTTCATCTTCGCCGCGTAAATCAACGATTTTACTTAAACGATAGGTGGTTTCTAAATGTCTAGCATCTTCTTCTGTCAAACTAGATAGTTCACCTGAACGCAAGAAAACATTTGTTAAAACTTCTTTGCCATTTCTATTTTTGATGCCACCGATATCGCGAAAATTTGTGATTTTTACCATTTCTGCAATGACCTTCCTTTTCCTATATTTTAGGATCGTTTCCACTTAGTTCCTCAGAAGCGGTTGCGTACTGCATCTGAAAGAACCACCAAAGATCCTTGTCAGTTGATAGTCAATATACTCGACTGTGATTCCTCGTTTCTCTAATTCTTCACCAATAAAAGTAAATTCTGGATCTGTGATATACGTTGTCTCGTTGATCGGCAGTCCGTTCGTCGCCAATCGAGAGGCTTGTGCTAAAGACACCTCTACCCGATCCCAATGGCTTAACTGTTCTGGGATACCATTTAGGAACGCTTCTTCACACACGATCATCAATCCATCTTTGACAAGGCTTAATGCGCAGTCTAAATGCAGGATCGTCGGATGAAGTGGCACTTCGATCACTTTGTAGCCGAATCGTTTGACTAGATTTCTTAACCATTCAATACCACGAGTATTAGATGCTAACCCTGAGTTACCTGCAAAAATCGTTTTTCCTAATACTAAAACATCTCCGCCTTCTAAGAAAGGCCCTTGTTCTGAATCGATACCTTGCGAAATATCCGGCTTAGGAATAGAAAAATACAAGCAGTCATTCTCATTTGATTCATTCATGAGTATCTCACGAATCGGTAGAATCTCATTTCTGCGGTGCGGGAGCTTCAATGAACCTTCAATCAATAGATTCCCGATCGTAAAAAAGGGATCTCGGGTGAAAAAGTTACTGTAGCCATACTCTAGTCCTAGTTCTTTTTCAAAAGAGGTCAACTTTCTTGGTAAAAGGACTTCTACCTCATGTTTTTCTAGTACTTTTTGTAAATTCTTCCGTTCGACTTCCCAAGCTTTTTGTTGTTCTGGGAAAGCTTCACTAAAGTCTTTGCCTATCACTTCAGGCCCACTAAATAATTCATGGTTTTCTTCTGTCAAGAAATCGACACCGGTTAATTTTTTCGTAGGAAAGCCAAATTCAGACTGTGCTAAAACGACCCGTTTTAGCGGTGCAAACTCGCTTTTCACAAAAATATGATCCATCGTTTCTGCTCCTCCTCGATTTGTTCGAATCTTTACAGGAAATAACATGCGAAACCAACCAAAAATATTAAAACAATCAAAGCAATCATTGGTTCGACCCATGTTTTTTTCGAAGAAAGAAAGACATTTTTCTTATTTTTTACAAATCCCCAACCAAACTCTCTAGGGAGTTGTACTTCTAATATCATCCCACCTGATAAAGGCAAGAGTGCCACTTTATATCTGGATTTTGCAAACAAAAACAATGACATAAAATAAAGACCGAACTGGATGATTTTGATCAATCGAATGATTTGGATATTTTTGATTTTTCTCACTATTTCTCTCCTTCTATCCTAGCGGTTATCGTCTAACAATAACACCCTTTCTCTTTTTCTTAGGATATTTTTTAATTATTTGGTTAAAAGAGCGTTCTATTCTGTTACCTCTGCTCCCCAACCTCCACTATCTGCCAGAAGCAACTTTTTTTACTATAACATGAGTTGACTTCGTCTAGATCAAACCGATCATAATCGTTGGTTTTGGACTCATAACCTACAAAATCTCTCACTAAATAGCCCACATCCAGTCGATTGGAGGTGAGCTATTTTCTACCGAATTATTTCATTTCTACGCTTTCACCATTAGTCGCAATCACTTTTTGATACCAGTAAAATGATTTTTTAGGCGAGCGGGCCAGCGTTCCTTTGCCCTCGTCATCTCGATCGACATAGATAAAGCCGTATCGTTTACTCATTTCACCAGTTCCTGCACTGATCAAATCAATACAGCCCCAAGAAGTATAACCAATCAAGTCCACGCCATCATCAATTGCTTTCCCCATTTCTTGGATATGTTGGGCGAGATAATCGATCCGGTAGTCATCGTGGATCGAGCCATCTGGTTCAATTTTATCGACAGCCCCGAGTCCATTTTCTACGACCATCACTGGGATTTCATAGCGAGAATAGATTTGATTCAAGGTATATCGCAACCCGACCGCATCAACTTGCCAGCCCCATTCGCTTGTTTCAAGATACTCATTAGCCACCCCGCCAAATAAATTGCCGCCACTTTTATCTGACCGAGTATTTAAATCATCTGCAATACACGTACTCATGTAATAACTGAACGTATAATAATCGACAACGCCTTCCTTCAAGAATGCCAAATCCTCTTCTGTGATATCCACTTCGATTTTTTCTTTTTCAAAGTAGCGTTTCATGTAATAAGGATAGGCTCCTTTGACTTGGACATCGCCACAGAAATAATTTAACCGGTCATTCATTTGTTGCGTCTTCAATACATCTAATGGATGACAGGTTTTAGGATACATCGTGATATACGCCAACATACAGCCGATCTGAAAATCAGGATTGATTTTATGTCCAGCAATCACCGCTCGAGCAGAAGCAAGGAAGACATTGTGTAAGGCTTGATATTTTTCTGTTTCCGTATAAGTTCGATTAAATAATCCATTGATTTGTTTGCCATGTTCTAAGACACCAAAATTGATTTCATTGAAGGTCAACCAGTATTTCACTTTGCTTTTGTAGCGTTCAAAAAGTGTCGTTGCGTAACGTTCGTAATACTCGATCGTTCGTTTGTCTAAAAATCCGTCATACGTTTTTCCCAAATGAAACGGTAACTCAAAATGTGAGATCGTCACGATCGGTTCGATCCCATATTTATGTAGCTCATCAAACACTGCATCATAAAATTTCAACCCTTCTTCATTTGGCTGCTCTTCGTCACCATTAGGAAAAATCCGTGTCCACGCAATCGATAAACGATAGGCTTTAAAGCCCATTTCCGCAAATAATGCGATATCTTCTTTGTAGCGATGATAAAAATCAATCGCTGTATGGCTCGGATAGTAATACTTGGTTTCATCGATCACCAAATCAAAGGTACGTCGTTTCCCCATCTCACGATTGCCTGCACGATTGTGATCGCTGATCGAATCTCCTTTACCATTGACAGCCCATGCTCCTTCACATTGATTTGCCGCTGTTGCGCCACCCCATAAAAAATTCTTCGGAAAACTCATCAGTCATTGCCCCTTTTCAGTTTGATATGATAGCCTTACTGTTATTTTATTATTGAGTATAAAAAAAGACCTAATCAACCACCTAAAAAGGCCGTTGATCAGGTCTAGCTTAACTGAATAATCACTATCCTATCTAAAAAGATACTATTTTTTGTAAACGTTGTCAAACATTGATTTATTCGTCATCTTCAGCCAATGCAACAATCACTTGGTTCACATTCAAAATATTCTCTGCACCAGAGCGAACATATTCCGGCGCCGATCCAACCATTTGACTATTGATAAACTCGATGACCATTGGCATATTCATGCCCGCATATAATTCGATCGCTTCGCCTTCCATGATCAATTGGACAATACTATTGGCTGGCGTCCCGCCCATCAAATCACAAAAGACAACATAGTCTTCCAACGAAGAAACCACCGCAAGAAATTTTTCTTTGAAATCCTCTGTTCCTTCTTCCGGCAATAAAGGCACTGTATGAATATGAGCTTGCGGCCCCATGATCATTTCGGTACTTGCCTTTAGTCCTTCACAAAGTTGTCCGTGACTGACAAGAACTAACTGTTTGCTCATTTTCAACACCCTCCTATTTTGAGATCACACCTAAAGCGGATAAAACGACACAGATAATCAAGACGATAAAAATTGCTCTTGTTGATGTCATATTCTTTTTGCCTAATAACCAATAGACACCGCCAACGATCGCTGCTGGTAATAGTTTAGGAAGGATCATATCAATATTATTTTGCATGTTCATCGTCACATCACCAATGCTCGGCGCCCAGGAAACTTTCACATTCACCATTGTAGCAACTAATGCACCTACCATAAACACCCCTAACAAGGTTGCGGCATCTGTGAGCGCTGTTAATCGTGATTGCATCGTGGTCACTAAAGAAATCCCTTCTTTGTAAGCAAATTGCAATTGTTTCCAACGAAAGACCATGACTGCGATTTGTGCTACTATCCAGATAAAAATACCCGCGGGGTTCCCATTGATCGCCATATTTGCGGCTAATGCCCCAAAAATGGTCGGGATCAATGCGGCGAAAATGGAATCGCCAATTGCGGCGAAAGGTCCCATCAATCCAGCTTTCATCCCAGAGACAGTTTCTTTTGCAGCAATGCCCTCTTTTTCTTCAATTGCTAAATCGATCCCGGTAATGATCGTGTTGAAAAAGTTAGAGGTATTAAAAAATTGTGTATGAGTCTTCATTATTTCTTTTAATTCCGGCGTATCATCTCCGTAGATTTTTCGCAATTGTGGCAGGATCGTATAGAGATAGCCTGAACCTTGCATCCGCTCATAATTCCAGCCTAATTGGAAGGTCAACAAGCTTCGGCGGTTGATTTGTGTAAAGTCTTCTTTCGTTAACTTGTAATTAGATTTCGTCATCTTCGATTTCTCCTTCCTCAGAGGTTGTATGGGGACTTGCTACTTGCTGGTTTTCTGTTCGTTGATTGTTTTTATAGCTGATCGCTGCTAAAGAGAAACCGATCATTGCTACTGCCAACATCGGTAATGAATTGAAGGTTGCTGGCAAATCTTTGACGACACTTGCGACACTCGTGCCAAGCAACTGGACATTTGAGAACAACGTTGCTAATAAAGCAGTGATCGTAAAACCTAAAATCAGATAAGGAAAATGTTTCTTGACTGGTAAATAACGTAGTAAAATAGCAAAACCGACTGCTGGTAAAACGGCTCCTGCGACAGATAAGCCATCTCCTAACCATTTCAAATCGCCATTTAGCACAGCGACGACGTTTTCGACTAGTACGCCACCAAATGCTAAGGCTAAAAAGACGGGGATCAAACGTGACAAGGACCAAGGAAGAGCACCTAATAAATAATTGCGTTCAATTGCTTTATAATTCATTGTTTCGACATGTTGGTCGATACGATGAGCGAAGTACGTATTCGCAAATCGAGCTAAAATATCCAATTGGATCATTAAACTAGCGACAGGAACTGCAATAGCTGCAATTGCCTGTTCTGGATTCATCCCTAATGAGATGGAAAAAGCAGTCGCTAGTATCGTTCCGGAGTTTGCATCGATCCTTGAAGCACCGCCAAATGTCCCAACACCTAGAACGGTCAATTGCATACTACCACCGATGATCAATCCAGCTTGTAAATCCCCCATGACTAATCCGGTGAACAAACCGGCAAAAACGGGGGCACTCATTGAGGAATAAATTTGTAGTTCATCTAAAATCTGATAACCTGCATATAAAGATAATAATAAGATTTGCCACCATTGAATGGACATCTACTTAACCCCCTTATTTATTCAAAAGACTCATAAAATCTTCTGACTTATCACTTGGTACCATTTGTGCGGTCAAATGGACCCCACGCGCATTTAACTGTTTGAAATCCTCAATATCCTTTTCCACCACATTAATCGATTTGGTGATTGATCTGGTTTCATTTGTCTGAGACATATTCCCTACATTGACTTCCTTGATCGGCACGCCTCGTTCAACAAGTTTCAATAATCGATCAGGTTTTTTTGCGACGATCAGTAAGCGTTGGGAGTCATATTTCCCAGCGAGAATATTCTCTGCGGCTTTTTCAATCGGTAAGACACTTAACTTTACTCCTGCTGGTGTGGCTAATTTCAAGCCACTTTTTTCTACTGTATTCATTGCGACCTCATCATCTACAACTAATATCCGAGTAATCGACAACTTCGTTACCCAAAGATTCGCGACTTGCCCATGGATCAAACGTCCATCGATTCTTACACCAATAATTGCCATTGTTCATTCTCCTTTACAAATAAATTGTTCATTCTAAAACTAAAGGTAACGCTTACATTATTCACCTGTTTTTTGATACCAAGGTGTCGCTGTCTGATTGATTACTTGATTCAAGTTCTCAATATTCTGTCTACCTTGTGTCCGTAACCATTTGACGGCTCCTTCTTTCCCAGCATCTACATAAGCTTTGACGCCATCTTTCCAAGTCGCTCTTCCGCACAAGACACCATTGAAGGTGGAACCTGACTCATGAGCAAAGACTAGCGTTTGTTGGAATAATTCAGAACATACACCCGCACTCAAGAAAATGAATGGCAAGTGAGTCGCCTCGCTTTGCGCCTTGAAAAAGTCAGCTGCTTCTTTTTGACTATAGACGATTTCCTTGTCACCAAAACCTTCGACAAAGTTCATATTGACTGGTACTTCGACTTTCAAAACATCTACTTGGTAACGAGGATTGGAAAATTCTCTCATCATTTCAATCACTTTATGCGGTTTGACCTTTGCATACTCACGTAAAGCGCTATCATTTATTTTCGCATCATAAGATAGCAGTTCTAAATAAAACGGTCGATCCTCTCCTGCGCATTCACTTCCTAGACGTTCAATAAAGACGTGTTTCAAATGATTGATTTTTGGATCTTCATCAACGTCATAATAAAGTAAAAATTTCACTGCATCTGCTTGTTCTTCTTTTAATCTCAAGGAAGACCAGTCTCCTAATAGATCCGGTAACCGTCCAGGAGTCGATACATCATATCCCGTTTTTTCATACGCCAAGAGCAAACCAGCGGATTGATCACGTACTTTGGCAGCGGGCAAACCATATTCAGGATCTAATAAAATAGCTGAAGCATAGGGCGTCAACTCACTAGAAACCAACGCTTTGAACTCAATCAATTGTTCATCTGTGGGTGTTTCTCCTAAAGCCGACAGCATTTTCTTCAATGCTCCCCGCTGATCGATTGCTAATGCACTGATGATGCCGTCTTTTGTTGCTAATTGTTCCATCGCTTTTTTCTTATTTGGTGTCATCGTTTTTATTGACCTCCTTGTTATTCATTTTGGTACTCATGGATCGTCACACCTTTGACTACTCGATTCACCGTTCCTGTCGGTGAAGGTGTGTCAGGCGTATTACCAACTTTGATCGACATCTGAAGAGCAATGATTTGTGCGGTCAAAATCATCACTACGGATAGATAGGCATCGGGTAATTCTAGCGCGGCTGGTTCTAGGAAAAAGTTTGCTCCAGAAAAGTCTCTTTGCGTCGATTGAGCAATGGCTAACACCTTTGCAGCAATAGCATTGCCATTGATTTCTTCCAAAATATCTAAATCATAGTTGCGTGTGTACGCTTGGTTCGTCACAAACCCGATCACTAAAGTTTGCTCATTGATAAAGGATTTTGGTCCATGACGGAAACCCATCGAAGAATCAAAGATCGTCGCGATTTTCCCAGCCGTCAACTCTAAGATTTTCAGCTGTGCTTCCCTTGTGGCACCAGCCAAGCTACCTGAGCCAAGATATGCAACCCGATTGAATGGTACTGCTAACACTTGGATCAGTTCTTGCTCTCTTTTCAGAACATCTTTGCCGATATGGCTCAAGGATGTGACATACTTTTGTTTTGTTTCTTGGTTCGTTTGATCAAACAGCCAAAGGGCACTCAATAGCATACATGTAAAGCTACCTGTCATGGCAAAGCCAGCGTCATTTGCTTTTTTTGGCATCAACAACAAGAAATGTTGCGATTGTTTACGTGAGACTTGTGCTAATTTTCCTTCTTCTGCACACGTAATCACTAAATGGAACAACGTATCCACAACTTGATCGGCAATTTTGACTGCTGCCAGACTTTCCGGACTATTGCCACTTCTAGCAAACGAAATCAATAACGTGGGTTGATCAGGAAACAAATACTCTCTTGGAGAAGCAACAATATCGGTCGTACCAAAACTATGAAAAGCAAACCGTTTGGTGTCTCCATGCTCATTCAAGTAAGGAACAAGCGTATCGCCTACATATTGAGAAGAGCCTGCACCGGTAAAGATGACTTGGATTTGTTGCTTGTTTGCCTGTTTTTCAAGTGCATCAAAGAAAAGGGCTAATTCATTTTTCTTCTCTTCTAAGATTTCCACAACCTCTTCCCACAGATCTGGTTGTTGTTTGATTTCTTCTGTAGTGATCCTTGCACCTATTTTTTCTAATTCATCCTTCGACAGTTCAAACATGTTATTTTCCTCCTAGATTACTCCGAACATGACGGATCTTATAATGGAATTGGTCTGCTCTGGCGACACTATCTGTGTATTCGATGATCTCGTTTTTGCTATTGAAGGTCGTCCGTTTCAAATGTAAAATTGGTGCCCCATCGCATATATGCAGTAATTCGGCATCATTTGCGTAAACAATACTGGCATAGAATTCTTCTTCTGCCACTTGGACATGTTGATCAAAATCTTTTAGAAAAACATCATACAAAGGCTTGCTTTCCAAAATCGGCAAATCAAGGCCAAGAAACAGTTTTGCTGGTAAATAAGACCGTTCAACCATCAAAGGGACATCATCCGCTAAACGTAGCCGCTTGATTTTGAAGATTGCTTCTCCTAGATTGAGATTCAATCGTTCAGCCAACTGCTTTGTCGCTGCTTGTTTTTCAAAAGCTAAAATAATCGTTTTCGGTGTACGCCCCAATGCCAACATTTCTTCTGTGAAGCTGTAAGCACCTGCTAAACTCGCTGCTTGATGCGATAAGTCACTGACAAACGTGCCTTTTCCATGTTTTTTATAAATATAGCCAAGTGTTTCTAATTCCTGCAATGCTAATCGAACCGTCGTCCGACTCACACCATAGTACAGACATAACTCCCTCTCAGACAGCAATTTATCATGCGGGATCATTTCTGCTTCAATTCGTTTCTTTAGTACATCAACTAGTTGATAATATAACGGTTTCCCTTTACGAGAATTTTCCATTTCTTTACCCCTTCCAACTGGTTATAACCACAAGACAATCGTAAAGTAATAATAACTACCTGTCAACATAAAAATCGCTTAAAAACCGCTATATAACAACGTTTTCACCAACTATATATAAAAACATTTTAAATACCTCGAAAATACCACTTAAAATAAAAAAACAGCATAAACTTCATAAAAAGAAGCATAAGGCTTAGCCTTAAAAAGCTTGTTTATCCTAGAAAATTTATAAAATAATGAACAAATCCAACGGTTCTTTTTCTTGCATTCCGCTAAATTCCAATGAAAAATAACAAAAAAAAAGAAACACTTCATTTCCCACGTCTAGGCGCTCAAAGTGTTTCTCTTTTGCTATTTCAAGATGACTAATCAACTAGCGACTAATCTTATTTTGCCAAGAAGAAGCTGTCTTCCTCAATACTACATTTAATTCCTCAATGTTGTTTCTCCCTTGTTCAGCTAGCCATTTTATTGCTGCCTGTCTCCCTTGATCCACAAAAGGTGCCACACCATCTGCCCATGTAGCTCGCCCACATAAAACGCCATTGAACGAAGAGCCAGCGTTTTTGGCAAAATGCAACGTTTCTTGGAATCCTTCGGCACTGACACCTGCACTCAGAAAAATAAACGGTAAGTCAGTGGCTTGGCTTTGCTCGATAAACAAAGCGGATGCTTCTTGCTTGGAATAAATGATTTCTTTTCCAAAACCTTCAACATAAGTCATATTGACAGGTACTTCTACCTTCAAGACATCTACGTTGAACCTCGGCTCTGAGAAAATCTTCATCATTTCAATGACTTTTTTCGGTTTGATCTTGGCATATTCTTTGGAGGTCGTATCTGGGATCGTTGCATCATAAGATAGCAATTCTAAAAAGAAAGGAAGATCTTCCGCCAGACATTCTGAACCGATTCTTTCTACATATGCCTGTTTCCGTTCATTGACTTCTTCGCTTTCGTCTACATCATAGTAAAGCAAGAATTTGCAGCCATCTGCTCCAGCTTCCTTTAGTCTTTTGGCTGACCAAAAAGCTAAGGTATCTGGCAAACGTCCAGGTATCGTTGTATCATATCCTGTTTTCTCATAAGCCAACAATAGTCCAGCTGTCTTAGCGCGTTTTTCAGCAGCGGGCAACCCATATTCTGGATCTAAAAGAATCGAAGAAGCAAAAGGTGTCAATTCTTCGGACACGAGTTCTTTGAAATGGATCAAATCATCCACTTTGACCTCCTCTTGATGTCTCGCCATCATTTTTTTCAATGCGCCTCTTTGGTCAATCGCTAAAGCCCCGATGATCCCGTCTGGATTACTCATGTTTACCAATGCTTGGTATTTCCCCTCTGATACTTTCCTCATTTTTTCAACATCCCTTCTAACTTAGAATCAATCAAGCCAACAATTTCTTCTTGAGTGGAAGCAGTGATAAATGCTTGTTTAAAGCCTTCATCCATCAACATTCGTGCCATTTGTGAAAGAAGCGCCAAATGACTGGTTCCTGCTTCTGCAGCTGGAATAAACAACGCAATCACATACTTGATCGGTTGACCGTCTAAACTATCCCAGGCGACTGCATTCGTTAATTTCAAAATAATGATCGTTGGTTCTTCTATACTTTCACTTTTCGCATGAGGGATCGCAAAGCCATCCATCATACCAGTCGTACCTTCTGCTTCGCGTTGTTTCAAGCCGATTTCGACCGCCTGTTCATTGGTCGCTTTACCTACCTCAACGATTTTTGTTGAAAGAAACGCAAACACCGCTTCACGAGTATTCGCCGCCACATTGGTATAAACAAATAAATTTTCCATCAAATGAATCCTCTCCCTTTCACACACTCAGTGACTTTCTTTTTTGAACCAAGCCTAGTAATACTCCCCCTACAATAGAACCAGCAAGAATCGCAAGAATCCAAAGTAAGCCATGCGTCACTACTGGTAAAACGAGAAATCCGCCATGGGGTGCTGGTACTTGCACGCGAAAGAAATAGGTCAATACAGCGGCGATCGACGAACCAAGCATCATGATTGGCAAGACACGAAGCGGATCTTTTGCTGCAAAAGGAATCGCACCTTCCGTAATATGTGTTGAGCCTAGAATGATATTCACTAGACCAGCATTCTTTTCGTTTGGCTCGAAGTATTTCCCAAAAAGCAAGACCGCAAAGCCAGTAATCAACGGCGGAGCAATACAGGCTGCAGAAACTCCCGCCATAAAGCTAGTATTTCCTTGTGCTAACAGGGCAGTTCCAGTAACGTAGGCTGCTTTATTGATCGGCCCCCCCATATCGAATGCGCACATACAACCGACGATCACCCCTAATACTAAAGGACTTGAGTTTTCAAACCCTGCTAGAAAATCCATCATTCCTTCATTGATACTAGCCATCGGTCCTGAAATGACTGTCATGATCAATCCAGTAATCAACACCCCTAGTACGGGATATAAGAAAATTGCCTTTAAACCATCTAGTGTTTTAGGCAAAGGTTGTAACGCTTTTATTAATCCCAACACCACATATCCTGCCAAGAAACCTGAGATAATTCCACCTAAAAAACCTGTACCACCATCTGAGGCAATCAATCCGCCGACAAACCCCACAACCAATCCAGGACGTTTTGCAATTCCTTCAGCAATAAACGCGGAAAGGACCGGCACCATCATACTCATTGCAAAACCACCGATTCGATTCAAACTCGCAGCAAATTCATTGTATTGCGCATTGGCAGGATCGGCAGAATAAATCCCCCATAAAAAAGAAATGGCGATCAAGACTCCCCCACTGACAACAAAAGGCAACATGTGGGAAACACCATTCATCAAGTTCTTATAGATGCTGTGACCAACACTCTGTTGTGCATGTTGTTTTTCCTTATCTCCTTCTGCCATTTCGATTTTTTCAGAAATCACTCCTTCACCGTTTAAAGCCGCAGCAATCAATTGATCGGCTTCTTTGATCCCTTTCGAAACAGAAACATCAATGATCCGTTTCCCGGCAAATCTTTCAGGCTGAACATCTTTATCCGCCGCAATAATCACTGCTTCCGCTTCAATGATTTCTTGATCTGTCAAACGATTTTCTACCCCTACTTGTCCATGGGTCTCCACCTTGATCGTAATGCCTTTTTTCTTTGCTGCCTGTTCCAGTGCTTCTTGTGCCATATACGTGTGGGCGATACCTGTGGGACAACCAGTTGCAGCAATTAATCGATACTTAGCCATTATCTGAATTCCTCCTTATGAATGGTGATTTGTTTTTTCAACTCTGCGACATCGGTAAAATCAGTCAATCCTTTTTGAAACGCAGTCGAGCTACCCGCAGCTAAACTGTCCTTGAAACAATCCGCACTATTTTCTTCTTTGATCAATCCTGCCAGAAAAGTGGCTAGGAGTGTATCCCCGGCGCAAGCGGTATTAACGACTTTTCCTTGCGGGGCGTTTCCTGTCAAACAATAGTTTTCGTTCACATAGATCCCACCCGCTCCACCTAATGACAGCAATACATTTTGTGCACCTGCGGCTAATAGTTTCTTGCAATAGTTTACATATTCCGTTTCTGCTATTTCTTCATCAAACCATTCTGCCAATTCCTGCTCATTCGGTTTTAGTAAAAATGGTTGATACTTTAGACATCGTTTAACGATTTTAGCACTCGTATCTAAGATCAAGCGCACTTGATTCTCATGACAGATTTTACTGATCATTACTAAGATTTCTTCTGGTACACCTCTTGGCAGACTCCCAGAAACACAAAGATAATCTCCAGCTGACAAATGACTGATTGTCTCAAGCAATTCTTCCATCGCTAACTGGTCGATTTCTGGTCCACGATTGACCAATTTATATTCACTTGATTCCTCATTCACTTGTGTAAATACGTTGATGCGAGTCATTCCGGGTATAGAAACAAAATGAGCGTCGATTCCTTCCTTCGTCAAGCATTCCTCAATATAAGCCCCAGTAAATCCTCCGCTAAAGCCCAATGCAGTATTTGGTATCCCGAGTTTTTTTAAAATCAATGAAACATTGACACCTTTCCCATTTGCTTGGATATCATCATCGATTGAGCGGTTCACGACATTCGGTTTGAGTTGTGCCACTTCAATAAACAGATCAATCGCCAGATTCATCGTACATGTATATACGTTAGCCACCTGTATCCCTCCTCACTTTATCTACAGTATGGCCTGTTTTTGGATGTACATGTTTTCTAAATAAGCAAAATTTTAGGTAAATGTTTACAAAATAAAACTCATCTAAGTAAGGGTTTACATCAATGGTAGAATAAAAAGAAAAGGGGGAGGACTAAATGGAAACTAAATTAAGCGAGGCAGAACATTTTTTATGGGAGTATATGATGAATCACATCCAAGAAATCCCAAATCTATCAATTATCAAACTAAGCGAACGAGCCAACGTATCCACCACGACCATCGTTCGTACCATGAAGAAAAAAGGGTACGAAGGCTATACTTCTTTTAAGCATCATTTAAAGGAAAAGAAGAATACCACCATCAATTTTGCTACGGTCGATAAAGTAGATGAAGAAATAAAAACCTCCATTCTAAAAAACGAACAGGAAGTCGTGCGTACCATCAATCTATTGGATACAGGGGTAATCGAAGATGCGATTCAAAAAATCTGGAGTTCACAAAGAATCATTATCTTTGCCAGAGGATTTTCAGAAATGATTGGAGAAGAAATACAAACAAAATTCCAACTACTCGATAAGTATTGTGTCCTTCATACCGATCCAAATATCATCAAAACCGTTAGTCGCAAATTGCACAAAAAAGATGTCGTTCTTTTTATTTCCTTAAACGGTGAAACAGAAGAACTCGTAGCAGCAGCGGAGAATTGCTACCGCGAGGAAATCAGTTCGATCCTGATCACCGCATCACGGGAAAGTCGCTTGAACCGATTAGCAGAATTATCTTTGATCGGCTTCAAATCCGAAATCTCTTTTTTCCCTGAATATGAAGTCCGCTCTCGCCTGCCACTTTCTGTGATTGCGCGGATCTTGCTGGATTCGTATGCGATACGGGTGAAGAAGGGGGATTGAGGAACAAGTATAAGAAGCATCAATCACCGAAAATGTGAAGTTTTTTCGGTGATTGGTGCTTCTTTACGAAAGAGTTCATTCAATTTTATTTACGTTTGATTCATGACGTTCATCTACATTCATGTCTTGTCATAATGCCAAAACAAAACAAATAATCGAAACTACAACTGTCAAAACAAATTCAACCTTCACTTCCGTTCCATATGTTTGATTCGGTAGATAGATGGCTTTTCGTTCCGATTGATAAGGAATTTTAGGGCGGTTGGGTTGAGCAGACTCAATAAGTATTGATAATAAAATCAGTGTGAAGTAAATAGTATTTTGCTGGGCCGCAAAATAAATACTTGAAGCTAATAAAATTAAACTAGTCCCTTTGAGTATTCTAGCGTAGGTCATTGTTATCTCTCCATTCTATTCTTCTTTTATTTGTAGATTTTCTGTCCTGTTTTCTAACTATTTTCTATTATTTTTATACCTCCATGAGGTTGTGACAGAAGTGTCTAGCTCCGAGAAATAAGCCGAGAAAAACGAAAATTGTTCTTCAAATTTTTGGATTTCTCGGCTTATTTCTGAAGGAGTTACTTCTGGAACACCGTTTATTAAGTTTAAGGTTAGAAACAAAAATGAATTTTATTTTTGTTCCCAATCACTAGATAGGAGGTGAGAACAATTATTTGACTCACTCGGTTCACCTTCTCTAAAATTCTCATACGATCGATACTTTTATGTATTCATTTTTATTACTAACTAAATAGATGTGGTTCAAATTATTCCTGTTACTAAAAATGATACAATTCTAATTCCAAAATGGAGCAAATCATAAGAACTAAAATCGTGGGAATCAGCGCAAACACCACTTCCGTTCTAGATGTTTGATTCGGTAGATAGATTGAATTTTTTCCCGATTTGTAAGGAGTTTTAGGTTGCTCGGATTGGGTATATTCAATAAATAGTGATAGCATAATCAGTATGGTATAGATCGTATTTTTCATTGCAGCAAAATAGATGCTTAGCGCCAATAAAACCAGTTGGATTATTTTGAATATTCGAATGTAGGTCATCTTTCATCTCTCCATTCTATGTATAAATAGTAACCGATCCCTCTCTACAAATATATATACGTAAAGCACTAAAATATTACTTTAACAAATTAAAATAACTTCCATCTTAATCATATCAAAAAATATCAAAAAAAATTATTACATTCCTAAAAAGCTGTTTTAACAGCATAATCGTCAACATTTCCCTTCAACCCAAACAACTCTTACGAATAAATAAAAAAACGGAACAACAGGCTGAATGTTTCCATCCACCTGTTATTCCGTATTTACTATTACTTAAATTTAGTTTTTACTCCACAAATGGCTCTTCACCTAGTGCTTGTTGTGCCGCTAAGTTTAGTAAGCTCCATTGACGGTCGTGTCCTGGTTGGAAGAAGAAATCTGCTTCTGCCAAGTCTTCGATCGTTAATTTTTGTTGGATTGCTAGTGCTAAGACATTGCCTTGTGCAGTGATGTCCTTCGTTGATAAAACAGCGCCACCTAGCAATTGGTGCGTAAATGGATCATAGGCTAATTGTACAGCTGCTTTTCCGTTCCCAAATTCTTCTGGTACGAATTTTGGACGGATCGTATCTTCATAGAAGGCTGTTTTGATGGCTACGCCAGCGCGATCAGCTGTGAAGCTGTTCAAGCCACTTGCAGCAAAATGATAGTCAAACACACGTAACGCAGATGAGCCGACTAAGCCACCAAATGGTTTGCTTGGTGTTTGTTCAAATAAGTGTTGAACGACATAGCGTGCTTCTCGACGTGCAACTGTTGCTAATGCGATCGGCACTTTTTTGCCTGCTGGGATCGAATAAGCAAGTGTTGCATCTCCTACTGCATAAACATCAGGTAAGTTTGTTTGTAGGTATTCATCTGTGATGATCCAGCCACGTTCATCTAAATCAACGATGCCTTTCAACCATTCGGTATTCGGTTTGACACCGGCAGCTTGGATGATCAAATCTGTTTCGATCGTGCCACTGTCTGTTTCGATGGCTGCGACTTTACCGTCACCTGTGAAGGCTTTGATATTCACGCCAGTTTTGATGTTCATGCCTTTTTCTTTTAAGTGCGCTTCTAAGATATCTGTCATTTCCTTATCTAAGTAAGTACCTAAAGGACGATCGATCATATCTAATAACGTTACTTCTTTCCCTGCATTCAAGAAAACTTCTGCTGCTTCGATCCCGATGTAACCTGAACCGATCACAGCTACTTTTTTCACTGCTGGGTCTGTCATGCGTTCTTTGATTTTCGTTGCCCAATTATAGCCACGCATCAAATATACATTTTCTAAGTCTGTTCCTGGAACAGGTAATGAGTTTGGTTTAACACCTGAACTCAAAATCAATTTATCGTAAGCATACTCTTCTGTATGTCCATCTTCTTTACGTGTAACTGTAACTGTTTTTTTATCTGCATTGATTGTGTTTACTTCGTGGTTATTTAATATCGCCACATTTGGTTGCGGAAAGTTTTCCGGTCTGAAATTACGGACATCATTCACACTAGTGACTTGATCCTCTAAATATAATTCCATGCCGCATGACATAAATGAAACATAGTCGCCTGCTTCAAACAAGGTGATATCCACATTTTCTCCGTATCTAGATAGTAATTCTAAAATGGATTGATGCCCTCCATGTGATGCACCGACAATAATTACTTTCGTTTTTTCCATTGACAAAACCCTCCTCATAACAATTGTTTAGAATCATTCTAAACAATTTTACGATATCATTCTAAGAATAATAATGCAAATGAAAAGGCTTGCCTAAAAATTTTATTAGTTATTTTAATATTATTTTTTTAATTGTGCTAAAAATGTGCCGATACGTTTACACGCTTCTTGTAGGTCATCCATCCCACTTGCATAAGAGATTCGGATAAATCCTTCACCTTCCGGTCCAAAAGCTGAGCCAGGGATACAGGCAACCTTACCTTGTTCTGCGAGTGCTAAACAAAAATCCCACGAATTCATCTGGATTGTTTCTGGTAAGCGACAGAACAAATAAAACGCACCATCAGGTTGAGAGATTTGAAAACCTAATTCCGTAAGTTGCGGCAATAGATAATCTCGGCGTTCGACGTAGCGGGCCTTCATTTTTTCCCCTTCGTCCATACTCGTTGTCAAGGCTTCGACCGCAGCTTTTTGAGAAATCGTTGTGGCAGAAGTAACTAAATATTGGTGGACCTTGATCAATTCATCGATCACTGGTTTTTGAGCAAAGAGAAACCCAATGCGCCAACCAGTCATGGCATGAGATTTAGAGAGTCCATTCACGACGATCGTTTGTTCAGGCAAGTACGTAGCCATCGAGACATGATCTCCCACGTAGTTCAACTCCGAGTAAACTTCGTCACTGATGACAAAGACTGGGTGCTGGCTTAAAACTTCTGCAAGTTTGCTCATTTGCTCCGCAGATAACAATGTTCCCGTTGGATTACTTGGGTAATTCAAAATCACTGCTTTGATTTCGTCTCCGTATTTGGCAAACGCCTCTTCTAGTTGTTCTGGCTGACAAATAAAGCCAGTGTCTGATGTATCGATCGTGATCAATTCGGCGCCTGCTAGATCAACAATTGGTTGATAGCCGGGATATGCAGGTGCTGGGATCAATACTTTATCCCCTTCTTCTAAGACCGCTAATAAAGCTGTCGCGATCGCTTCTGTGGCACCGATCGTTGTTAGTACTTCCGTTTGCGGATCATAAGAAAGACCGTAACGTTCTTTTTGGAAGAAACAAGCTGCTTCACATAATTCTGGTAAACCTCTCATCCCGGTATAATGAGAATAGTTTTCTTTGATGGCTGTGATCCCTGTTTCTTTGACTGCTTCAGGTGTTGAAAAATCTGGCTCACCTAATGTCAATTTGATGATGCCCGGAATGCTTGAGATTTGCTGATCGAACATACGGATCTGCGAGACTTCGATTTTAGCCAGCCTTGGATTAAAACGATGGTGTAGATTCATAGACTTCTCCCCTTTTGGTTACTATCCTTATTTTTTCAGAAAAGTTCCTCGGTGTAAAGGATTGTTTGGTACCATTCCAATCCTTTTTCTAAAACAGCCATGTCGAAATCAAAGGTGGCATCATGCAGGGCTGGTGTATCACCTACACCTAAGAAGAAAAAGACACAAGGATAGTGTTCCGTATAAACACCAAAATCTTCTGCTTGTAAGACAGGCTCAGCCAACTCATGTAATAACTCTGAGTGGGCAAGTGCTGCATACAACTGTTCATCGTTACGTACAGCAGGATACCCATCGTTATAACGAAATGAGATTTTCGCTGGGGAAGTTTGTTGGAATTCTTTTGCTAGTCGTGCTAGTTGCATCTTTAAGTCCGTTTGGGTCTTACGACTGTATGAACGAATGCTGCCTGAGATCACGACTTCATTGGCTAAGACATTGCGGATCGTCCCACCTGTAATCTGACCAAATTTCAAGAGATGTTCAAGGTTTTCTGGCAGAGATTCATCAAAGTCATAGACTTGTTTCATAAAACGCACAGCTGCTTCTAGACTGTCGATGCCTTGACTGCTTGAGGCGATATGCGCAGATCTGCCTTGGACGATGATATCTGTTTCACTACTTTGCGCCATCAACGCACCTGGTCGTGAAAATACTTTTCCTTCTGGCAAGCCTGGCCATAAATGAAAACCAAAGATTGCCTGTACCTTGTAATGTTCCAACCACCCAGAACGGATCACACTATCTGCCCCGCCAGCAATTTCTTCTGAGGGTTGAAAAATCAAGACGATATTGTGCCGCATCTCTTGACGGTGCGTAGCAATATAATCGGTCAATCCTAAGAGCATTGCCATATGACCATCATGTCCGCAGGCGTGCATGAATCCTGGGTGTGTAGACGCAAAAGGTAACCCTGTGGCTTCAGTGATGGGCAACGCGTCGATATCTGTCCGAAAAGCAATCGTTGTGTCTTGTTGCTGATCAAAATAAACCAACAAGCCTGTCTCATCGATTTCATGGATCACGCCACCACAGTTTTTGATTTGTTCGTAAAGGTATTCTTTCGTTTTAAATTCATGAAAGCCAAGTTCAGGAATTTGATGTAACGCCATTCGGTGTGTTGCCAACATGTCGCCTCACCATCCCTTCATAGATTCCTTTTACCACGGTTTCATATTGTGTATTGGGTACGCCGATGATCAAATTCAACTCTTGCGCACCTTGCGATAAAATCGAGGTCCTGATTTCTAACTCATTCAAAATCGATAATACTTTTCCAGAAAGTCCAATTGGTTCCTTATGTGGGCCACCTACAACAGAAATCAAAGCCAAGTCTTCGATGATCTCGATTTCCTCTACGCCTAATTCCTCACGTAATTCTTTCGTGATCAAAAACAATTTATCCATGATCAATTCCGCCGAAACGACGACACCGATATTATCGATGCCAGAGGGGATATGCTCGATCGAGATGCCATGTTTTGCAAAAATACTCATGGCTTTCCAAATAAAACCGATCTCGTCTGACATATGTCGTTTGAACAAGGTGATTGAAAGAAAGTCTTTTCTTCCTGCAATCCCCGTCAATCCATTTTCTTTTTCGACTTCATGATTTGAGATTTTTGTTCCATGATCATTCGGTCGATTCGTATTTTTGATTTGGATCGGGATATCAGCTTCTTGTACAGGAAAAATCGCGGATTCATGCAAGACATTGGCACCCATATAAGCCATTTCTCGTAATTCACGGAAAGAGATCTCTTCAATGACTTTCGGTGAGTCAATGATTCTTGGGTCTGCCATCATGATGCCTGAAACATCCGTCCAATTTTCATAAAGATCTGCCTGTAAGGCACTTGCTAAAACGGAGCCGGTAATATCACTGCCCCCACGACCAAGTAATTTTTCTTTTCCTGCTGGGTTGGCACCATAAAATCCTGGGACGATCAACTTTTGGTGTTTCTGGTACATCTCGCGTACTGCTTGCTCTGTACGCGGAAAGTCGATGCCTCCTTCATAATCAAAGTAGATCAGCTCACTTGCGTCTGCAAAGGTATACCCTAAATATTCCGCCATCAATTGCGCAGTCAGATACTCCCCACGACTGACTAAATAATCGATCGTCACTTTTTCCTGTTTTAGATGTGTTTCGATCGTGGTTAATTCTTTTTCAATCGGAAAGTCGAGTGACAGAAGATCCCTAACTTGAATAAAACGTTGTGTGATCCGTTCCCATAGTGGCGTCCAATCAACCTTATGTTGAAGATACGCATGGATCAAATAGAGTAAATCGGTCACTTTATCGTCTTCATCGGTTCTTTTTCCTAAAGCGGAAACGACAACGACTTCTCGATTAGGATCAGCTAACACGATCTCACGGACTTTACGGAACTGTTCTTCATGAGACATCGAGCTTCCACCAAATTTTGCGACTTTCATGAAAGGACCTCCTCTTGTAGAAGCGCCAAAGCAATTTGCACCGCGTTAGCCGCAGCGCCTTTGCGAATATTGTCAGCCACGGTGTAAAAGAGTAAGCCATTTTCAACAGAGAGGTCGCGACGAATACGCCCAACGTATACTTGGTCTGTGCCTCTTGCTAATGTACTTGTGGGATATTGGTGTTCTGCTAAGTTATCGACAACCAAAATCCCTGGAAACTGACTGAAGCAAGCACGGATTTGTTCCAATGAAAATTCCTTTTCTAACTCAACAGCAATCGAGACACCATGGCCATTTTCAATCGGTACACGGACACAAGTCGCAGATACAGGCAAATCTGGTTGATGCAAGATTTTTTTCGTTTCATTGATCATTTTTTGTTCTTCTTTGGTATACCCATTTTCCATTGGGCGATCGATTTCTGGAATGACCGTTTGACTGATGTCATGGGGATAAAAAGTTGCTGGTTCACCATTTTTTGTCGCCTGTAGATCAGCGATTCCCTGTTGCCCTGAACCTGAAACAGCTTGATACGTCGTGTAATTGACACGTGTCACACCAAAGGTATTCTGTAGTGCTTTCAGTGGTAACACGGACTGGATCGTCGAACAATTTGGGTTGGCAATCAATGGATCTAACGTATGATCCTCTAGATTTACTTCAGGGACGATCAACGGGATCGTAGGATCTTCTCGCCACGCTGAAGAATTATCGATGACTACTAAGCCGGCTTGACGTGCAATTGGGCCAAATGTTTGAGACACGGATGCTCCAGCTGAAAAAAGCGCCAAATCATACCCAGAAAAAGAAGTCTCAGTCAGTTCTTCGACAACATACTCTTTTCCCTTAAACACAGACAGACTCCCCGCAGAGCGTTTGGATGCTAAAAGCTTGAGTTTTCCTACTGGAAAATCGTACTCCTCTAATACTCTTAACATAGTTTGACCGACTAATCCCGTCGCTCCGACAATACAGGTATCTATTTCGCGCATGTTTTTCATCCTTTCTTTGTCTACAATTCTCTTAGTGCTGCAATCAATGCGGTATTTTCTTTGGTTTGATCATCTTTTATTTTTAATACACGTGCCGGTGTACCACCAACGACCGTCTCAGGGGCAACGTCTTCTAAAACGACTGCACCTGCTGCGACGACTGCATTCTTTCCAACACGAACGCCTTCGACGATCACTGCATTCGCACCAACTAATACACCATCTTCGATCACTACTGGTTGAGCGGAAGCTGGCTCGATGACTCCAGCTAACACAGCTCCAGCACCGATATGACAATTCTTACCGACAGTCGCACGTCCGCCTAGGATTGCTCCCATATCGATCATGCTATGATCCCCGATCTCAGCACCGATGTTGATCACAGCGCCCATCATGATCACTGCTTGATCGCCGATGGTCACTTGATCACGAATGACAGCGCCTGGTTCGATGCGAGCGTTGATGTCTTTGACATCCAGTAAAGGAACTGCACTGTTTCTAGCAGTTTGTTCTAGTTCGATCGCTAAGATTTTTTCCGCTTCTTTTTCTAGTACCGGCGCGATGTCTTTGTAATCTCCAAAAACGATTGGACTATGCACTTCACCAAATACTTTCGCATTCGGAAACTCGACAGGTTCTGATACATTTAAATAAACTTTGACTGGGGTCTTTTTTTCTGCTGTTTGAATAAAACGAATGATTTCTTGTGCATTCAACTTAGGCTCCTCCTCTAGGTTCAAATAAATCTTCTAATTGATATGAACCGGCTGACTGCTCGGCCAACCAGATACTTGCTTGAACTGCCCCTTCTGCAAAAATTCGATTTGAAAAGGCTTCGTGCTTCACTGAAAGAACTTCATCTTTGGTTGCAAAAAGGACTTCATGTTCTCCTGGAAAAGAGCCTGCACGTAGGCTATGGACACCGATTTGTTGGTCTTCTCGTGATTTGTCCGCCCATTGATAGACAGGCGTCAGCTCTCGAACAGATTGTAGTGTTTCTACTAAGCGCTTGGCTGTGCCAGAAGGTGCGTCTTTTTTTTGGCTGTGGTGTTTTTCGATTAATTCGATCTGCCAGCTGGCTAAGTCTTTAGCTGCTTGTTTGATCAAGCGATTCATCACCATGATCCCTAATGAAAAATTAGCACTGTAGAGTACAGGGATCGTTTGAGCTGCTTGGGCGATTTCAGCAAATTGCTCTTCGGTATAGCCTGTTGTGCCAATCACCAGTGGGACTTGGTGAGCTTTGCTGTATCGCAAGATTTTATCCAAACCAGCTGGATGAGAAAAATCGATCATGACTGCTGGTGTCTGATCAAACGATAATTCCTCCGTTGCTTGTAAGGATTCGGTCAAACTCAATGGCTGATGTTGATATTCTTCGGTAACTTCTGCAATTCGCTTACCCATTTTTCCACTTCCGATGATCCCTATATTCATGTGCTTGCCCCTCCGTTTTCTGTTAACAGTGCGATAAGTTGTTGCTTTTTCTCCTCGCCTAATTCAATCAGTGGTAGTCTTAATGGTCCAGCAGGTAAGCCTAAATGATTCATTGCTGCTTTCACTGGAATTGGATTGGTTTCACTGAATAAGGCATTGATCAACGCTAAATGAGTCAATTGTTTTTCTTTTGCTGAAGGACTGTTTCCGTTTAAGTAATCATGAACTACTTCATGGACTACTTTTGGCTGGATATTTGCCCAAACACTGATCACACCGATACCACCAATACTTAGAATAGGTAAAATCAAATCATCATTGCCACTGTATAGTGCAAATGATTCATCAATCAGTTGCGCCACTTCCATTGTATAGGACATATCACCAGAGGCTTCCTTGATGCCGATGATTCGTGGATGCTTCGCTAGTTCTGTTAATACAGGTAACGAAATCGTCATCCCTGTTCGTGACGGTACGTTATATAAGATGATTGGTAGCGAGGAAGCGTCTGCGATCGCTTTAAAATGAGCCAGTAACCCTACATCACTCGTTTTATTATAGTAAGGGGTGATCACTAATAATTGGTCTGCCCCAAGTTCAGCAAAGCGTTGGACTTTCTTGACCGTTTTCGCCGTTGCATTTGATCCTGCACCAGCAATCACTGGGATACGTCCATTGACTTTTTCAACGGTGAATCGTACGATCTCTTCCTCTTCCTCCTCAGATAGTGTGGGTGATTCCCCAGTTGTTCCAAGGACCAGTAAGCCGTCTGTTTGTTCTTTCAGATGAAACGCAATCAGCTGCTCCAAGCCTAGATAATCCACTGCACCTGTTTCCGTCATTGGTGTCACTAACGCGACAATCGAACCTTTGATCATGCCTCTACCTCCAAATTTTTATGCCATTCATATGTGGCTGGTCCCGCCATCGTGATCGTTTTATCGCCAGAAATCAGTAAATCGCCTTGCTCTAAATGAATCGTCGCTTGTAAGCCGGAAAGGTAGCCTTGATCTCTTGCGACGACATACGCTGCACAACAACCTGTACCACAAGCTAGTGTCCAACCGACCCCACGTTCATACGTGCGGACGATCAATTCTTCTTCATTGACAGATTGGACAAAATTGACGTTTGTTTTTTCTTTGAATAAGGGATGATGGCAGAGTTTTTCTCCAGTCTCTTTGGTTAATTCAGCCAACGCATCTTCAACAAAAACAACTGTATGGATCGTCCCCATGAATAAACTAGTCAGCTCTACCTTTCGCTCATCAATCGTCAGCGTTTGTTTGATGATAGGTGTTGATTGCGCTACGCCTACTTTCTCTGGTCGGTAGTCCGGCGAACCCATGTCGACTGTGCAATAAAAAGGCTTTCGTGAATGGATTGTCACATGGATCATCCCAGCAAGCGTTTTGACCGCAAATTGTGGCGCTTCAAGTAATTGTTGATCGCTGACATAATTGGCAAAACAACGGATACCATTGCCACACATCGGCGCACGGCTACCGTCTTTATTGTAGTAGATCATTTCTAAAGGTTCGGTTTTAACAGCAATCAATCCATCCGTATCGTAAGCCGTGGGTGCACATAAGCTTTGAGCCAAATGACTATAGTCGATCGTTTCATCGTAATCTAAGAGAATAAAATCATTGCCACAACCATTATATTTATAAATCTGCATAGACTTCTCCTCTCAATAGATCCGCATAAGTTTGCCGACGCACGACTTCTCTCGACACGCCATCTTTGACAAAAACAACTGCTGGTCGCAGTGCACGATTGTAATTGCTACTCATCGAATATCCGTAGGCGCCTGTGGCATACACTGCCAGAAGATCACCTGGCTCTGCAGGAGGCAACTGTGTTTCTTGGATCACCACGTCTCCTGATTCACACATTTTTCCGGCAACTGTCACTTTTTCTGTTTTTTCAATGTCTAGTTTATTTGCCAAATCACAGGTATATTCAGCTTGATAAAGTGCCGGTCGAATATTATCTGTCATCCCACCATCCACAAAATAATATTTCTTGTGAGGTGTTTCTTTGATATAGCCGACTGTATAAAGTGTTGTTCCGGCTTCACCAACGATACTTCTCCCAGGTTCAATCAATAAGCGATCGATCGTTAAGTTTCTGTCAGCTAGCGTCTGCTCTGTGTGTGTAACCAGATGTTTGACTGATTCTGCAATTGGTAAAGGTGTGTCCGCTTCGGTATAACGGATACCAAAGCCCCCTCCCAGATTTAAAGAAAGCGGTTGTTGAAAATCTTCAAGGTAGGTAACCAGCTGGTCGATCTCAGCCAGCCAAGCAGTCATATCAAAGATTTGTGAGCCGATGTGGGCATGAAAGCCTTCCAATCTAAGAAATTCACTTTGTTGGATACGTGCAATCGCTTGTTGGCAAACATCGCTATCGTAAAGCATGCCGAATTTTGAATCGATATGTGCGGTGACGATGTATTCATGGGTATGTGCTTCGATCCCTACGTTCAATCGCAACATGATCTGTAGCTTTTTCTGATATTCTCGGCTTAACTCTTCCAAGACTTCGACTTCCATCCCATTATCTGCAACAAAATGGCGTATATCATTTTCAATGGCATATCTTAATTCATCAATCGTTTTGTTGTTGCCATGGAAATAAATATCTTCTAAAGGAAATCCAGCTTGTAACGCGGTATAAATCTCCCCACCACTTACGACATCTAGACCTAACCCTTGTTCAGCAATTAGATGGAGTAATTCTACCGTTTGAAAGGCTTTAGACGCATACAAGATCTTTGTTTGAAAAGAATCAGAATCAAAGTTCAGCTTAAACGACTTTATCGTTTCTTCCATCTTTTTTTCATCATACACATATAGGGGTGTTTGATATTCATTTGCTAATTGACTCACTGGAATTTCGCCGATCGTTAATTCTGTCATTCTCTTTTCCCTCTTTTCAAAAAATTATTTTCTCATCAAATTGAAATATCCTTAGATTATAATTTGAATTTTATTTGAATAATATTAAACAAAATTGTTTGAATTGTCTAGTTTAAATCGCTATTTTCAGCAAAAATGTTTAATTTTTCAATTTTATTGCATACAGAAAACAAAAAATAAAAAACCACTATTTATTTTCACATAATTCTCTTAGAAATAGACAAAAAAACTGACCAATAAATTGGTCAGTTTTTTGAATCATATTTTCCTTAAATCAATTACTTACATAGATTGCTAAAAACATCAACGCTGCACCTAACATGACAAATAGATGCCAAATCACATGGGTGAATCGTCTGCTTTTCATGCTATAAAATAGTGATCCCACAGAATAGGCGATTCCTCCGCCAACTAGCAGTAGCAAGCCAGTCAAATCGATATTCTGATAGAGCTTAGGTAGCACAACGATGATTGCCCACCCCATCACATTGTAAATGATCGTTGAAACTTTTGATACCTTGTTTGTCTTTGTTAAAGTCAAACATTTATAGATGATGCCAATCACTGCTGTCGCCCAAATAACACTTAGCAAAACTAGTCCTGTCGTTCCTTGCACGACTAGCAGACAAAATGGCGTGTAGGTTCCAGCAATCAAAAGGTAGATCGAACAATGATCAAATACCTGAAATACTTTTTTTGCTTTCGTAAAAATCAAACTATGAAATAACGTAGAAGAAAAGAATAGCAGAAAAAGAGAACTACCATAAATCGCAAAAGCGACATAATCTAAGGTTGTATGGGCGCGATCCATCAGCAAATTGAAGCAAAGCAGACTTAACAAAGCTGCAATCCCATGGGTCACCGCATTTAATACTTCATTGACGATTTGGTACTTTCGGCTAAATTCTATCTCCATCTTGATCCACTCCATTTCGTTTGTTCAATTTCATTATACATGAAAGATGTTCTGTTTACAAAAACTTTATCATCTAGTTTCCGAAACTATATTATTTTTTAATAACTTTTGTAAAATATTTTATCATCATGATAAGAAATAGCAACAAAAACACACTGATCAAGCCATTTACGAGTAAAAATGCAGTACGCTTCGCCCGTTTCACTTTTTCTAACGATTCTTTTATTTCTTCTGGTTCAACAGCGACCCTGTGTCCGCGTACTAATAAACGGTGACTGTTGACCATATACGGAGTACAAGTAACCAGTGTGACTAAATCTTGATTTTCTTGGATTTGTAGCGCTTCTGTTTCTGTCGGTGCTACGGTTTTAATCTGATCGACTTGATACGCAAGATACTGTCCATTGATTTCAATATAAAAGTGATCTTCTATTTTTAATTGAGGTAAATCTGTAAACAATTTTGCTTGCGGCAAGCCTCGGTGGCTGGAAAGTACCGCATGTGTCGATTTGCCTCCGATCGGGTATGAGGTGCCCTCGAGCAGACAAGCGCCTTTTTCCAATAGTTTCGTCGTTGTTTGATCAAAAATCGGTAAGCTGACATTGATTTTGGGGATCGTCAAAACACCAACGGTATGTGATTCGATATACGATTTCTGAGATTTTTGATCATTTTTTTTTTTCTTGGAAAATGGGTCTGCTTCTGGCATCGCTACGTTTGATGCCAGTTGTTCATTTTTTTTGATCATCCGCTTTTGTAATTCAGCAAGTTCTGTCGCATGTTCAGACTTTGCCTTTTTTTGATAATTTTTGATGATCTGCTGGTCGAGATAATTATTCAACGTATCACTGACAAAAGGATACGCCAAGCTGAGGACACCGATAAAAAATACCGAGAACATGATTAGATCTAACAGACGCCATTTTTTTTGTTTCATTTTATTCTCCTCAGCGAGTCACTTGTTCTTCATTTGATACTATTTAACTTTTGGTCGTTTTAGCCAGTATGCACCCACGATTGTCAGTAAAACCACACCTAAGAAAATGTACAATGAAATGCCTTTGCCACCAGTTGCTGGTAATGTCCCTTTGTGTTTGTTTGGTACTTTCTCTGGTGCAACCAATTCACCTGCAACAGCATAAGATTGCTGATCGACCTTAAACGCAATTCGTTCAGTTAGTTTCACATAATTGTTTGGTGCTTTTGTTTCTTCTAAATAATACGTACCATAAGACAAGCCTGTGATATCCACTAATCCATCACTTGTTGTCGTGAAAATCGTTGCTTCTTCCTGTGAAGTCGTCCACGCTACTGCTTTTGTTACTGGATCAATGATCAAATATTTCGCTGTTGCTTCATCTTGATCACGTACCACAAACGAAGCGTCTGCTAATGGTTTGATATCAGCTACTGCTCCATCTACTTTAATGAATCGTTTCCCACCTGTCAGTACTTCCACAGTTGGTGGTGTTTGATCTGTCATATGTCCAGTATCAACATTTGCTTCGTTGTTATAGCCTTGGGTTGGTTCTGCTAACTGATTCAAATGCATGTAATAAACAAAACTCAACGTACCACCTGGAGTCAATGAAGGAATATAAGTTGGTTCAATCGTTACTGTGAAGCCGTTTGTTTGTTCAGTTACGTGGTAATTTGTTGAATCAATGATCGTTTCACCATCGTAAAGTGCATAACCTGTTTCTCCCGTTGATTGGTTCATGAATGTTAAAGCTGGATCATGTGTATCAATCAATTTGAAGGTGGTATATTTATTGTTTGATCCTTCTTTATCCGCGATCCCAAGAGGAATATTGACGCTGATCTCATAATTGATCGGTTCTCCGATTGCTACGTCTTGCCCATCTAATTGCGGCGTTTCTTTTTCTACTTTCGTCGTATCATTTTTCACTATAAGTTCAACTGGCGTTTGGCTACCAACAACAATTGTGAATGGTGTCTTCGTTTGCTCAGTGATCATCGCTGCATTTTCAGGTGCTTTTACTTCTTCTAACACATATTCGCCAACTTCTAATCCAGTAATGAGCATTTGACCTTTCTCTGCTTCATTTTCAGCAACGTCCTCTTCACCGATTTCATAGCTTTTGCCAGTCACAAAGTGTTTTGCTTTAGATTTATCAGTTGTCCATGTATACATTCCTTGTGCTACACCTTGCAAATATTTGGCAACACCTGCATCTTCTTTCACAATGACAAATTCCGCACCGTTTAGTGCTTCACCTTCTGCTGAACCTACTTTTTTGACCTTCAGCGTTCCTTCATTTTCCACGACATTTTTAGGATATAAATGAACTACGTCTAGTTCTTCTGTCCCATATTGATATGAACCGTCGGATTGTTTGATCAGTTCATATACTGGAAATGCCACAACCATATTTGCAGCAGCTGTTACTCCTGATTTTGCTTCTTCTTCAATCACATAAACTGCATCTTTTCCAGCTTGTTTTTTTGGCAATGCTAAAGAAAGATCCCCCTGAGCGTCTGTGGTACCAGAAAGAAGAGCTGTGCCAGAAGTCTGTGATTGGACGATCGCTTTTGCTTCTTCAATCGTCGCGCCATTTTTTCTTGCTTCAGCAAATGATTCGGTGACATCATACACATGGAACGTCACATCTGCCAACCCTTGATAGTTGTTGAATTCAGTCATTTCTTTCCCTGTATTTTGGATCTCTTGTTGTGGGAAATCTAACATTTTCTTTTTGTGGATCACCAATTGTGCATCCATTCCTTCAGCAAACACTTGTGGATTAGGAAGTAATGCCACCAGTGTAAGTAGTGATGAAATAAGACATAGTAATACTTTTTTGAAATTTTTTCTATTCTTCATTCTTCTTTACTCCTGTTCTTTTGATAAATAATGAAACTACCTATGATCGATATGCCACCAATCATACCAACACTTATTTTTTCGTCAGTTGTTTTTGGAAAAAGAAAACTCGTTTCTTGTTTCTGATTAGTGATTTTCAAAGGTTCACTAGGTTGTCCATTGATGGCATATGACATACTTTTTACGACAAACGAGACAGCATAAGGATTTCTTTTATACCCTTTTGGTGCTTTGATTTCTTCAAGTAAATATTCTCCGTCTGCTAAGCCATTGATGGAAAATAAGCCATTTCGATCAGAAGTCAGCGTTATTGCATCTCTTGCTCGTTTTTTCCAGCAATATTTTCCATCTTTCAAATGCAGGTATTCTTCCTGTTGGTTTTTGATCATAAACATTGCATCTTCTAGCACCTGTTGTTCCTTATCTTTTGTAACTTTTTGAAACCACTTCCCTCCTGTTCGAATACGTGTACTTCGTGACAATGATGCTGTTCCGATATCTAATGTCGCTTGATTGATGATCGATTGATCAGCGATTGCATCTTGTCGTAAACGCATCTGATAGTTGATCCTCACTGTTTTACCTGCCAGATCTTGCAAGTCTTGACCGTTAAACGCAATACTGAATCCTTGACTATGGCTATGAAACGTCAGATTTTCCAAGCGTTTTTCTTCACTATGGACTTTGAGCGATTCAGTTAGCAACTCCAACTCTTTCGTCGCACTGTCAGTGACTACACATGTTTCTTCAGTTGCTATTCCATTTGGAAACTGGATATCCAATTGATAGTAGATCTTTTCACCAATCGAATAAGTGTTTTTTTCCTCTACAAGCTTTTTTTCAAAGACGATCGCAGATGGCTCTTGGTTCATTTTAGGATAGAGATGGATTGCCTTTTGTGGGTGATCATATGAATCATAAAGAGGCAAAACCACGACTACATTTTGTGATCCTACAAACGCATCTGCTATGTGAGTGGTTTCGTTCACTAAATAAACGTTACCTATTTGATTCGTTGACTCACGTAGATCAAAGATTGCTACATCTTCTCCATCATTGTTCGACTTCACCAGTTTTTCCATTAGAAAAGAACCTGCTGAAGTACCTTGTCGCGCAATGATTTGTTGTGTTTCTTCGACAGTAAATCCTTTTTTACGTAATTGATAAAATGATTTTGTCACATCGTAAACCGCAAAACTCGCTTTATGAGATTCCGTTTGTTTATCTGATGAGGGTTGCGTAGTATGGACAATCAACTGGACCATCTCTTGTGTTTGGGCGATACACGTTTTGGCACCACCAACTAACAGAAAAGGCAACAACAGCAAGAACCAATAATACTTGGTCAACTTGAAATGCCTCCTCGTCTCATCCCCCTTAAATAAACGACAAATGAAACAATCGCAAGGATACCTAATAATAGGAAGCCAAGTCGGCCAGATCCTCCGGTTTCAGGCAGTGGGATCAATGCCTGATTGGTGATGACCAAATGGATTTGGTTGTTCGTATGATCAGTTTGTAACTGGATTTCTGATGGTTCACCATCTACAGTTACTTTTCCATCCGTTTGGATAACGATCTGTACGGGTTGCTCTAACCCCAGATAACCTTCTGGTGTTTTGATTTCCTCCAACGTGTACTCACCCGGTTTTAGGTTCTCAAAAACAAATGTATCAGTTGCTTTATCGTCGTTTGGTAATTCAACCTGTCCATCTGAACCGGATAGTCGGAAGACTGCCCCTTTTAACACCTGTCCTGTATCCGTTCGCTTTAGGACTGTTAAATCAAAAGGTTTGATTTGATTCATATGCGTCAATGTCCAAACGGTATCTTCCTCTACATTTTCTCCGTCATAGAGAATCGTACCGTAAGGGTCAACTTTAAATTCATAGTTTCCTGGAATCGTATCGTAACCAAGCGGTCCTGCTGTTTCTACTAAGCGATATTCACCCGCTTTTTGTATCACGAATTCTGCCAATCCTGATGACGCGGTAACTTCCTCTTTCAGTGTATGATAGGTTCCTGTTTCTCCTTTTATTTGTAAAGCAAAAGTTGCTCCTGCCAGATTGATTTTTTGTTTGTCCTTTTCGGTATATTTTCTTATGGCTATCGGAAGGTCTGCAAATGGATTCTCAATCGTCAATTGGATCACTTGATCAGTGACTGTAGCTTGTTGTTTGTCCACTGTTACTTCCCCATTGTCAGAAATAGCAATTTCCCACGCCTGCTTTTCCGATTTTTCATGTCCAGCAGGTGCACTGATTTCTGTCAATGTATAAGATTTTCCTTTTTCAAGGCGTGTGCCTTCTGGCAATGAATAGGTACCATCCTCATGGTCGATCAGCTGAATCTCCTGACCTTCAATCGTTAGTTGAAACACTGCTCCTTTTAGGAGATGGTCAGCTGACGAAGTTTTCTTGGTTATTTTTAAATCTAAAGGAACAAATTGTTTTTTATTTTTCCAAGTCGTTGCGTTGACTTTTTCTGATTGATATCCTGGTACATCTAACTCATTCACCGCTTCATAGTGAAATTCTTGCCCTTGATTGTTGTGTTTTGGCAAGCTGAGGGTTTCACGAGACGCTTCACTGGACGCTAGAAGTTTGGTGATATTGGTTCGCTCCCAAACATTGGTGTTCTCCTCTTCCGGTTTACTTAATTGTACATAGCCACTTTCCCAACTAGATGTTTCGGTGATTCCTGTTCGCTTGATTTCGTAAATCACTTTCTCTGGTCGAGTCGTCGTATCTTGATCAAATTCTTCCCATTCTTTGAAAAAATCAAGAGATACACCTGGTGCTTTGGCTGACGGCACACCGAATTTAGCAAGAACATCTGGGTTGCTCGTTGGTTGGAAGATTGTTTGCCCATTCATTTGATACCAAGTATCAGTCTCGAACATTTTGCTTTCTGTTTGGAGTCTCACTTGATAATGTAGTTGGATTTCTTGCCCTTTTTCTAAATAGATTTTATCGACGTTGATCGTTTGCCCATCAATAGAGAGAAGTGGCTCAATCGATAGAGGGGTTGTCCCTACACTTGTAACAGAAGCGCTGTCTGGTTGATAAACAAATGGATCAATGATTGGATCAGTGATTTTTCCATCAACGACTGTTCCAGAAAGCTGCACAGCTTTTTTGGCTAGATAATCAGCAATATCTGTAGACTCATTGGCAGATTCATAATATGCCGTGCCGTCTTCGCCAGTGGAAACCATCTTACGCATTCGACGTTCTACTTCCTCTTTCGTGATGCCTTCAGTTTCATCTCCTTGCAACTGTATACCCAAGCCATGGATCTCGATTCCTCGTTGTTTCAATGCCATTGCTTCACCAATCGTTGCTGTAAACGTTGAATTGATCCAACGCCATTGTGAATATTGGTCTCTAACAGGTACAAGATAAGGCGGGGAAATTTTTGAAGTATATTCGGGATGATCGACTTGATTGCTAAAAGTCGCGCCATAATAACTAACGTCCTCTTCAGTCACCACACTTGATACGTGATAGGAGCATGTCGGAACACCATCAGTCAAAAGAACGATCACCTTTTTGTGACCATTTTGTTCAGACAACATCTCGCCTGCCTGACGTAAACCATTTTGAGTAAACGTACCACCACTTGTTGAATCAGGTGTGGCTGCTTGGATTTCTTCCTTTACAGAATCAAATCCTGCAATCGGTATCGTTCGATTGTCGTAGCCTTCACTAGAAAAACCAACATAACCTAAATTGATTTTTTCCGTTACACCACTTTCTGATAAGGTATCGACAAATCGATCAATCCCATTCTTCACTTCAATAATACGATTGTCCTCATTCATACTGCCAGACCAGTCAACAACCAGAACGACATCTAAAGGAGGGATATTTTTTTGGGTATTTCCTCGAACATTCAGATACAAGTCAAACAATCCAGGAGTCGCTGTCTCTTTGGCAAATTTACGGATTGCGTAATCGGCTTCTTCTTTTTCCCCACCATATTCAATATAAGAATTGTTTTGATTGGTTGGGTCACCATCCCAATTCGTCAATCCATCCCATTGTGATTGACCATGACGATTCCCTTGATGATTTCGTACATTCTCGTCATTTTCCGGTTGCCACATCGCTTGCGGATAGGTTCCTTGCTCATCTGTGGTATATTCCGGTTCAATCGTCGCTAACCCTTTCGGTTTCAACTGTTCATTGAATAATTTTGGTTGTTCAAACGGACGATATTCGTTTTTAGCTATCGATGAATCATCCGACACCTCACTGTTTTCAGAAGAAGTCGTGGTTTCAGACGTTGGTTCACTCGTTTGTGCAGTTTCCTGATTCTCGTTATCTATAGAAAATGAAAAGGAAGCTGGGTCAGATAAAAGTAACTGACCCGTTTTTTCTTCTATCTGAATATTGAGTTGAAATTCTTTGCTCGTACTCGGCAATTCAATGGTCAATTCTTTTTCTTCAATGGCTTGAGAAAAATCACCTGCTAGCCATTTTCGTTGTTGCTCATCTGTGTATTCTTGATATTCCTGAGAAACATAAGAGGAAAGCAGATTCGTTTCAGGTGCATCTTTTGGATGTAACTGGAATAAAAATCTGTTTTCTTGTGTTTGCTCATTTAATCGATACACGACCGTTAGCTGACGATCTATTTTCCTAATACTTACTTTGCCATATTCATTATTTAAGACTTCAATGGTTGCCTCTTCATTAGCTGCCACAGTCTTTCCTTTTTGGAAATAGAAATAGGTGACGAAAAATAGAGAAAATAGACAGAAAACGATGAAATAATTTCGCTTCTTCATTTATGGATACCTCCTTAGAAAAACTTTAAAATTCAATTAGATAATATAAAAAAAAGAAAAAATTCACTAATCTTTCTAGTTCTCTTCTCTTTTGTCTCTAACTATTAAATTACAGTTATTTTAAGGAGCTTTAAATTTGATATAGTAAAACGAATACATTGAATGATTAGTTATTTAAAACCGATTTATTATTCTTTTCTCTCACAAAATATACTCATTGAGCAATAATTTTGAGACAAATTTTAAAAAAATATTTCTAAATCCGGTAGAGTTTTTTTAGAAAATTGAGACAAGTATTTACAAGGAAAAATAAATACGGTATTAATAATAAAAATATAAAAAGAAGGTGAAGAATTGATTGAAAAAATTTTATTAGATGACCATGCAAGAATGAAATTAAATGTGTATGGAAAGATAATGACCTTATGGCCGGGGGAATATAGTTTAGATCATGTACGAGAAAACTTAGATTTCTATTTCAGTCCGACCCGTTTCAAAAAAATCCTATGTGCTATACAAGATGATTTAGAACAATTTACTGATATTAAACTGTTACATACTAAAAACAAGTTATCCATTCCTGAACAACTTGTTCAATATACCCAATACCAACATTTCCTATCAACAGAAAGTGTTCCTTATAAATTATTGATCAGTCTTCTGACTGAACAAGATGAAGATCTTGCAGCTTTTTGCAATCGCCATTTTATCAGCCGCTCAACATGTTTTCGACAAACAAAAAAATTGGCTGAATATTTGAAGGAGTACAATATCAATTTGAATTTATCGAATCTTACCTTATCTGGTTCTGAAATGCTGATTCGTATCATTTTTTTCAACTTCTTTTGGTTTGTTTCATTAGGAGAAAGTCTGGATAGTATTCCTTACAGCCAAGAAGTTCGCGCATTGATTTATAAGCACGAAGGATCGCAACACAAGAATAAGTTTGATTTAGGAAAAAAACAAGCTAGTCTCCATTGTCTGATTTGTTTGCTGAGGATCGAAAATAATCATTTTACGGATATCTATCGATTATCGAGAGATTCCTTTATTCCAAGTGAAACAAACATTGACTTTTTTTACGACTTCTTCAAAATTGCGAATCTTCGTTTAGATATCTTAGAGGTAAACTCTTTGTTTTATTTGTTCTATTATTGGCCGTTTCTTACCTCTAATCAAGATATTCGTGTGCCGATCGTGCAACATTCCTATCAACAACCGAGTAATGAGATCAAAGCTATTTTAGAGGAATTTCAAGAGCACTGTCAGACATTTATTGGTACATTCCATTTTGAAAAAGAGCCCGCTTTGCTTTTGAATCTCTATCTATCCATCGGTAACTTTAGCATGTTCAAGCAAAAAATTCCTTTGACCACATTATTTATCTCTTCTTATATTCAAGATAAATACCCACTTTTACGTATCTTGACAATCAAAATCGAAGGGTTTTGGAAAAAAATCGCACAACGAAAAAACTATACCTGGTTGAAATCTTGCGTAAGTGAATTAGCCTTTCTACAAGCCAGTTTACTTTATCCATATTATTCAGAAATCGATGAAAACTATAAATTGAAAGTTGGGTTTGTCAACGTCTCTGAGCATCTGATCTCCGCAGAAATCTTGAATTTAGGCAAGAAGATCCCCTTTGTAGATATCGAGCGACTCACGCTTCCCATCACTGAAGAATATGACTTTTTCATCTTTGGTTCCCCCCTGCTGATTCCTAATGGTCTTGATTCTTCTAAGTATACAGTCCTTGATTTTTGTCATTATAGAGACTTTGAAACAAATCTGTATCAACGACTGTTAGAAGTCCATCATTTAAAACTACAAACATTGTTTGCTGATTAACTGATTAATATAAAAAAAAGCTTTTAAGCATCCTGCTTAAAAGCTTTTTTACTACACTCGGTTATTTTGCACGTTTTACGTATGAACCTTCTGCTGTATTGATTTCTAGTAATTCATCCGCTTCAATGAAATCAGGAACATTGACTACTAAGCCTGTTTCCATCGTTGCAGGTTTACCAGAACCAGTCACTGTCGCACCTTTGATCGATGGTTGTGTTTCAACGACACGTAAGACAACTGTTGTTGGTAATTGGACACCAATCACTTCGCTACCGAAGAATTGGATTTTAACTTCCATGTTTTCTAAGATAAATTTCATTTCTTCAGCTACAGTTTCTACAGGGATCTCATATTGTTCGTATGTTTCTAGATCCATAAAGAATGCTGTATCATCCATTGTGTATAAGTATTGAACTGGTTTTGTATCAATGTGTGCTTTTTCAAATTTTTCGTCTGGTCTTAGTGTCGTATCATAAGTAGCACCAGTACGAACATCTTTTAGCTTCATACGCATCACAGTATTTCCTTTACCAGGTTTGTGATGGCTTGCATCAATTACTTTGATCAATTTTCCGTCTTGGACAAATGTCATTCCGGCTTTTAAATCGCTTGCTGAGATCATTATTTTTTGCTCCTTTTTTTCTTAATCATAATCACCCTTATTGTATCAGACAAACGTCTATAAAACTAGGAAATTATTGCTTTTCAAATGATAGTCTTTGACTTTCTTATTTTTTCATGCTATTTTTAATTAAATCATTATTGGAGGGATAAACATGGCAATCAATTACTTAAAACAATTGAAGTGTTGTTGTATGGTGTATAAAAACAGCATACTGTTTGCCATGTCTATTAATTGCCCTTCATAGTTGAATGAAAGATCTCTTTCTGTAGTGAAAGTGTTTTCTTTCTTGGTCTTTTCAATTTATGATCTTACGAGGAGCTGATTAAATAGTCAGCTCCTTTTTATTTTACTTTTTTGGAGGTTTGGATTCGTGATCATTTCATCAATTACTGAAGCAATCGGGCATACACCCGTCTATAAATTTACTGCGCAAGATTTTCCTATGCCAAAAGATTCCGTGATCTATGCAAAACTGGAATACTTGAATCCAGGAGGTAGTATCAAAGACCGTTTAGGTTTGTATTTATTGACTTCCGGTCTTGAGAGCGGAAAAATCGATCAAGAAACAACGATCATTGAGCCAACTGCTGGTAACACAGGGATTGGTTTAGGTCTGGCAGCTTTGAAATTCAATTTAAAAACAATTTTTGTCGTACCAGAAAAATTTAGTATAGAAAAACAAAAAATCATGCAGGCACTAGGCGCAAAAATCGTACACACTCCTACAGAAGAAGGAATCGTTGGTGCGATCGAAAAAAGTAAACAATTAGCTTCTGAGATCCCAAATAGTTATGTTCCCTTGCAGTTTGAAAACCCAGACAATCCAGCCACTTATTACCAAACATTGGGGCCTGAATTGTTTCAAGAATTGGAAGGGTCAATCAATAGTTTTGTTGCCGGTATTGGAAGTGGTGGTACGTTTGCTGGAACCGCAAAATTTCTAAAAGATCGTTTACCTGAACTTCGCCTGATTGGTGTTGAGCCAGAAGGATCAATTTTGAATGGTGGTTCTTCACATGGGCACGAAATTGAAGGCATCGGCGTTGAATTTGTCCCCCCTTTTCTTAGTGAGTTGACAATTGATCAATTTGAAACGATTTCTGATGCTGAAGGATTTGCTTACACACGTCAACTAGCAAAAGAACACGGATTATTAGTAGGCAGCTCGAGCGGAGCCGCTTTTGCCGCAGCCTTAAAAGAAGCACAACGTCTACCGAACGGACAGTCTATCCTGACCATATTTCCAGACACGTCCGATCGTTACTTATCAAAAAATATTTATCTGTAAGCAACAAACGACACAATAAACTCAATGAAGAAATTGGAGGAAATAATTATGCATATTCAAACAAAATTGATCCATGGTGGTATTAGTGAAGATCCGACAACCGGTGCAGTTAGCGTACCGATCTATCAAACATCGACTTACCGCCAAAATGCAGTTGGACAACCGAAAGAATACGAATATTCACGTTCAGGTAATCCAACACGTTTTGCTTTAGAAGAATTGATCGCAGACTTAGAAGGTGGCGTTCGTGGCTTTGCCTTTGCCTCAGGTCTAGCAGGAATCCATGCAGTCTTTTCCTTATTCCAATCTGGAGATCACATTCTCTTAGGCGATGATGTCTATGGTGGAACTTTCCGTTTATTTGATAATGTTCTTACAAAAAATGGGTTAGAGTATACGATCGTCGATACAAGTAATCTTGCACAGATTGAAGAAGCAATTCAAGACAATACAAAAGCTTTGTACCTAGAAACACCAAGTAATCCTCTACTTAAAATCACCGATTTGAAAGCAGGGGCTGCCATTGCAAAAAATCGTGACCTGTTAACAATCGTGGATAACACATTTGCTACACCATACTTTCAAAAACCTTTAGAATTAGGCGCTGATATTGTTTTACACAGTGGCACAAAATATCTAGGCGGGCATAGTGATGTCGTTGCTGGATTAGTTACGACAAACAACCAAGAGTTGGCGGAACAAATTGGTTACTATCAAAATGCCATCGGTAGCGTATTAGGTCCACAAGATAGTTGGTTGATGCAACGCGGGATCAAAACTCTTAGTGTGCGTATGGAAGAACATCAAAAAAATGCCTATGCTGTAGCAGAATTATTAGCGAACCATCCTGAAGTTGAAGCAGTCTATTACCCTGGTCTAACAACCCATAATAATCATGAAATTGCGAAACAACAGATGTCCGGCTATAGCGGAATGGTTTCCTTTACCTTGAAAAACGACGCAGATGCAATTCCTTTTGTAGAAGCTTTGCAACTATTTATCCTCGCTGAAAGCTTAGGTGGTGTCGAAAGTTTAGTGGAAATTCCTTCTGTGATGACTCATGCCTCTGTACCTAAAGAAAAACGCGAAAAAGCTGGAATCAAAGACGGATTGATTCGTTTATCCGTAGGAATCGAGTACGCCCAAGATCTTTTAGATGATTTGAACCAAGCCTTTACCCAATTGAAAAATCACTGATCCATTTTATCTTTAAAGAATTGAAAAAAAATCAATCAGTTTTCTACACCTGACCTGCAATAAGTGTTAGAATTTAGATAAATCGACCCAATCTTTTTAGAGGATTTTCATTTCCCTAAAAAGAATCATCAGATAGTTAGGAGTAATTCAATATGAAAATGAATGTCGAAAGTTTTAATTTAGACCACCGTAAAGTAAAAGCCCCTTATGTTCGTGTAGCTGATCGTAAAAAAGGCGAGCATGGCGATTTGATCATCAAATATGATGTCCGTTTCAAACAGCCAAACAAAGAACACATGGATATGGCAGGTTTGCATTCTTTAGAACATTTAACTGCCGAAAACATCCGTAATCATGCAGATTATATTGTAGACTGGTCACCAATGGGATGCCAAACAGGCTTCTATCTTACTGTCATCAATCATGAAAATTATGACGATATTTTAGATGTTTTAGAAAAAACGATGAAAGATGTGCTACAAGCAACAGAAGTTCCAGCAAGTAACGAAATCCAATGTGGCTGGGCTGCAAACCATACGTTAGAAGGCGCACAAGCTTTAGCGCGTGAATTTTTAGCAAAACGAGATGAATGGTCAGACGTCGGAGTATAAACAGACCATACATTTATTTAATCATAATAGAGATTGAGGAAAGTGACCTCTATCTCATAGTCATAAGCCGTAAAAGACAAAAGAACATGCCAAATCTTTGTCTTTTACGGCTTGTTTTGGTAAGTTATGAGAAAGACAATTTGGCGTGAACTTTAAGAGAAAACTCAAATAATATCTCTTAGTCTTCCATGTTGGCTAATGATCGAAGGCATTGACTTTCGCTCATTATGTTTTCAGTTTAGGGGACTACGTCAGCAAACCCTTTATTATACATCAACAAATAGGAGGAAAAAACGAATGGATATCTATGATTTTAACGTCACATTAGAAAATGGGACAACTTACTCATTGGACAAATACAAGGGCCACCCTATGATCATCGTTAATACTGCAACAAAATGTGGTTTGGCGCCGCAATTTGAACAGTTGGAAGAGCTTTACCAGATGTATCAGGAAAAAGGGTTAGTAGTGTTAGGTTTCCCATCGAATCAATTCAAGCAAGAAGTAGCTTCTGCAAATGAGGCTGCGGAAGCCTGCCGAACAACGTATGGTGTTACATTTCCCATGCATCAACTAACGGTAATCAATGGCGGGGATGCTGATCCCCTATTTGATTATTTAAAAGAACAAGCACCAGGTACTTTGACACCTGCAATCAAATGGAATTTTACAAAATTCCTTATTGATAAAGACGGTCAAATAATTGAACGTTTTGCGCCAAAAACTTCACCATTAAAAATGAAAGAAGCAATCGAAGCCATTCTTTAGTCAAGATGCAATAATTGGACAATCAACATTTTAGATTATTGGTCAAATGAAACTCATTTCTATTTAGAGAAAAAGCTTAGATCGACTTAAATAAAGTACATGACCTTGAAAAAAATTTTTTTCAAGACCATGTATTTTTTTGACTAGAATACTGACAATAACTTTTGCTATTTCAAAAAAGTAAACAAAAAAACAGCTGAACTTTCGTTCAACTGTTTTC